>NZ_BAFS01000290.1 GCF_000308415.1 Nocardia asiatica NBRC 100129 | reverse complement strand
GGACATCGTCGGCACGCGCTCGGCGGTGCTCATCCTGCGCGAGGCGTACTACGGAACCCGGCGGTTCGACGGGTTCGCCAGCCGGGTCGGCATCACCGACGCGGCCGCCGCCGCCCAGCTGCGCAAGCTCACCGAGGCGGGCTTGCTGACGAAACAGCCGTACCAGGAGGAAGGCAAGCGCACCCGGCACGAATACGTGCTCACCCGGATGGGACGGGATCTGCTGCCCGCCGTGCTCGCGCTCATGCAGTGGGGCGACGCCTACCTGCAATCGGGTCCGGCGCCGCTGCTCTTGGTCGAGGAGGCGACCGGCGCCCCGGTGCGGGTGCAGGTGCGCAGCGCGTCGGGCCGCGAGATCGAACTGGAGGAACTGGGCGTGCGGCTCAACGAGGAGTACGCGCACCAACTGCGCGAACGCCGCCGATCGGACGCGACGGGCTGACCACACGAGCCGCTCACGGCATGGCGCCGGACGAGCGGATTCGATCGCACCGGCCCGCTCTGGATCGCCGAGCGAGCCGGGCCGCGGCGGACTTCATCGCACCCGCCAGGTTCACGGTTGCCGGGCGAGCGGGGGCGCGGCGGAGTCGGCCGCACCAAGGCCGTTCACGGGTCGCCGAGCGGGGTGGCGGCGGAATCATCGAACCAGGCCACCGGTCTCGATTGTCGAGCGGGCGGGCCGCGGCGGAGTCGGCCGCGCCAGGGCGGCGTTCACGGGTCGCCGAGCAGGCGGGACGGATCGGATCGCACCAGGCCCGTTCGGGGGTTGCCGCGCGAGGGCAGCGGCGAACTCATCGCACCAGGCCCGCTCGCAGGCCGGACGAGCGGGCCGCGGTGGCGAACTCAGTTGAGCCTGTGTCCCTCGGTGTCGAAGAAGTAGACGTGCTCGGCCTCGGTGGACAGGCGCAGCCGTGTGCCCTTCGCCGGCGGATTGCGCCAATCCGCGCGCGCCACAATGGTTTCCCCCGAACCGTCGGTTCCACCCGCGGTGAGGGTGCGGCCGTAGATGTAGGCGTCGGAACCGAGTTCCTCCACCACGTCGACCTCCATTTCGATGCCGGAGCCGTTGCCCAGCTCGAAGTGCTCCGGCCGGATGCCGACCGTCACGGTGGCGCCGGCCGCGTCCGCGACCGAGCGCGGCAGCGCGAGCGCGTGCCCGCCCAGCTCCACCCGGCCGTCGGCCACGGGAAGGGTGAACAGGTTCATGGCCGGTGAGCCCATGAACCCCGCGACGAACACGTTGGCCGGATCGCGGTAGAGGTCGCGCGGCGTGGCGCACTGCTGCAGCAGGCCGTCCTTCAGCACCGCGACGCGATCACCCATGGTCATCGCCTCGACCTGGTCGTGGGTGACGTACACCGTCGTGGTGGCGAGCCTGCGTTGCAACTGGGCGATCTGGGTGCGGGTCTGCACGCGCAGCTTGGCGTCCAGGTTGGACAGCGGCTCGTCCATCAGGAAAACCTGCGGCTGGCGCACGATCGCGCGGCCCATCGCGACCCGCTGGCGCTGACCGCCGGACAACGCCTTCGGTTTGCGATCCAGGTAGGGCTCCAGGTCCAGCAGCTTGGCCGCCTCCAGGACCCGCTTCTCCTTCTCCGCCTTGGCGACCTTGGCCAGTTTCAGCGCGAAGCCCATGTTCTCCGCGACGGTCATGTGCGGGTAGAGCGCGTAGTTCTGGAACACCATGGCGATATCGCGTTCCTTCGGCTCGGCGTGCGTCACGTCCTTGTCGCCGATCAGGATGCGGCCGCCGTTGACCTCCTCCAGTCCGGCGAGCATGCGCAGCGAGGTCGATTTCCCGCAGCCGGACGGGCCGACCAGCACGAGGAACTCGCCGTCCTCGATCTCCAGGTTCAACTGGTCCACCGCGGGTTTGGCGGAGCCGGAGTAGAGCCGCGTCGCGTTGTCGAAGGTCACCGTGGCCATAGCGAATACACATCCCATCCCGGCAGGAACGTGCCGGACGATCCGAGTAAGGGTTGAGCGGCGATCCTATCGGGCCGGACGGTTCGCGGCCACGTCAGCGTGTTCCAGCCTCGAAGAACGCGCGCGGGACGTCCACGAGCATGGCGTCGATCTGCTCCTGGGCGACGCCGCGTTCGAGCACGTAGGGGAACACGTCGTCGAACAGGTGGGTGTAGTGCCACTGCGGCAGGGCGGCCATGGCGGCCGGCTCGATCCAGTCCAGGTAGCAGCTCGCGTCCTGGGAGAGCACCATCCGGTCGGTGTAGCCGCGGCGCACCATCTCGATCAGGGTGTCTGCCCTGGCTTCGAAGGTGGTGTCGAGGTTGATGCCGAAGCGGTCCATGCCGAGCACGAATCCCGCGTCGGCCAGTGCGGCGAGGTGGTCGCAATCGGTGGTGTCGCCGCTGTGACCGAGCACGATCCGGCCGGGGTCGACGCCTTCCTCGTCGCACATCACGCGCTTGACGTCGAGCCCGCTGCGGGACTCCGGATGGGTGTGCACCGTGATCGGGACGCCGGTCTCGAGATGGGCTTTCGCGACCGCGCGCATCACGCGTTCGACGCCGGGGGTGAGCCCTTGCCGGTCGATCGCGCACTTGAGCATGCCGGCCTTCACTCCGGTGCCCGCGATGCCGTCGCGGATGTCGCCGACGAACATGTCGACCATCGGGTCGGGGACCTGCGCGCCGACGATCTCGTTCAGAGCGGGCCCGCGGTAGTGGAAGAAGAACGGGACATCGCCGTAGGTGTAGACGCCGGTGGCGACCACCAGGTTCAGCGGCAGTTGCTCGGCGATCCGCTGGATACGGGGGATATAGCGGCCCAGCCCCACCACTGTCAGGTCGACCACCGTGCGCACACCCGCGTCGTAGGCGACGCGCAAACGCTGTACGGCGTCGGCGATGCGTTCTTCTTCGGAACCCCACTCGGCCGGATAGTTCTGCTGGATGTCCCCTGTGAGCACGAAAACGTGCTCGTGCATCAGTGTCACTCCGATTTCAGCGGTGTCGATCGGGCCGCGCGCGGTTTCCAGCTGTGACACAGCGGTTTCTCCTCATCCGAGCTGCATATTCCGGGGAATGCTACGAACCGGGATGGGCGGCGGACCATATTCGGCGACGCCGAAACTTCGTACAACTTTCGTGCGGAGCGCACAACGGCGTCTCCCCCGTCGCTCAGGCCGGCGAGCCCGGCCGGAGTACGGCGGGCCCCAGCCAGCGCGCGGCCTGCAACGCCAGGTGCAGGTGCAGCGTGCGGTCGTGATCGGTGAAGTCGTGGCCGATCAGGTCGAGCGCCTGCCCCACCCGGTATTGAATGGTGTTGCGGTGCACGGCCAATTCCTGGGCGGCCGCGGCGTAACCGCGGTTGTTGGCCAGGAAGACGCGCAGCGTTTCGCGCAACCAGAGATTGCGCTGATTGTCGGTGGCGAGCTCACCCAGGTGATCGGCCACGTACTGACGCAATTCCTCGATGTCGCCGCCGAGCAGCGCGATGGCCGCCACCTGGTCGTAGGACACCGCCCTCGGCGCGCCCGCCCCGGCGAGCAGTACGAGTTCGCGTACCCGGTCGGCGCGGCGCAGACTCCGACGGAAACCGGCGACGCCCGCGCCGCACCCGCCGATCGCGACCCGCACCGGCAGCGACATGGCCGACAGCGCGCGCTCGACGGCGTCGACATCGATCGTGGTGTCACGGGCGATCGAGAACCACAGCCGCACTTCGCGTTCGTCGGTCGGCACCAGCAACGCCCGGCGCGGATTGCCGAACAGTGGAACCAGCGCCGCGCGAACAGCATCCAGGAATTCCACCGCGGCCCGTGCCGAGACCTGCGGATCGGTCCAGGCATTCACCGCGACGTGGCGACCGGTCAGGGGATAGCGCAGCACCCGCTCGGCTTGGCCGATGTCGTCGGCCGTGCCGTCGAGCACCCGTGCCACCCATTCCTGCCGCAGCCCGCCGCGACTGCCCACCCACCGGTCGCGTTCCTGCTCGTAGGCCACACCGACCTGCTCGCACACCCGGTCGATGTACACGGCGCTGCGATTGACCATGCGGATGATGGCCGCCGCGCTGCCGGAACCGCCCAGGTCCACGGCATAGCGCATGGCGACGTCGAGGAAACCGGCGTGCCCCACGCGGTACGCGCGAATCAGCGCCGACAGCGGGACGTCGCGCTGGGCGAGGGTGCGCGCGTACACCAGCGCACGAGCCGGGGCGTGCACGTCCTGCTCGGCGGCGTCGTTCTGCACGAAGTCGAGCACCGCCATCAGGTTGTCGGTGGTGCCCGCCTCGAACAGGCCACGCAGCCGGGCATCCAGGTCGAGCGCGGTCACCTGCGCGCGGATGACCGCGGACAGCTCGATGATCAGCTGCTCGCGATCTCGCAGGATCGCCGAGACGACCGTGCGAACCACCACCTCGTCGTCGCCGTCGGCCATACCGGCACCTCCATCCGTCAGCTCGGCACGCGCCCCGACCCGGGCTGCCTGCGGGCCTCCGATCGCGGCGGTAGCCTCGGGGCGGGGACAGGCCGAGCGACGAGGAGCATGCCATGAGTCGTCCAGTTCGTATCGGGGTTCAGCTGCAACCGCAGCACGCGCCGGGATACGGGCTCATCCGCGACGCGGTGCTGCGTTGCGAGGACGCGGGTGTCGACATCGTGTTCAACTGGGACCACTTCTACCCGCTCACCGGGGATCCCGACGGCGCTCACTTCGAGTGCTGGACGATGCTGGGCGCGTTCGCCGAGCAGACCGAGCGGGTGGAGATCGGCGCGCTGGTCACCGGCGGCGGTTATCGCAATCCGGACCTGCTGGCCGACATGGCGCGCACCGTCGACCACATCAGCGGCGGCCGGCTCATTCTCGGCATCGGCGCGGGCTGGTTCGAGAGGGACTACGACGAGTACGGCTACGACTTCGGCACCCCGGGCAGCAGGCTCGAGCTGCTGAAGGAGAACCTGGCCCGGATCAGCGCGCGGTTGCTCGAGCTCAATCCGCGGCCCACCCGCGACCTGCCCATCCTGATCGGCGGGGGCGGCGAGAAGAAGACGTTGCGGCTGGTCGCCCAGTACGCCGACATGTGGCACACCTTCGCCGACCTCGACGTGCTCGCGCATAAGAACAAGGTGCTCGCCGAGCACTGCGCCGCCGTCGGCACCGACCAGGCGCGTATCGAGCGCTCGGTGCAGTGGCCTGGCCTGGCGAGGGCGTCCGCGTTCGTCGAGGCCGGGGTGACGACCTTCACCCTCGGCGTCAGCGGTCCGGATTACGACCTGAGCGAGGTGGCGACGGCCGTCCGGTGGCGGGACGAGGTCAATCCGGAACCGATCAGCGGACTGGCGTAGGCCGGATTGCCCGGTGGCTGTCGCGCCGCGGCGCGGACTTCGGATCAGGCTGATCGGAATCTCGACCGCAGGCCGGGCATGGTCGCGCCGGTCACCCCCTCGGGGTAGCTGTGAATTAACAGTTTCGCGCGGCTAGGGTTGTCCGTCATGGCTGTTCTGCCCGCTGTGCGGTCTCGTGCGTTGATCGCCGCGCTATTGCTCGCCGTCGGTCTCAGCGCGTCGGCGTGCGGTACCGGCTCCGACGACGCGGCCACCGAGCGCAACCTCTGCGCACCGCCGGGCCTGGCCGCCGCCTCCGCCGCGCCCACCAACCTTGCCTCCTCGGCCGCCGCGGGCAGCGACCGCTACACCACCGCCACCACCGCGCCGCTGACCTCGATCGATGTCTCGAAGCTCGGCTTGATCACGCCCGGCAAGCTCAGCGTCGGTACGCTCTCCGACGCCCCGCCGAGCATCTGCGTCGACCGGCAGGGCACGTTCACCGGTTTCGACAACGAGCTGCTGAAGGCGATCGCCGCCAAGCTCGGGCTCCAAGTGGAGTTCTCCGGCACCGAGTTCGCCGGGCTGCTGGCCCAGGTGTCCGGCGGCCGTTTCGACGTGGGCTCGTCCAACATCACCACCACCGACGCGCGCCGCCAGCTGGTCGGCTTCACCAACGGCTACGACTTCGGCTATTTCTCCCTGGTGGTGCCCAACGGCAGTCCGGTCGAGGGGTTCTCCGACCTGAACCGCGGCACCCGGATCGCCGTGGTGCAGGGCACGGTGCAGGACGAGTTCGTGGTGAACCAGCTGGGGCTGGACCCGGTGAAGTTCCCGGACTACAACACCGCGTACGCCAACCTGAAATCCGGTCAGGTGGACGTCTGGGTGGCCCCGTCCGCGCAGGCGGAAGGCGCGATCAAGCCCGGCGACGGGACGTCGGTGTCGCAGAACACCTTCAGTCTGGACAACTTTGTCGGCTACGCGGTCGCCAAGAACAACCAACCGCTCATCGACGCGCTCAACAGCGGTTTGGACGCGGTGATCGCGGACGGCACCTACGCCGAGCTCTACGCCGACTGGGTGCCCCGGCAACTGCCCCCGGGCTGGAAGCCGGGCTCCAAGGCCGCGCCCGCGCCGCAGCTGCCGGACTTCGCGGCGCTCGCCGCGCAAAAGCAACCGGGCGAGGCGGAGCAGAACGCGCCGAAGTCCATTGTGCAGCAGTTGAAGGACACGTTCTTCGACTGGTCGCTGTACCGCAAGGCATTTCCCGACCTGTTCAAGACCGGTCTGCCGAATACGCTGATTCTCGCGATCGTTTCGGGTGCGCTCGGCACCGTGCTGGGCATGCTGCTCGCGGTCGCCGGGATCTCGCGGACGCGCTGGCTGCGCTGGCCGGCGCGGGTGTACACCGATATCTTCCGCGGCTTGCCCGCCGTGGTGATCATCCTGCTGATCGGTCTCGGTGTCGGCCCGGTGGTGCGCAACCTCACCGGCAACAACCCGTACTGGCTCGGTGCGGTCGCGCTGGCCCTGCTCGCCTCGGCCTACATCGGCGAGATTTTCCGCTCCGGCATCCAGTCGGTCGAGGCCGGGCAGCTGGAGGCGGCGCGCGCCATCGGCTTCGGTTACCGCCAGGCGATGACGCTCGTGGTGATCCCGCAGGGCGTGCGCCGGGTGCTGCCCGCTCTGATGAACCAGTTCATCGCGTTGATCAAGGACTCGTCACTGATCTACTTCCTCGGCCTGCTCGCCACCCAGCGCGAGCTGTTCGCCGTCGGCCGCGATCTCAACGCGCAGACCGGGAACCTCTCGCCGCTGGTGGCCGCCGGACTGGTCTATCTGATCCTGACCATCCCGCTCACCCACCTGGTGAACTACATCGACCGCCGGATGCGGACCGGCCGGCCCGACCGGCCGATCGACCCGGTGGAGGCGGCCACGATCACGGAAGGGCGCGGATAGATGAGTGCCTCCCTCACCGGTACCGGACTGCACCTGACGCTGGGGCACAATCACGTGCTGCGCGGCATCGACATCCACGTGGACGCGGGCAAGACCGCCACCGTCATCGGGCCGTCCGGCTCGGGTAAATCCACCCTGTTGCGGGTGCTGAACCGGCTCTACGAGCCGGACCGGGGTGACGTGCTGCTGGACGGCAAGTCCGTGCTCACCGAGAACCCGGACCGGCTGCGCCAGCGCATCGGCATGGTGTTCCAGCACTTCAACCTGTTTCCGCACAAGACCGTCGCGGAGAATGTCGCGCTGGGTCCGCGCAAGCTGCGCGGGCTGTCCAAGGACGAGGCGCGGGCGCTGGCCGTCGAGCAGTTGGAGACCGTCGGCCTGGCGGACAAGGCCGACACGCGGCCGGCCAACCTGTCCGGCGGGCAGCAGCAGCGCGTCGCCATCGCGCGGGCGCTGGCGATGCGGCCGGAGATCATGTTCTTCGACGAGGCCACCTCGGCGCTGGACCCCGAGCTGGTGAAGGGTGTGCTCGCGCTGATGGCCGACTTGGCTTCCGGCGGCATGTCGATGG
>NZ_BAFS01000291.1 GCF_000308415.1 Nocardia asiatica NBRC 100129 | reverse complement strand
TCGTGGTTGAGGTGCGCTGGGCGCGTTGGTAATTGAAGTCGGGACATCGGGCACGGCTGTTCGTGGGGGTTGGCGGCCTGTGATGTGGGGTGTTCGTGACTCTCTTATCGTGGCTTGCGTTGGGGTGATCGTTGCTTGCTCCTTCGTCGCTTGCGCGGCGGCCGCGCAAACGCGAGCCGGGCCGCGAACGGGCAATGCTCGGTCTCGCTACGCTCGAAAGTCGTGGTTGGGGTGTGCTGGGCGCGTGTGGGTGGTGGAGCGATGGGCATCGCGGATGCGGCTTGCTTCTTTGTGGCCGCGATAGCGCGTGGCTCGTCTCGGTTCCGCCCGGCTGTCGGTAAGGGCTGGTGCTGTGGGCGCGGGGGATGCCCGCCACCGGCGCGCGTGTTCGCGTGGCACCACGACGAACACGCAGCGCCGGTGGGGCGCCTGATCACAACCTTTCGATGATGGTGGCGTTGGCGAGACCGCCTGCCTCGCACATGGTTTGCAGGCCGTAGCGGGCGCCGCGGTCCTGCATGGCGTGTACCAGCGTGGTCATCAGGCGTGCGCCGGACGCGCCGAGTGGGTGGCCGATGGCGATCGCGCCGCCGTTGACGTTGACCTTCGCCAGATTCGCTCCGGTGTCCTGGGCCCAGGCCAGTACCACCGGCGAGAATGCCTCGTTGATCTCGATCAGGTCGATGTCGGACAGCTGTAGACCGGCGCGCCGCAGCACCTTCTCGGTCGCGGGGATCACCGCGGTGAGCATCAGCAGCGGGTCGTCACCGGCCACCGCGAAGCTGTGCAGCCGGGCCAGCGGACGCAGGCCGAGTTCCTTCGCGCGCTCGCTGGTCATGATGAGCACCGCCGCGCTGCCGTCGCTGACCTGGCTGGCGCTCGCCGCCGTGATCGCCCAGCCGATCTGCGGGAAGCGGGCGGCCATGGCCGGGTCGTAGTAGGCGGGACGGAGCGCGCCCAAGGTCTCCAGCGTGCTGCCGACCCGGATGCCCTCGTCGGTGGCGAGTCCGTTGATCGGCGCCAGCTCCCTGGCGAACGAGCCGTTCTTGGTGGCGAGCGCGGCTTTTTCGTGACTGGCGAGCGCGAACTCGTCCAGTCGAGTGCGGGTGAGGCCCCACTTGGCCGCGATCAGCTCGGCGCTGATGCCCTGCGACACCAGGCCGTCCGGGTATCGCTCGGCGAAGCCGACGCCGGAGATGTCGTCCGAGCCGACCAGATTGGCCCCCATCGGAATCCGGCCCATCGACTCCACGCCCGCGGCGACCACGATGTCATAGGCGCCCGCGATCACGCCTTGCGCGGCGAAGTGGATCGCCTGCTGGCTGCTGCCGCACTGCCGGTCGACGGTGGTGGCCGGGACGGATTCGGGATATCCGGCGGCCAGCGCGGCCCGCCTGGTCATATTCGCGCCCTGCTCGCCGAACTGGGTGACGACGCCGCCGATCACGTCATCGATGAGTGCGGGATCTATGCCGCTGCGGTCCACCACCTTGCGCAGGCTGTGGGCGAGCAGATCCACCGCGTTGACATTGTGCAGTGCGCCGTTCGGCTTGCCTTTGCCGATCGGGGTGCGAACCGCTTCGACAATCACCGCGTCTCTCATGGTGCTTCCTTCCGGACGAGAGCCCGGCCGCCATGCCTGACTCTATCAACACATAGTTAGAGTACATCTGGCAATAGTTGAGACAAGTCAGCCTGGGTATGATGTTCGTCATGGCAGCAGTGATGGAAGGACCGTTGGCCGATCTCAGCGCGTGGAAGGCCGAGGAATGCTCGATCGCGAAGGCGAT
>NZ_BAFS01000292.1 GCF_000308415.1 Nocardia asiatica NBRC 100129 | reverse complement strand
GGGGCGGGGGTCCGGGACGGCGGGGCGGCTGCGGGCCGCGCGGTTCACCGGGAAACGGTGCGCCGGGCCGCGCACCAGGCGGCGGACCCGGACGGGCGCCGGGTGGGGGGCCGGGGCGAGGATTCTGGTACGGGTTGGGACTTGGACGTGAACTCCGTGGAGGACGGCCGCCATGTGGCTCATCGCCGTAGGGGGAAGTCTCGTGAGGCGAATTCACTGACAAGATCTCCATAACTCGTAGCGGTCCAAGTGGCTATCAGCGGTAGTCGTCACCGCGGCGGACGCAGGCCGGCTCCGCGAGTCACCCGATGGGCAGATGACCAGGCACTTCATTCGGCGGCAGTGCGCCGGTTGGCGCGTGTCCCGGTGCGGCGGCGCGGCGGCGCCGGCGCGGAACCGAGCACGTAGGACTGCACCAGATGATTCCAGCTGCAGGTCCGGCACACCTCGACGACGTGGACCGAGAACTCTTCGCGAGTCTCGGCGAGGCGCACCAGCTCCTCGGGCGTGCGAGCCGATCCGGCGACCGGTCCGAGGCCGTCGCCGAAGACCCAGGATACGAGGGTCAGTTGTTCTTTCCGGCAGATGGGGCATGTGACCTCGCTCCCCCGGCCGTGGAACTTCGCCGCACGCAAGAGATAAGGATTCGCATCACACACCTCCGCGACATCGACCCGGCCCGCATAGACGTCAGCCAGCAGCGACCGGCGCCGGAGGGCGTAGTCGACAACTTGCCGCTGAATTCGCACGAGAACCAGAGTAGCGGTGTTGCAATCCCGCCGCCCCGGGCTGTGCGGATTGACCGGTCCGCGGCGGCGCCCGAACCAGCGCGGCGCGGCGTTTTCCGGTTTACGATCCGTCTGTGTCCATCGCAGCATCCGGGCGCACGCGAGCGCGTGACCTCGACCGCGCCACCGCGTCCAGCGTGCTGGATGCCGCCTACGCCGAGGGCCAGCTCGGCGCCGACGAGTATCACGACCGAATCGCGCAGGCCGCGGCGGCGAAAACGCTGGGCGAGCTGGCGGCGCTCACCGCCGATTTGCAAACCTCCGCCGTTACCGAGAGGTTCACCGCGGATCGTTCCTCGGCCGTGCGAAAAACCTTGCGGCGCGCGGGATCCGGCGGAAGTTATCCTGCTCACACCAGGGCCCGCGATGCCGATCGCGCCACTACTCGCGAACTCTTGGACCGCGCCCGCGCCGACGGCCAGCTGTCCGAAGAAGAACACGATGCCCTCACCGAACTCGCCGCGGAGGCGCGCACCCTGGGCGATCTCGCGGACCTGGTCGCGGACTTGCAGCGGCCCCGCGACGCGGCGCCCGCGCCACGTCCGCCGCGCTCGCGCCGTCAGTGGTATCTGGGGGCGGTCACCGCGGCCGCGGTGCTGGCCGCCTGTGCCGGATTCCTCGCCGTGACCAGGGCGGAGGAACCGCGACCGGAGGCGCGAGCCCTGCCCGTGGCGGATCTGGGGACGGTGCAGCCGCTGGTGGTTCCCACTCCGAACCCGCTCACCACCGAGGGAATCACCACATTCCTGCGTAACTACCAGCGGAAATTCGGGGACCTCCAAGTCGACGAGCTGACTGTGCACGACAGCTTCGTCACGTTCGTCCGGGCGGTGCCGGGCCAGCCGAACCGGATGGTCGCTTACGACTACCGCGGTGGTTTCACCCAGTCCCGGCAGATCTCGACGCGCAAGACCGACACCCCGTCGGTGGATCTCGGCGCTTTGAACGTGGAGGCGATCGGCCGGGCGCTCGCCGACGCGGCCACCATCACCCGGGTTCCCGGCGGCGCCGTGTCGCATTTCGCGGTGAGTGTGAACGACGTCGGTCTCTACGCCCGGTACGGGACTCCCGCCGGTCAGCCCATCGTCGAGGTTTACGTGAACAACCCTGTCAGGGAGAACGGCCACTTCCTGATGACCCCGGCGGGCGAGGTGCGCCGCGTCTGGCCGTTCGAGGGATGAGGCGATGGCGACAACCCGATACAGCGGCATTCGCGCCCGCGACACCGACCGCGCCGATGTGTGCGGCCTGCTCGACACCGCGCTGGCCGAGGGGCAGCTCACCGAAAGCGAGCACGCCGCCCGTACCGCCAAGGCGATGCGCGCCGCGTCCTTCGGCGAACTCGACGCGCTGATCGGTGATCTGCAGATTCCCGGTGAACTGGCGAACGCCCCCGTCGTCCGGGTGGACAAGCGTCGCCCGCGGCGCTGGCTGGCGCCGGTCTCGACGGTCGCCGCCGCCCTGATCGCGGGTGCGCTGGTGGGCGCGATCAGCCGTTGCGACGTCGATCTGCCCGGGTCGTCGGAGAGCGTTCCCGATATGACCACCGGAGCGGGCCTGGCCTACTTCCTCGCGGAGTACCGAGCCGAGTTCGGCGACCTGATCGCCGACGACGTCACGTTGTATCCGAAGTACGTCGTCATGGAGCGGCAGAAGCCCGGCAGCCGATCCGAGACGGGCAGCTATCGCTACAACGGCGACTTCCGCACCTCCACCACCTCCGAGCGCAAATCGGATACGCGCACCATCGACCTCGCCGCCCTGGACGTGCCCGTCCTCGCGAGGCTGCTGGCGGGTGCGCCGCAGACGGTGCGGTGCCCGGACGGCGTGATCAGCCATGTCAGCGTGCAGTTCGACTCGCCGGGAGCGGTGGACCCCGGCCCCGTGGTGGACGTTCACGTCGACTGCGAAGGCGGCGCGTCCGGATACGCGAAGTTCACTCTCGCCGGCGAGCCGCTCGCGGTCTTCCCGCGCTGATCCCCCGGTTCGTCCTCCCACGGGTGACGACTGTGCACAGATGTATCGCTCCGATATAGTGGATAGTCGCATCCATCGGTTAGGTCTGTACACAGTCAGGGGGTGAAGCCCGGTGCTCGAACTGGCAATCCTCGGGCTGCTCCTCGAAGCGCCCATGCACGGGTACGAGCTGCGCAAGCGGCTTACCGGCCTGCTCGGGGCGTTTCGGGCCTTCTCCTACGGGTCGCTCTACCCCACCCTGCGCCGCATGCAGGCGGACGGGTTGATCGCCGAGGAGATCCCCGCGGGCGCGACGACACGCCGTGCGCGACGGGTCTACCAACTGACCCCGGCCGGGCGGGAGCGGTTCAGCGAGCTGCTCGCCGACACCGGACCGCAGAACTACACCGACGACGGCTTCGGCGTTCATCTGGCCTTCTTCAGCCGCACTCCCGCGGAAGCGCGGATGCGGATCCTGGAGGGCAGGCGGCGTCAGGTCGAGGAGCGCCGAGAGGGGCTCCGGGAGGCGATCAAGAAGGCCAGCGGGTCGCTGGATCGCTACACCCGGCAGCTCCATCAACTCGGACTCGAATCAAGCGAGCGCGAAGTGCGCTGGCTCAACGAGTTGATTGCGGCGGAGCAATCGACGAAGGCGGCACCACAGAAAGAGGGAAATATCGGCCATGAGTGACATCGAGAAGGCTGACAACGCCACAGAAGTTCGCGTCGCCATCGTAGGTGTGGGCAACTGCGCCTCCTCGCTGGTCCAGGGCGTGCAGTACTACCGGGACGCGGACGAGACCTCGACCGTTCCCGGCCTGATGCACGTGAAGTTCGGGCCCTACCACGTCCGCGACGTCAAGTTCGTCGCCGCGTTCGACGTGGACGCGAAGAAGGTCGGCTTCGACCTGGCCGAGGCGATCTTCGCCAGCGAGAACAACACGATCAAGATCTCCGACGTGCCGCCCAGCGACGTCGTCGTGCAGCGCGGTCCGACCCTCGACGGCATCGGCAAGTACTACGCGGAAACCATCGAGCTGTCCGAGGCCGAGCCGGTCGACGTCGTCCGGGTGCTGAAGGACAACAAGGTCGACGTGCTGGTGTCCTACCTGCCGGTGGGCTCGGAGGAAGCCGACAAGTTCTACGCGCAGTGCGCGATCGACGCCGGTGTCGCTTTCGTCAACGCGCTGCCGGTGTTCATCGCCTCCGACCCGGTGTGGGCGCGGAAGTTCGCCGAGGCGGGCGTGCCGATCGTCGGCGACGACATCAAGAGCCAGGTCGGCGCGACCATCACCCACCGCGTGATGGCCAAGCTGTTCGAGGATCGCGGCGTGCAGCTCGACCGCACCATGCAGCTCAACGTCGGCGGCAACATGGACTTCAAGAACATGCTCGAGCGCGAGCGCCTGGAGTCGAAGAAGATCTCCAAGACCCAGGCCGTCACCAGCAACCTGAAGAAGGAACTGGGCGCCAACGACGTGCACATCGGCCCGTCCGACCACGTCGGCTGGCTCGACGACCGCAAGTGGGCCTACGTCCGCCTGGAGGGCCGCGCTTTCGGTGACGTGCCGCTGAACCTGGAGTACAAGCTCGAGGTGTGGGACTCGCCGAACTCCGCGGGCATCATCATCGACGCGGTGCGCGCGGCGAAGATCGCCAAGGACCGTGGCATCGGCGGACCGGTCATCCCGGCCTCGGCCTACCTGATGAAGTCCCCGCCGCAGCAGCTCGCCGACGACATCGCGCGCGCCCAGCTGGAAGCGTTCATCATCGGAGCGGAGTAAGCACCGCACCAGGGAAGAGGTCGGCCGAAGGCGAGACGCTCTCGGCCGACCTCCCCTAGATCTACAGGCCGTCCAGCTCCCGGAGCATAGGGTTCGTCGCCGAGGAAGCGCGATCAGTCCAGGGAGACGTAGACCTCCACCGACGCGGGGCCGGTGTAGCGCTCCACCTCGGCGGTGTGGGAGCGGGTGATGGTTCCCGCGTTCTCGGCCTTCGCCACCTGTGCCCACGCGGTGCGCAGCAGGTCGTAGGGCTTGTCGGCGACGACGAACTTGGCGTAGCGGCCCTGCGGGATGACGGTGAGCACGTCGCCGGGGTCCAGCTCCTCCATTCCGCCGATCTCGTAGCCGAGCACGGCGACGGCGTGATCGTTCTGGCCGATGTAGGCGGCCACTCGCGGCACGTTCTTCTCCCGTGCCAGGTACCGATCCCAGGTGAAGTTCACCAGGTCGAGGTCACGCGCGGTCACCTCGCGGCCGGCCAGCGGCACGGTCAGGCCCGCGACCATGCTCTGCGGCAATGTGACGATCTCGAAGTCCACTGTCTGTTCCTACCCGTTGCCCTGATCGTCTGCCAATGCCACGAAGACTTCCACCGTCCGTGCGTCCGGATAGTGTTCCCAGTCGCCGGTATAGGCGCGCACCAGCCGCCCGGCGGCCTCCGCGTCCCACACCGCTCGCCAGATGCTCACGATGGTGTCGCCGAGGTTGTCGCCGCTGGCGATGAACCGGGCGAAGCGCCCGGCGGGCACCCGCGCGAGCACGTCGCCGGGCAGCAGGTCGGCCAGGCTGTGGCAGCGGTAGCCGACGATGTGGGTCAGGTACGAATTGATCTCCGGCGCGTGGTCGACGTACGCCGTGGTCGGCGGTCCGGGCAGCTTGCGGGCCAGGTTGCGCTTCCACGCCTCTTCGACTTTCGCGCGGCGCGGTCCTTCGACCGCGAGCGCGGGGCTGCGAAGCACTGTTCCCGCCACCAGCGTCTCGGGTTGGTCAACGACATTGAAATCCACCGGCGTAGCCCCTATGTCTCGTCTGTCTTCAATTGGCGTCGCTCCCGGTGCCCTCCATGGTGCCGCAGGCTACCGCCTCCGGGCCCGTCGCTCGCGCCGCGCTGCCGTCGCTCGAGCGCATATCCTTCCGCATCGTTTTCGCGGTTTCGGCGTCGGCCCGTACCGACGCACTCGCTGTTCGCTCTCACTCTGGCAAACGATGCTGCCACGTCATGCGTTCCACCGGGCGACGGAAGGTCACAGCATCATCGCTATCCAGGAACCGGAATGCTCAGCCCCGGGAAAATCTCCACCTCCCTGGGCGGTTGCGCGCTGGGCGGGATGATGACGACGGGTTCGCGCTGCGGTGACTGCTGCGGTGGATTCAGGATGTCGTAGGGCCCGCCGGAGGGCGGCTTGGTCTGATTCGGCCCGGCCGGCGGCTGCGTGCCCGCGAACTGTTCGATCGGTGTGCCGTCGAGCGCGTCGTCCATCACCCGTTTCCAGATGTCGGCGGGCAGGCCGGAGCCGTAGATGTCGGCTCCGCGCGCGGTGCGGATCGGCTGGGACTGTTCGGTGCCGATCCATACCGCCGTGGACAGCGAAGGCGTGAAGCCGATCATCCACGCGTCCTTGTTGAAGTCGCTCTCGCCGAGTTGGGTGGTGCCGGTCTTGGCGGCCGAGGGCCGGTTGTTCTTCAGCGCGTGCCCATTGGAGTAGGCCGCGATCGGGAGCATCGCCTCGGTGGTGTTCTCCGCGATCTTGCGGGAGATGCGTTGCTGCCCCTCGGGCAGTTGTTCGCCGACCTGTTGCTCCGGGCCGCGATCCAGCAGCACGCGGCCGTCGCCGGTCACCACCCGCTGGACGAAATAGGGGCGGTGGTACACGCCTGAGGCGCCGATCGTGGCGTAGGCCGAGGCCATGTCGACGGGCCGGACCACGTACTGCCCGAGGACGATCCCGTTCAGCGGTTTACCGCCGTCCTCGCTGAGGGTCTTGCCCGCGACGCCCGGCAACTCTTCCGGGATCCCCGCCGCGTGCGCCGCGTCCGCGATGGCCTGCGGCCCGTCGAACATCGTCATGGTCAACCGGTAGAAGCTGGTGTTCAGCGAGCGTTTCAGCGCCTCGGCCATGGTGCACTTGCCGCACGACTCACCGTCCACGTTGGTGATCCGGGTACCGCGGTCGGTCACCGGGGAGCTGTCCAGCACGCGCGACAGTGGAATGCTCTGCTGCTGCGCGGCGATCGCCGCGAACACCTTGAACGCCGACCCGGTCTGCAACGGCGCTTGGGCGAAGTCGAAGCCGATGCCGTCGTATCCGCCGAAGTACGCGCGCACCGCGCCGGAACGGGGATCGATCGACACCACGGCGGCACGCAGTTCCGGTGGCTGGGAACCGAGCCGGTCGCGCACCGCGCCCAGGACCGCCTGCTGTGCCCTGGCGTCGATGGTGGTGGTGATCTGCAGCGCGCCTTTGTTCAGGTCGCGTTCGCTGATGCCGGAGTCGCGCAGCTCGCGCACCACCTGGTTGCGGATCAGGCCCTCGGGGCCGCGGGCCACGTTGTCGTCCGGGATCTGGCTGAGCGGGACGATCAGCGGAAAAGTGGTGGCGTCCCGATCACCCGGCGCGAGGACGCCCATTTCGACCATCCCGTCCAGCACGTAGCGCCAGCGCGCCTTCAACTCCGGGAGATGGGTTTCCGGGTCCAGGATCGAGGGCGTCCGGATCAGCGCGGCGAGCACCGCGCCCTCCGCGAGAGTCAGTTGGTTCACCTGTTTGTCGAAGTAGACCTTGGCCGCCGCGGCGATGCCGTAGGACCCACGGCCGTAGTAGATGGTGTTGAGGTAGGCGGCGAGAATATCGTCTTTGCTCCACTGTCGCGCCATCTTCGCCGCGATGATCAGTTCGCGCATCTTGCGGGTGACCGTGCGCTCGGAGCCGAGGAACGCGTTCTTGACGTACTGCTGGGTGATCGTGGAGCCGCCGCCCGCGTTGTCCTTCCCGAGCAGGTTGTCCCGCACGGCCCGCAGAAACCCCGAAGTCGAATAACCAGGGTTGGTGTAGAAATTGCGGTCCTCGGCCGACAGCACCGCCTCGCGCACCGGTTGCGGCACCTCGGACAGCGGGACCGGCGTCCGATTGCCGTCCGGCGGGACGATTTTCGCGATCACCGTGCTGCCGTCGGACGCCAGGATGGTCGCGATCTGATTCGTCTGCACCGCATTCGGTTCCGGGATCTCGGCACTCCAGTACGCCAGCACCGACAGCAGCGCGGGAACCACGCCGAACAGGATGAACAAGGCGAGCAGCAGGCGGCGAATCCGTTCGGCCCTGCTGCGCGGTGGCCGATTCTCCTCCGGCGCCGGACGCGCCACGGGCGGCCGCGATGCCCGGCGGGCCGACACCCGTTCGCGACGGCTGCGCGCGTTGCGTTTCGCCGCGTCCGGCCGCTCGGTCCAGCCCGCGATCGAGGCATACGGCGCGGTCGGGGGAGCGCCCTTGCCACCGCGTCGACGCTCTCGCGGTTTGCGGAACGAGCTCACGATCATCTCCTCCCGGAACGTCGGACGAACTCACCTGCACGAACGAACGGAAAAGAGCATCGAAAAGCAGAGCTTACCGCGTCCTCCCACAAGCAGTCTTTCCACTTTCCATCGGCGACACGCCCGACCCAACGGTATCCCCCGCCGCCCTCGAAGACCACCGGACCCCAGCGCCATGGTCAGCGCCCGATCGAAGATTCGATGAGGTGCGAGACTCACCGATGCTCAGCGAAGTCCAGGAGGCACCCCGCCGCCGACAACGGCGCACCCCCGCTGGTGCGATCACCTCTGACACGCCCAGCGCACCTCAACCACGTCTTTCGAGCGAAGCGAGACCGAGCATCCGCGAACACGCAGCGCCGCAGGCGCTGCAAATCAAACACAGCTCAGCTCTTCACGCCGCCCGCGGTGAGGCCGGAGATGATCCGGCGCTGGAAGAGCAGAACCATGACAACCAACGGGATGGTGACGATCGTGCCGGCCGCCATGATCGCCGCGTAGGGCTGCACCAGTGGGTTGTTGCCGGAGAAGCGGGCGATCGCGACGGTGACCGGTTCGGTCTTGTCGCTGGAAAGCAAACGGGCCAGCAGGTATTCGTTGACCGCCGCGATGAACGCGAGGATCGCGGTGGTGAACACGGCGGGAGCGGCCAGGGGCAGCATGACCAGGCGGAAGGCCTGCATCTTGGTGGCGCCGTCGATCCGCGCGGCTTCTTCGAGTTCCCAGGGCAGTTCGGCGAAGAACGACGCCAGGATGTAGACCGTCATCGGCAGCACGAAAGAGATGTTCGGGATGATCATCGCCTGGTATTCGCCGATCCAGCCGAGGTTGGTGAAGAGCTGGAACAGCGGGGTGACCAGGACGACGACGGGGAACATGGAGGCGCTGAGGATCAGGCCGGACACCACGTACTTGCCGCGGAAGGTGAGCCGGGCCAGCGCGTACGCGGCCAGTACCCCGATCGCCAGCGCGATCACCGTGGTGATCGAGCCGATGACGATGCTGTTGACCAGCGCCTTGCCGAAGTTGTTACCGCGGCTGGTGTCGAACGCGTTGCGGAAGTTCTCCAGCGTGACGTGCGTCGGCCACGGGGTGTTGTCGAAGGTGTAGTCGGGGTCGCGGAACGCGGTGACCGCCATCCAGTAGAACGGCGCGAGACCCCAGACGAGCACGATGAGCGCGCCGAGGTACAGCCGTACCGAGCCGAGGCGCTTCGTCCACGGGATCTGCTGTGCGGCGGGCTGCCCGGCGGCGGGCTTGTCCACTGTCTGCACGGCCATCAGTGCGCCTCCCGCTGTTCTTCCTGGGTGCGAACGGCGTTGGCGCCCAGTACCTTCACCATCACGAACGCCACCGCGAAGATCAAGAGGAAGGTGATGGTGGACAACGCGGCGGCGCTGTTGGGGCCTTGCCTGACCTGGTCGACCACCAGGATCGACACCGTGCGGGTGGACGGATTGCCCAGCGTCATGATCGCGGGCAGGTCGAACATGCGCAGCGCGTCCATGGTGCGGAACAGCACCGCGACCAGCAGGGCCGGCTTCAGCAGCGGGAGCGTGATCTGGGTGAACCGCTGCCAGGCCGACGCGCCGTCGACGCGCGCCGCCTCGTACACGTCGGCCGGGATCACCTGCAGACCGGCCAGCAGCAGCAGCGCCATGAACGGCGTGGTCTTCCACACGTCGGCCGCGATCACCGCGAACCGGGCGGGCCAGGCGTCGGAGGTCCACAGGATGTGGGTGCCGAGTACGCGATTGACCACGCCGTCGTACTGGAACATGAACTCCCACAGCCGCGCGGTGACGGCGGTCGGGATGGCCCACGGGATCAGCACGGCCGCGCGCAGCAGCGCCCTGCCGCGGAAGGTCTTGCCCATCACCATGGCCATGCCGAGGCCGAGCGTCGCCTCCAGCGTGACGGTCACGACCGTGAAGAACAGCGTGACCCCGATGGCCATCCAGAATTGCGAGCCGAGATTGCCGGTGGGGCACGGCACCGTCTCGCCGGTCACGACCTGGCATTGCTGCAGCAGCCAGTGCGTGTAGTTGGCGAACCCGGCGCTGCCGCCTTCGACGAACATGCCGGTGGCCGGGTCGAGCCCGGGGTCCTTCTGGAAGGACATCCACAGCGCCCGGAACACCGGATACCCGATGACCACCGCGAGCGCGATCAGCACCGGCGTGACGAACACCCAGGCTTTCCCGGAGCGTCGCAGGTCCAGCGCCAGCCGCGCGGCGAAGCCACGCTCGGCCGCCGCTGCTTCGTCGTCTTTCGGCACGCTAGCCGCCGTTCCCGAAGGATCCGACACCGTTTCTCTCTCCTGCGGGTTCGTCGGGTCCATCGCGCTCGATCACGATCCGGCGGTCTCGATACCCTTTTGCATACCGGTGATCGCGTCGTCGACGGACTTGGTTCCGTTCAACGCAGCATAGGCGTTGTCCTGGATGGCCTTGCTCACCGCTGGATAGAAGGGCGTCACCGGGCGCGGGACCGCGCTGGCGATGGAGTCCTTGAGGGCGGGCAGGTAAGGCATCTTCGCGATCAGCGCCGGGTCGTCGTACATGGACGCGCGCACCGAGGGCAGCGCGCCGGAAGCGACGATGTGCTGGGCGTCCTCGCTGATCAGGAAGCGCAGGAAGTCCAGGGCGGTGGCCTTGTTCTTGGAGTACGCGCTGATCGCCGCGTTGTAGCCGCCGAGGGTGGAGGCGCCGACGCCGTTGTCGCCGGGCAGCGGAGCGACCGCGAATTTGTCCTTCACGGCGGAGGCTTCGCCGCCGACGTCACCGAAGGTGGACGGCCACGAGCGCAGGAACAGCAGCTTGCCCTGGGCGAAGGCGTTGCTGGACTCCGGCTCCTTGAAGGTGATGGCCTCTTTGGGAATATCGCCGTTGTTGTACGCGTCGACCAGGACCTTCAGTCCGGTGCGGGACTGCGGGCTGTTCACCGTGGGCGTCTTGCCGTCGGCGCCGACGAAGCTGCCGCCGTAGGCGTTGATCACCTCGGCCGCGTTCACGGTCAGGCCCTCGTACGGCGCGAACTGGCCCGCGTAGCAACCGATGTTCTGCTGGCGCGCGATGGGGCACTGGGCCAGCAGCTCGTTCCAGGTCTTGGGCGGGTTGGGCACCAAGTCCTTGCGGTAGAACAGCAGGCCGCCGTTGGTGTTGCGGGGCGCGGCGTAGAGCGTGTTGTTGTAGGTGGCGCTGGCGACCGGCGGGGACAGCAGCGCGCTGGTGTCGATGGTGAAGGAGTCCTTCAGCGGCTGGATCCAGCCCTTGGCGGCGAACTCGGCGGTCCACGGCACGTCCAAGGCGACCACGTCGTAGTTGGACTGCTTGGAACGCATGTGCTCGACGAGGTCGTCGTACTGCTGCGAGGCGTCGTTCGACTGCTCCTTGAACGTCACCTGCTCGTCCGGGTGCGCGGCGTTCCAGCGCTCGATCAGCTGCTTGACCGCGCCGGTCTCGGTGGTGTCCTTGCCCTCGACGTAGGTGATCGGACCGCGTCCGGTGAGGTTCTGGCTGATCGGGCTGCCGCCGCTGTCGCTGGAGCAGGCACTGGTGAACGTCGCGGTCAGCAGCCCGACCGACGCGACCGCGACCGCGGCCCGTGGCACGAGCGACGAACGTAGGGACGACACCTTCTTCACAGCCATCGCAAACACTCCAGGATCGTTCGTGAGCGGCAGCACACCCTGCCGGTGCACAAGGCAAGATACATGGTGTCGATCCGGCGTGCGGGACAGTGGCGCGAAGTCGCCCACTAGGCTGGTCCGCGATGTCTTCGCCGAACGCGGTCCCCGATCGGATGCTCACCCGCATCGGCGGACTGCTGCGCAAGGCCGAATCCACCGACAACGAGCACGAGGCCGAGGCGTTCCTCGCCGCGGCTCAGCGACTGGCCACGAAGTCGTCGATCGATCTCGCGGTGGCGCGGGCGCACATCGCGGGGCGCGAGCGCAGGGCCACTCCTGTGCAGCGGGTCATCCCGATCGGCGAGCCGGGCAAACGCGGGTTGCGCACCTACGTCCAACTGTTCGTGGCGATCGCCACGGCCAACGACGTGCGTTGCGATGTCGCCAGGACATCGACGCAGGTCTACGCCTACGGTTTCGACTCCGACATCGATACCTGCGAGGCGCTCTACGCCAGTCTGCTCGTGCAGATGGTGCGTGCGTCCGACCAGTACATCAAGTCGGGCGCCTACCGATCGGCCACGGTGGAGAAGATCGTGGTGGAGAAGCGGTGGGGTCGCCCGGTCCGGCGTCGGGTGCAGGCGCCGGTGGCGGGCGTGACGGCGCGGCTGAACTTCCAGATGGCGTTCGCGGCGCGGATCGGGCGGCGGCTGGCCGAGGTGAAGGCGGAGGTCGAAGCCGAGGTGTTGCCCGTGGACGGGCCGGTGACCGGCGCCGCGCTGGCCCTGCGGGACAAAGAGATCGAGCTCACAGATTTCTACGCCAGGACCTCGGAGGCGCGCGGCACCTGGCGCGGGCCGCAGGCTTCGACAGGGCATTCGGCGGCGGCGCGGGCGGCGGGCGATCGCGCGGGCCGGGCCGCGCGGATCGG
Organism: Nocardia asiatica NBRC 100129; assembly: GCF_000308415.1. GTDB lineage: Bacteria > Actinomycetota > Actinomycetes > Mycobacteriales > Mycobacteriaceae > Nocardia > Nocardia asiatica. The sequence continues at coordinate 2,769 of NZ_BAFS01000292.1, read as the reverse complement.
GACCGCACCGGAACTCCCGGCCGCGCGGGCGAAATTGACTCGCGAGGGTGGCTGATCGACGTGCGCAGCGCGGGCTGTCCGGCTTCGGCGGGCCACCTCGACCGCAGGTGGGCCGACACACCGAGGGTATCCGGCATTCACGCCGGGACCGGATCGGCGTCGCGGCGATGACTGTGCGCGATGGTCAACGCGCCAAGGTGTACGACGCCGAGCAGTTGGTACGCGGGGTGTTCGATCGCGCCGACGAGCACGGGGCACGTACTGTCGAGCTCTACGGTTCACATCTCACCCTGCCCGTCGAGCGCCGCTTCGCCTCCGTGGCATCCGTGCAGAGTTATACGGACAAAGTGCTGGCCCTCAATTGGGTACGAGGGCGCTGGGATCGCGCCGCCATCGCGGTGCGTGTGCGCGCACGCGCCGGGACCACCGCCGCGCACTACGAGGCGGCCGAGGCCGTGCTCGCCGTTCCACTGCACACCGGCGGCACCGCCTGGGCGCTGCGGGAACTGGTGATCCTGCACGAACTCGCGCATCACCTGGATCCCGCGCCCGGATCGGTGGCCGCGCACGGCCCGGAGTTCTGCGACCGGTACCTGGAACTGGTCGACGGCGTCGTCGGTCCCGAGGCGGCGCTGCTCCTGCGCACCACCATGCTCGGCTGCGGCGTCCGAATCGGGTGAGTCCTGTGCTGACCGGGTGTTCCGCGCTGCTCCGGTGACGTCGAGCGAAGTGCCGGTAGGCGGGAAGCCGTAGCACTGCGCGGAGGGTGTTCCAGCGGGTTCGCGTGCCAGGATTCGTGCACGACTCCGTGGCGTCGCGCGAGGTCGAAGCGCTGAGCGGTTCGATTCCGGAGCTGCGCGATCGGCGCGGGATGGTCGGGTACGCGTTGTCGGCGCGGAGGTGTGCGAAGGAAAGCGCGTGGCCGTTGGGGGTGTGGCGGCGTCGTAAAGAGAGCGCGTGGGTGTATGGGGTGTGGCGGCGTCGTCGTGGGGAGCGTGTGGGTGCGGGGTGTGGCGGTGTCGTCGTGGGGAGCGTGTGGGTGCTGGAGAAAGCGGCGTCGTCAGATGAATAGCGTCGAAGGACAGCGGTTCTCGCGTCGTTATGCGCGCGGGACCAAGGCGGTGACGCGGGCCAAACGCTCCTGCCACCACGCGGTGCGGTCGGCGTCGGGGTGGCGGTGGCTCTCCAGCAGGTCCGGGTCCGGTTGGGGCGGGGTGCGCAGAACGGGGAGATAGCCGTCCGAGGCACGCAGCGAGCCCGGCGTGACATCGCCGGTGAGCAGACTCAACGTGCCGAGACCGCAAGCGAAGTCGAGTTCCGGGAGCGCGCCCGCCAGCGCCAGCTGCGCGGCGAGGCCGACGCTGGTCTCCAAGGCGGAGGAAACCACGCAGGGCAGTCCGGACGCCTCCGCCACCTGGAGCGCACGGCGGACGCCGCCGAGCGGTGTGCACTTCAGCACGGCGATGTCGGCGGCGCCGGCGACGGCGACGCGCAGCGGGTCTTCGGCGCGGCGGATGGATTCGTCGGCGGCGATGCGGACCTCGACGCGGCGGCGCACCGCGGCCAGTTCCTCGATGGTCCGGCAGGGCTGTTCGACATATTCCAGACCCCTGGCGGCCTTATCGATCCGCTGAATGTGACGCACGGCGGTATCGACGTCCCACACCGCGTTCGCGTCGACCCGGATCGCCCCGTTCGGGCCGAGCGCGTCGCGTACCGCCTCCACCCTGGCCAGATCCTCCCCCAGCGATTCGGGGTGGTCGGCGACCTTCACCTTGGCGGTGCGGCAGCCGGACCGGCCCACGATCGCATGCGCCTGCTCCGGGTCGACGGCGGGCACCGTGCAATTGATCGGGATGCGCTCCCGCACCGGCTCCGGCCAGCCCGTCGTCACCTGCTCCAACGCGGTGGCCAGCCAGGCGGCGGCCTCACGGTCGTCGTATTCGGGGAACGGACAGAACTCGCCCCACCCGAGCGGCCCCTGGATCAGCATTCCCTCGCGCACCGTGATGCCACGGAAACGGGTGCGCATCGGAATGGCGTAGACGACGTTCTGCGCTGTGGAGTCGCTCATCGCCGACCAGCTTATTCGGCCAAGGCGGTCGGTCGCGGGATTGCGCATGCGGACTCGAGTAGTTTCCCGGAGTCGTCGCAGCGCCCGTGACGGGATCGTCGATGCATGTCCCAGACCGGCAGCCCACACCCATGGCCGTCGCATCCCGGCCCGCCCCTGCGCCCTGACCCGCGGCCACCGGTGCGGACCTGGGACGTCGTGCTCGCGGTCGTGCTGTATTGCGTCGCGGCGGTGCTCGGGCTCGCCGCCGCCTACTTCACCGTCTTCTTCGCCTTCGCCACCGATCCGTGCGGGCCGGACGACTGCCGCACCGGCTATTTGGGCTGGGCCTTCGCGGTGTCATGGGGCGGCACCGCGCTCGCGATCGTCGGCGCGACCGGGATGCTCATCCTGGCCGCCGTCAAGCGCTGGTACATGTGGTACTGGCCGGTGCTGGCGATCGTGCTGATCGTCGCCTCGTTCGGCGGCGGCCTCGCGCTGGCCGGGCAGGTTCACTATTGATTTGCAGCGCCTGCGGCGCTGGGTGTTCGCGGGCTGTGTTTGATTTGCCGCGCCTTCGCGCGGCGGGGTTCGCGGCCCCTTTGTGGCTCGCGTTTGCGCGGCCGCCGCTTGCTCCTTCGTCGCTTGCGCGGCGGCCGCGCAAACGCGAGCCGGGCCGCGAACGGGCGGATGCTCGGTCTCGCTTCGCTCGAAAG
>NZ_BAFS01000293.1 GCF_000308415.1 Nocardia asiatica NBRC 100129 | reverse complement strand
GTTGGAGACCGAGCGCTCCAAGGCCAGCCATTCCGGGCGGGTGATCAGCGAGGCCGCGATCACCACCGCCACCCACAGCGTTGCGAGGACGACCCGGACGATGTCGCTGGTCCGCCGGATCAGTGGTTGTAGCAGGCTGCCCGTGACCGGGATCTCCCGCCCGTCCACTCGCATGCTCGCCCCGCCTCTCCGGGTATTCAGGCCGTACTGGTCAGGTGGCGCCGGACCGACACGCAGGTCCTGCGTGGGGTGCTTCTCCGCCTCTCCGGGCCTTCGGGCCGTACGGGTGGGGAGACGTGAGACCCGCGTTCAGGTCCTGCGTTGGGCGCCACTCCTCTTCTGGGCGTACCCGGTGAGTTACCCATGTGCGTACGAAATCAGTTGGTAGGTTCGCTGCAGGATACCGGCCGGAGCCCTCGCCGAGCCGCCGGTGGTGTCGTGCATCGACCGCCTGGCGTGCGCTATCTCACTCTTTTCGAGATTGATCCTCACATTAGTGTCAAGTTCGACCATGAGGGCATGGACAACGAACTCTTCGATTACAGCCCGATCATCGATCGTCCGCCGCTGCGCTGGCCCGGTGGCGCCCGAGTCGCGTTCTATGTGGGGCTCAACGTCGAGCACTATCAGGTGGATCGGCCGTCGACGAGCATCTTTCCCGGCACCGCCGGGCTCGCGCCCGACCCGCTGAACTACGGGTGGCGCGACTACGGACCGCGGGTGGGCATCTGGCGGGTCATCGAGGTGCTGGACCGGCACGGCATCCGGGCCAGCGCGCTGCTCAATTCCGACGTGGTCGAGAAGAATCCGCAGATCGTGGCGGCGGGGGTGCGACGGGACTGGGCGTGGCTCGCGCACGGGAAGAACAATTCGATCCTCCAGCCGGACCTGCCGCCGGACGAGGAGCGCGCGTACCTCGCCGACGTGGTCGCGACCATCGAGCGCGCGACCGGTCGCAGGCCGCGCGGCTGGATGGGGCCCGGGCTCACCGAGTCCTTCCGAACCCCGTCGCTGCTGGCCGAACTCGGCCTCGGCTACGTCTTGGACTGGACCAACGACGACCAGCCCTATCCGCTGTCGGTACCCGGCCTGCTCAGCGTCCCGTACTCGGTGGAACTCAACGACAACACGCTGTTCCTCGGCAAGGCGACCAGCGGCCCGGACTTCGTGCGGATCGTCCGCGATCAGCTCGACCAGCTCTACGCGGAATCGGCCGACAGTGGGCGTGTCATGGCGCTGGCCCTGCATCCGTTCGTGATCGGGCAGGCATTCCGGATCAAATATCTCGATCAAGCGTTCGACTATGTGGCCGACCACGCCGGAGTGTGGCTCACCACCAGCGATGAGATCGCCGAGCACTACTCGGCCGCGTCGAAACTTGCCGAATACCCGCGAGCCGAAGACGATCGGGTCACGTAACCGATGCTCGGGAGGCAGGAATGGCAGTGCGAGACCAGGCACAGGAGAAGGACCTCGCCGGCAAGACGGTGGTGGTGACCGGCGCCAGTTCGGGCATCGGCGCCGCCGCGGCGCAGCAACTCGCGGCGCGCGGCGCCACCGTCGCGGTCGTGGGGCGGTCGCCGGAGCGCACGGCGGAGGTGGCGGCGAAGGCGGGCGCGCAGCCGTTCGTCGCCGACTTCGCCCGGCTCGACGACGTACGCAAGCTGGCCGACCAACTGCTCGACCGGTACCCCCGGATCGATGTGCTGGCCAACAACGCCGGCGGCGCGTGGCCCGAGCGCACCGTCACCGACGACGGCAACGAGCTCACCTTCCAGGTCAACCACTTGGCGCCGTTCCTGCTGACCAACCTGCTGCTGGAGCGCTTGGCCCAGTCCGAAGCCAGGGTGGTCAACACCGCGAGCATGACCTACCGGATGGCCAAGCTGGACCTGGACCGGGTCAACGCGGCGACGGGCTCGTTCAGCCAGCTCGGCGCGTACGGCACGTCGAAGCTGGCGAACATCCTGTTCACCAGGGAACTGGCCCGCCGCACCGCGGGCACCGGAATCACCACCGCCGCCTTCCATCCTGGCGCGGTCGCCACCCACGTCTACGACCGGGCCCCGTTCGCCCTCGGCTGGTTCATCCGGTCTCCGCTGTCGCGCCCGTTCTTCATCCGCCCGGACAAGGGCGCCGAACCGCTGGTGCACCTGGCCACCACCGCCGACGGCGCGGCGATCAACGGCCAGTACTTCCACCGTTTCAAGCTGGAATCGCCGAGCAACAAGCAGGCGATCGACGCCGATCTCGCCCGGCGGCTGTGGACGCTGTCCGAGCGGGCCACGGGGCTCGGCACGAGTCGATAGCCCGCGGTCAGGGCTGGACGTCGGCGGATCCGCCCGCATGGTCCAGTTCGACGCCGACCCCGTACACCCCACCGGATTGGTCGCTCGCGTCGAGCTCCACGATCGCCCGCGCCACCTGCTCGGTGGGGACCACGGCGGGGAACGAGGTGGGCGCGATGGCGTTCACGCGCACGCCGAACTCGGCGAACTCGGCGGCGAGCATGCGGGTCAGCTGGTTGAGCGCGGCTTTCGACGCGGAGTACAGGGTCTGGCCCGGGTAGACCTCCGAACCGGAGATGCTCGAGACGTTGACGACGTTGCGGTTGCGCGCGCGATTCTCCGGGCCCGCGTGCAACCAGCACCGCTGCGCCAATCGCGCCGAAAGGCGCAGCGGCACCGCTACGTTCAGCGTGAAATGGGGATCGAAGTCCGCCAGCGCGGCGTCACCGTCGACGATGCCGCGCGGGTGCAGCCGGACGTGCGCCGCGTTGTTCACCAGTAGGTCGACCCGTCCGAACCGGGCCAGTGCCAGGTCCACCACCCGTTCGGCTTCGCCCGGCTCGGTCAGATCGGATCGGACCACGAAGACGCGTGCGTCGTTCTCCGGCACCGCCGCGTGCGGCGCCAGCGGATCGACGTACCACTCCAGCTGCGAGGGCACCGCTGGTGTGCGCGTGCGGCACACCGCGACGATGTCGTAGTCGCGGTAGTAGGCCCGGCAGAAGGCGTCGCCCAGGGTGCCGCTCGCGCCGGTGAGCAGGCAGACGCGGCGTTCACCAGTGGACAATCTTGTCTCCTCCCCAGCGCCGTTCGGCATCCGCCCTGGTGCGATGCACCCACATCACCACGCTGTTGCGGTCTCTGACGTTGTTGCCCGCGAACGTGTGCCAGCTGCGCGGGGTGACCTCGAACAGCAGCAGCGAATTGTCCAGCGGCGGAACCAGCACCACCGACGGCAACGCGGCCCCGTCGGCGACGTGGTCGTAGAGCGCGGTCTCGCCGCCGTCGCCCGGCTGCCATCCCGGATTGCCGAGATAGAACAGCACCGCCACCGCGCGTACGGTCTCGCGCGCGACGACCCCCGGCGCCCGCGCCCCGGTCTTGATGTCGACCGTGCCGTCCGGTAGACGCACGTCGTCGCGATCAGGCGGCGGCCCGGGGAACCAGGCGGGGTTCAGATCGTTGTGCGGCCAGCCGAACGGGCTACCCGGCTCGTGGTGGTGCACCGAGCCTTCGATGTCGCCGGTCGCCTCCACCGCGCCGAGCCGGGCGACGAGGTCGTGCCACTCCCGCGAGCTGAACACCCCCAGCGGACCGTCGCGCAGGTCGGCCAACCGGATGCCGTCGGCGCTGTACCCGGCGGCGACGGTCTCGAACAGCCCGGGGCGCTCCCGGCGAACCCGCCGCAGTTCGTCGGCCAATCGCTGGTAGAACTCGGGAACGAAGACGTCTCTGGCGTACACGTGCGGAAACGGGTGGCTGCGGCGAATCCAGCGCCGATGGGCGAACAACTCCCCGAACCACTGCGGAACCGGCGGCGTCGCGAGGCCCGGCTCGCTTGTCACCATTACTCCCTCCCGGTCGAACCCTTCGCGATCATATTGCCCGCAGCCGGTGCGCGCGGGCTGGTGCGCGCTGCGAGGATCGTGCGGGTGAGTGGTGATCTGCGTGTGTGTTTCGTCGGAGACTCGTTCGTCGCCGGTGTCGGCGACCCGCGCTGCCTGGGCTGGGCGGGCCGGCTCGCGTCCGCCGCGCACGCGCGTGGCGTGCCGCTGACCGCGTACAACCTCGGGGTGCGCAGGCAGACCTCCGCCGAGACCCTCGCGCGCTTCCGGGCCGAATGCGCGCCTCGGCTGCCGGAGGGCGTGGATGCCCGGGTCGTGCTGTCGTTCGGAGTGAACGACGCCATGCACGAAAACGGCGGCCCGAGGGTGACGCCCGAGGAGTCGGTGGCCAACCTGAGCGAGCTGCTCGCGCGGGCAGCCGAGCGGGGATGGCGGGTGTTGCTGGTGGCTCCGCCGCCGATCGCGGACGACGAGCACAATGCCCGCATCGCGGCGCTGGACGCGCGGTTCGCGCGGGTCTGCGCCGCGGCGGATGTGCCGTACGTGCCCGTGCACCAGCAGCTGCGCGGCAATCCGGTGTGGTCGGCGGAGGTACGCGCGGGCGACGGGGCGCATCCCGCGGCGGCGGGCTATGACGAGATGGCTGCGCTCATCGCGCCGCATTGGCACGCGTGGTTGTCGCGGTGACGCGTCGCGCCGGGACGCGCCCAGGCGAATGGAGAGCGGACTGTCTGAGACGAAGTGCTGAAATGATCTTTCGCGGGGCCCGCCTATGCCTACTCGGCAGCATATCGAACGCGCTTGCGAGCCTTGATGATCGGGGTCACCCGATCGGCAGCTCCCGCTCCCCCGTCTCGAGCCGCTGCCTGCGCACGGCGGCCAAGTCCACCGTCGGCGCGGGAGCCTTCGGCAACTCCTCCACGGTGAACGCTTCGCTCAATTGCGGCACCCAGCGGACTATTTCGTCGCGAAATGATCCTTCGGTCTCCAATTGTCCGAGTACGCCCACCAGCGTGAGGAACGAGCGAGCGAACGGTGTGAAGTAAGCGGGCATGGTCATCTGCCGGATCACGTTGGTCAGGCGAGGGTTGGTGGTGCGCAACACCTGGCGGCGCAGCCAGCGCGTGGTGACCCGATAGGTGGTGTGCCGCAGCGGCTCACCGCACGGGGTGATCGCGGCGTAGAGCGCCTCGCTGTCCAGTGCCCGTCCGGTTTCCACGAAGCCGTGCCTGCGCGTGGCCGCCGCCAGCTCTCCCGGGCCGCCTCGGAAGATCGCCTTGCAGCAGTCGAGCGTCAGTTCGTCGAAACCCGCGGGCGGCCAAGCGCAGCACGCGCCGAAATCCATCACGCCGAGCCTGCCGTCGGGCAACACCCGGAAGTTGCCCGGATGCGGGTCGGCGTACAGCAGACCGTGCCTGCCCCAGCCCGAGGTCACGAATCGGACCATGAGCATGCCCACCCGGTCGCGCTCGGCCTGCGTCCCGGAGGCCACGACGCGGGACACCGGCGTGCCATCGATCCACTCGCTGATCAGGACGTCACCCTGCTGGGCAACCACTTCTGGTATGTAGAAGTCCGCGTCAGCCGCATAGGCGGTGGCGAAAGCACTCTGGTATCCGGCCTCGGCCGCGTAGTCGAGTTCCGCGCTGACCGACGCGCAGATCGCTTCGGTGACCGCCTGCACGTCCGCGCCGGGCAGGAATACCGATGCGAGGAAAGAGATCCGGCGCAGCTGGTCCAGATCGCGCGCCACCGCCTGCCTGCCGCCGGGATACATCACCTTGACCGCGACCGGCCTGCCGTCGTGCCAGATCGCTCGGTGCACCTGACCGAGCGACGCCGCCGCGGCGCGGCGATCGTCGAATTCCCGGAAGTTGGAACGCCACTGGGGTCCCATACTGTCGGCCATGGCGGCCTGCACCGTGTGCGGCAGCATGACGGGAGCGGCGTCCTGCAACCTGCTGAGCGCGATCCGATACGGCTCGGCCAACTCCGGCGGCAGCGCCAGCTCGTAGATGGCCAACAGCTGCCCCAGCTTCGCGGCGCAGCCTTTCAGCTCGCCGAGCACCTCGAAGATGTGCTGTGCGGTGCGGAGCTGGATGTCGCGATTGACTTCTTCGGCCGATCTGCCGAGGGCGCGTTTGCCGGCGCCTGTGGCCTGCCGTCCGGCGAACGCCATCGGCAGCGCGGCCAGCTTCGCGCCGCGAACAACGCCGTGAACAGGAGGTTTACCATCGGACCGCGACGCGAAAAGCCGGGATCGTCTACCGATCGACCCCTCCGCGGGGCGCTCTCCGAAGGGCCGGATGGTCATGACTCACCTCACAGTCGCGCGGACCAGTGTGACACAGGTGCAGTACCGCACAGTAGGGCTTAGACTGTCTGGGACGTGATCAAAAGTAATCGAAAGGTGACTTCGATGGGATCCCAGACGGTGGTCGCCGACGTTGCCGACGAGTTGGCGCGCCGGGTTGCCGCGGGGGAATATCAGCCGGGGGATCTCATGCCGTCGGTTCGTCAGGTGGCCGAGGAGTTCGACATGAACCGCGCGACCGCACAGCTGACCTTGGGTCGGTTGGAGTCGTATGGTTTCGTCGAAGCGCGGCGCGGCAAGGGATTCACGATTCGTGACGTCCGGGCGGCCGGCGGGGTCGAGGTGTACGGCCAGCTGTTCCGGTTCTCGATTCCCATGCCCGACATCGCGATAGAGATGTTCCGCGACCTCGTCGATGTCGAGCGCAATCTCGTGCTCGAAGCGCTACTCGGCTATACCGGTGGCGAGTACCGGATCGATTCGGCCGAAATGAAAGCCGCCATCGATGAACTGGAATCGATTGCTCGCGAAGACGATCCGGACTTGCGGCAGCTCTTGGCGCTCGAGGTCGCGCTGGTTCGCCGGTTGCTCACCGCGCTCGGTCTCCCCATGCAGCGCGCGATCTTGAACTCGATCGGCGAGATGGTGCTCCAGGTGCCGGAGGCGGTCGAGGCGTACTTCGCCGGCGCGCCGGACCTGCACGTGCTGGTCTGGCGCGCATTGGCCGCGGTGTGGGATTCCGGCTCCGGCCCGAGCGAGGCGCAGCTGGCGCTGTTCGAGGATCTGTTCGGCATGTACCACGAGAAGGTCATCGTGCGGTTCGAGGAACTGGTGGGCGGGGTCGAGGAAAGGGGCGACGAGACCGGCGCCGCCACAGCCTGACTCTCGTACACCGCATAGTTCGTCTCAGACGGTTCCTGTGCAATCGCTTGCACTGTTTCGGTAGGCACGCCGAAATCGGCATGGCCACCCGCTTTCTCCAAATGCACCGTCCGGGACAATTTGGCTGAAAGTTGGGTCGCTGCCGGAGTCGCGAACACGGGTGGTCCAGGCGAGGTGACTCGATGCCAGTCGTACCGAATACGGCTCCGCCGTAGTGGATCACGCGAAGACTCACGCGGGGTCGAAGCCGGAACCGGGTGGGATGCCGACGGAGGACCCGCACGGCATCGCCCACCCGGAATACGCGCTGGGATCAGGCCCCGCCGTTGAGCATGTCGAGGCGCTCGCACGCCTCGACGTACTCCTGGATAAGCCGGTTGACCACGTCGGCGGAGCGCTCGACCCGGTTCATCATGCCGACGATCTGGCCGACCGGATTGAAGTTCACGTCCTTGGCCGCCTCCGGATAGCGGTGACCACGCTTCACGCCGTCCAGCGCGACCATCATCTGCAGCGGCATCGGCAGCGGGTCGGGAGTGTCGGCCTGCTCCCACGCGTCGGTCCAGTCGTTGCGCAGCATGCGGGCCGGCTTGCCGGTCCATGCGCGCGAACGAACGGTGTCGTGGCTGGTGGCGTCGATGTAGGTCTGCATCTGCGCGGGCGGCACGTTGGCCTCCTCCACCGTCAGCCAGACCGAACCGGTCCACGCGCCCGCGGCGCCCATCGCCATCGCGGCGGCCACCTGGCGGCCGTTGCCGATACCGCCCGCGGCCAGCACCGGCAGGTCGCCGACGGCATCGATGACCTGCGGCCACAGCACCAGCGAGGAGACCTCGCCGCAGTGGCCGCCGCCCTCGGTGCCCTGGCAGACCACGAAGTCCAGGCCCGCTCGCTTGTGGTTGAGCGCGTGCTTGACCGAACCGCACAGCGCGCCGATCAGCCTGCCGGAGTCCTGCACCTGCTTGACCACGTCCTCCGGCGGGGTGCCGAGGGCATTGGCGACCAGCTTCGCCTTCGGGTGCCGGAGGATCACCTCCACCTGCGGCCCGGCGGTGGTGGCGGTCCAGCCGAGCAACTGGTTGTGATGCTCGTCTTCCGGCAGCTTCGGCACGCCGTGGTCGGCGAGGATCTTCTCGGCGAAATCACGGTGTCCCTGCGGAACCATCTCGGCGAGCTTGGCCTCCAGTTCCTCGGGGCTCAGGCCGTCGATGCCCTTGCCCTCGTACTTGGAGGGGATCACCAGGTCGACGCCGTACACGCCCTGTACGTGCTCGTCCAGCCAGGCCAGTTCGACCTCGAGCTGCTCGGCGGTGAAGCCGACCGCGCCCAGCACGCCGAGTCCGCCCGCGTTGCTGACCGCGGCCGCCACGTCGCGGCAGTGGGTGAAGGCGAAGATGGGGAATTCGATCCCGAGCCGTTCGCAGATTTCGGTACGCATGGCGTGCTGGTCTCCCTAACTGCTCCGCCGCGAACGGCGCGGCGCAGGTGTACTAGAACGAGTTGCATAACTGGCGCGCGGCACGGCTCGGCCGCAGCAGGTCGAGTTCGCCGCGAGCCGCTGATATCGCCATGAAGCGGCTGCGGCGTCCTCGACTGGGCCGTGCACCATGCCTTGACAGTAACACGTTCTAGTTTTTCGGGGAATGGACCGCGCTGTCAGACAGCGGCCCGCTCCAGTTCGGCCAGCGACTCCTCCAGGTGATCCAGCAGGCGGGGCAGCTGCGGCACACTGCGGCGGCACCCGACCAGGCCGAAATCGAGGTGGTCGGCATTGGAGGTCAGGGTGATGTTCACCGCCTGGCCGTCGAACGGGATCGACAGCGGGTAGCTCGCGTCCAGCCGCGCGCCGTTCCAGTACATCGGTTCGCGGGGCCCCGGCACGTTCGAGATGACGAGGTTGAAGGTCGGATTGGTCAACGGGATCAGCGCCGGCACGAGGTTGAGGGCGAGCGGGCTGAGCATCAGCGCCGACAGCGCCATCGTCTGGTTGGCCGACAGCGTGCGGTAGACCTCCTTGCCGTCCCGCATCGACGCGCTGACCACCTGCAACCGATCGAGCGGATCGGCGATGTCGGTGCCCAGATTGCAGAGCACCGCCCCCACCTTCACACCGTGGGCCTCCTCGTCGTCCTCGCCGCGCAGCGACATCGGCACCATCGCGATCAACGGCTTGTCGGGCAGGGCGTCGCGTTCGCTCAGGTAGCGCCGCAGCGCGCCCGCCGACATCGTGAGCACCACGTCGTTGAGCGTCGAGCCGGTGGCCTTCTTCACCTGCTGCAGCCGATCCATCGGCCAGGACCGGACCGCTGATCGGCGCGCGCCTCCGATCGGCACGTTGAACATGGTGCGCGGGGCCGCGAACGGCAGATTCCCCTGCTGCCGCAGCAGAGCGGTTCGAGCGGCGCGCAGCAGCGAGGCGCCGGAGGTCGCCGCGGAGAGCAGATTCCGGGCCGCGCCGCCCGCACCGGTCGCCGAGCTACGCCTGCCACGCGGCAGGTGCCACGGCACCGGGGTGGCGCTGGAGGCCGGATCGCTGGTCAGCGTGCGGCGCAAAAGGCGTTGCGCGGAGACGCCGTCGATCAACGCATGATGCATCTTCGAGTACAGCGCGAATCTGCCATCGGCGAGGCCCTCGATCAGATGGAACTCCCACAGCGGGCGATGCCGGTCGAGCAAACTGCTGTGCAGCCCGGAGGCCAGTTCGACGAGCTGGTGCATCCGCCCCGGCCCCGGCACGGCCAGCCGCCGCACGTGATAATCGAGCTCGACCTCTTCGGCATACGTCCATGCCATCTGCGGCGCTCCGAAGATCGTTGCCGGATGTTTGCGAAAAACCGGATCGACCTCTGTGCTGCCCAATAGTCGCGCGTGTACCTGCGCGGCGAAGTCGTCTCCCGCGCCCTCTGGTGGCTCGAACAATTGCAGCGATCCGACGTGCATCGGTTGTTCGCGGGATTCGGCGAGCAAGAAGACGGCATCGACCGGCGCGATGAATTCCATGATGAGTCGCCCCCTGACGACATGGTGCAAGTGTTGGAGTTCAGATCGACCACGTTGTCGGTGGGCCCGCGCGGCCGGGAACCGACGCGCAACACGAACTTACCCGTACGGGATGGACCGCGTTCGGTGAATCACCGATCCTTCGACGCCAGCAGGTAGGCCTGCCCGAACCGCTCGTCGGGCTCCGGCTCGCGCACCATGCGAGCGATCATGGTGAACCCGGCGGCGCCGAGCAAACGCGCGAGACGTTTGGGCGCCCAGCGGTACGCGCGAGTTACCTTGTGGTCGAAGGCTTCCACCGCATCGGGCAGGTCGGCCGTCTGGAAAGCCAGCAGCACGTGCCCTTTGCTCACGAGTACCCGGTAGAACTCGTTCAACACGTGCGGCACGCGCTCCGGCGGGGTGTGGATCAACGAGTACCACGCCACCACCCCGCCGAGCGTCTCATTGCCCAGCGGTAGCTGCTCTATCGAACCTTGCGCGAAGGACAGCTGTGGATAGTCCGCTCGAGCCAGTTCCACCATTCGCGGCGAGAGATCGATGCCGAACACTTCCGCGCCCAGCGACGCGAGATGACCGGTGATCCGTCCGGGGCCGCAGCCGAGGTCGGCGATCGGTCCGCGACCGCCGCGTGTCACGGATTCCACGAACGCGCCGAGCATGGCCCGGTCGAGTGTCGCGCCGGCGAGATGGTGCCGGAAATGCTCGGTGTAGAACTCGGCGATGTCGTCGTAGGCGGCGCGGGTGGCGGCCACGTCGGAGCGTTCGTCTGCGAAGTCTTCGATCGAATCCAGCACCCGGAGCAGCGTATTAGGTTCTCGTTCTCGTTCGTGCGTCCCCTGGCGATTACCTGTCCGGAATTCGGACGGCTGCCTCCGGCGTAGGGGGCGCGGCTCGGTCCGCGGGCGCCCGCTCGCCGCGGCTGCGTGCCGTTCCGAGCACCGAACCGAGGATGACCAGCGGGAAGCCGATCGCCATGCCCGCGGTCAGCGGCTCGTCGAGTGCCGTGACGCCGAGCAGGATCGCCACCGCGGGATTGACGTAGGTGATCACCGTCGCGCGCGCGGGGCCCACTTCGGCGATCAGCGCGAAGAAGAGCAGGAACGCCGCGGCCGTGCAGAGCACCGCGAGGCCGAGCACCGACCAGGCCGCGTCGGCGGTGATGCGCGCGGGCCACAGCCACCCCGCGAACGGCGCGTAGATGGCCGCCGCCAGCAGCAGCGACCCGGTCACCACGCCCAGCGGCGGCAGATCGGCCAGCGCCCGATCGATGACGATCGGACCCACCGCGTATCCGATCGTGGTCAAGCCGATCGCGGCGATGGCCGCCGGATTGCCCAGGTCGACGTCCAGGCCGACCAGTGCGGTGACGCCCGCGAACCCGACCAGCAAGCCGATCACCCGGCGCGCGTCGAACCGGTCGTGGCCGAGCACGGTCACGATCACCACGGCGATCAGCGGCACCGCCGCGATCAGCAGGCCGACGGTCGAACTGTTCAGCGTGGTCTCGGCGTACCCGATCAGGAGCCACGGACCGGTGATCTCCACCAGTGTGTACAGCAGCAACGGCCGCCACCGCCGCAGCACCGGAGCCAGCACGTCGCGGTACAGCGCGATCGGCAACAGCAGCAGGCCGCCGATCAGCGTGCGGCCGAAAGCGACCACCATCGGGTCGAGATCCTCCACCGCGATCCGGATCATCGCGTACGGCACGCCCCAGATCAGGCCCATGGCGAGGAACAGAGACCACCCCCGGCGCGTCACCGCGGGCCCGCCGTTCGGTGCGGACGGATCGGTTCGAATGGAATCCGCTCGATTCGGGGCATATTCCGCTCGCTTCCCACCACTCAGAGCCTATCCAGGTGGTCCGATCATCCGACAGATTCGAATTCCCGCTTGTGACAAGGCCGCCGCACCCGTCCCGTTCGCCCGATTTCGGCGAATGATGCGCGCGGGCAAGACGTTCGAGCTAGTCTCGCCGGGAGCGAAGGGAATGCATCATCGTGGTCGACGTGATCCGCCGGCTCGCCCCGAGCGAGGAGATGTTCGCCGCGGGCGAGGTCTTCATCGGTTATTCGGCCCGGGTATCCGGTCGGCTCGACCTGCGGGCCCTGACGACTGCTTTCGAAGCCGTCGCCCGAGCGCATCCGATGCTGCGCGCCCGCATCGAGGTGTCCGACGAGGGCGGCCACGTCTTCGCCGGCACGGACGCCACCCCCGAGATCTTCGTCGCCGACGCTGATCCCGAATACCCGCTCACCGGCGCCAAATTCGATCAGCGCGCGGGTGTCTGCGCCCTGTGCGTGGTGCGTGACGGCGATACCGCCGCCGTCACGCTCATGATCCATCACAGCATCGCCGACGCGTATCACGCTTTCGCCATCGTCGACGAACTCTGGACGGGCTACCGGGACACGGTCGGCGGCCGCGCGCTCGAACTGCCGGTCCACGCGTTCCCCGAACCGGTGGAGCACCTGCTCGCGGCGCGGGGGATCGAGAAGATGGCGCTGCCCGGCTCCGTGCCCGCCGGTGCATCCTCCGCCGGTGCGCCGTCGCCCCCGCAGCCGCGCGAAGACGAGTACCCGATACTGCGCACCACCCGGTGCCTGCTCACCCGGGAAGAGACCGCGGCGCTGGTCGCACTGGGGCATCGCGAGAACGTGACGGTGCACGGTCTGGTGTCGGCGGCTCTGCTGCGGACCGAGGCCGAGATTCGGGAACTCCCCCTGACCGGGCTGCTCTACCTGTATTCCGTCGACCTACGCACCAGGGTGAGCCCCGAGATCGCCGCCACCGAAGGGACGAACGTCCTCGGTTTCGCCAACTACCTGTCCCCCGCCTCCGACGTGACGCTGGTGGAATCGGCCCGCGGCATCAGCGAGGCCCTGCACGCGGGCTTGACCGCGGGCATCGTGCAGCGCACGCCCCTGAGCATCCCCGATATGGCGGCCGCGCCGAGGCCCGCCCTGCCCGGTGTGGTCATCGCGACCAACTGGGGAACCATCCCGCCGTTACCCGAGCAGGACGCGCTGCGCGTCGACGACTTCCACTCCACCATGCTCGCCAAACCGGACCTGACCGGCCGTCGTCCTCAGCAACCGGGCGGGGGCACCTGTGTAATCAGCACTTTCGACGGCCGGCTGAGCGTGGAGATCCACCACCCCGAGGAATTCACCGACCTCCAGCGTCACCGCGTCGAGGTGCTGAAGCGCAACTTGATCGACTTGCGGTCCTGACCGTCACCCCGCAACGGCCAGGCGGGGTCCGACCGCGGCCTGGTCCGAAGACGCCGCGGGCTCGCGATCTCGCCACCCGGCGGTGATCGCGAGCCCGCGGATCGATCAGTTCGGTGCCTTCGTGGTGGAAGTGGTGCTCGGTGCCGCGGATTGCGTTGTCGTGGTGACCGGCTCGGTGGTGGTCGTCTTCGCGGTCTCCACCGGCGCCGCGACAGCTGACGGTGCGGGCGTGGTGGTGACCTGCGGCGTCGTCGTCGCACTCGAGGTTTCCGACGGCGGCGTCGCGGTCGTCGCCCCACCTGTGGTCGTGGGTGCGGCGCTGGAGGTCTTCGGCGCCGTGGTCGATGCCTCGGCGGGTTCGGTCGTCGCCGCCGCCGAGGTGGTCGTCACCGCCTTGTACACCGCGGCGAGGTCGGCCTCCTGCGGCTTGGACGTCGGGTCGACCTGCTTACCGGCCTGCGCCTGCTCGGCCAGGTGGGTGAGCCAGGCCGCCGCGTATTCGGCCGAGGTCAGCGGCTTGCCCGCGGCGGGGTCGGCGTCGTGCCAGTAGTCGAAGTGGTGACCGCTGTGGTTCGGGCCGAGCGTGCGATTGTAGGGATCGCTCGAGATCACGGGGATCGTGTTCTGGTTCGTCACGATGAGGCCGATGATCTCGTTGAGCACCTTCTGCGGCAGGTAGGCCAGCGGCGACATCTGTTCGGTCGAAATCGAGTCCGCCTTCGCGGGCGCCTTCGGCTGCTCGCCCGGCTTGTACGCCGGATCCGACACCCGCAGCAGCACCTGCAGGAAGGTCTCGTCACTCTGCATCCAGTTCGGCTGCGACTGGATGTCCGCGAACGCCGCCAACGCGATGCGGCTGAGCACCACGGCGACGTCCTGCCCGGTAGCGGGCGTGAGTCCGTCTCGTTCGAGCGCGTCGACGTTCAACTGCCTGCCCACGTTGACCACCAGTTGCAGCAGGGAGATGTTCTCCGGCGCCGAGCAGGTGAGATCGCCGTCGGAGCAGAACGAGGCGATCTTGCCGTTCAGCGCACCGAAATCACCGCTGGTGCCCTGCACCGCACCCTGCCCGGGGACCGGGTTCTTGCCGTTCTGATATTGCTGGTCGAAGCCGTCCGGGTTGCCGAAAGGATCCTTCGATCCGGGGAACGGCCCGTCTCCCGCCGAGCGGCCCGAGTCCGCGAGGATGACGACACCGACGACATCGTCCGGATCGACGATCCCGTATTCCCCGTCCTGACCGGGTTCCTGATGGCCGATCTTCATCGCGACGCGACGGACGACGTCGGCGCCCTCGCTGTAGCCCACGATGGAGAACTTGGTATCGGGGCAAGCCTGCGCGATCTCCCGCATCACCTGCTCGGTGTTCGCGACACCGGCGTTGACGGCGTCCTCATAGGTGGCCATGTTCGCGGGGTACGCGATGTAGACCGCGGCGTACGCACCGGGATCCACGTCATCGGCCGGTGCGTTCACCACCGGATCGACCCACTCGCTGCTGTGGTCACCGGACAGCGCTGCGGGCAACGGATTTCCGTTGGCGTCGACGAGCATTTTCGTGGTCCCGGCCACAGGAGTGTCATTGCGACCGGCCACCGAGATGGTCACCATGTCGTGGCATTCCGTAACCGACGACGTGAGCTGCGTATCCCTGGTTTCCGGCGTTGATGTCAGTGCCAACGAGGCGGCGACGGCCGCCGCCACCCCCAGCACTGCCGGCGCGGCAACCGCCGAGGCGATGCGATGCCGCGCGAAGAACTCGCGAAGAGCCATGTCCTGATCCCCATTCCATACACCGACAAAGTGGACGGACAAGCCCCCCGACGGGCCATACGTCACCGAGGACGTCGCAGTTGGGTACCCGGGCGTTACTCGGCAGTTCGGATCGAGAGCGGCCGAGGAGTTTCCCATCTCGCTTGTTTCCGTCCGCATGTCACAGCCGGATGGGCTGTCTCGTCTCGGGTTCCGAAGACCGGTTCTGTGCAGGACCACACCTCTTACCGCAAGGAGCTGATCATGAACGAGCAGAAGGTGGCGCTGATCACCGGGGCGAACAAGGGAATCGGCCGTGGAGCCGCCGAGCAACTCGCTGCGCTGGGCATGACGGTGCTGATCGGCGCCAGGGACTCGGGGCGCGGCGCGGAGGCCGCCGCGGCGCTGCGCGCGACCGGCGCCGACGCGCACGCGCTCACTCTCGACGTCACCGACGCGACTACGATCACCGCGGCCGCGCAGCAGGTCGAAGCGCGCTTCGGACACCTCGACGTGCTGATCAACAACGCCGGCATCACCGGTTCCGGACAGGTCTCGCCGATGGATGCCCTCGACCAGATCCCGAGCACCGTCGATCCGGACATGGTCCGTGGGGTATTCGAAACCAACGTCTTCGGGGTGATCGCGGTGACCAACGCCATGCTGCCGCTGCTGCGGCGGTCATCGGCGCCGCGCATTGTCAACGTCAGCTCGCATGCCGCGTCGCTGACCCTCAGCAGCGACCTGGACGGCCCCTTCGCCGACCTGCTGCCCTCGGCGGCGTACTCGCCGTCCAAGTCCGCGCTCACGGCGCTGACCGTGCAGTATGCCAAGGAGCTGCGCAAGGACGGCATCCTCGTCAACGCGGTGGCCCCCGGCTACGTCGACACCGACAGCAACAACCACACCGGCGTCCGCACGGTCGCGCAAGGCGCCGTGATCCTGGTGCGCCTGGCCACGCTCGACGCGGACGGACCGACCGCCGGGTTCTTCAGCGACGAGGGGCAGGTGCCCTGGTGAAAGGTGCGAGAGGAGCTGACGTGACCCGGATCGAGGAGTTCGAAGACCTGCGGCCGCTGCTGTTCTCCATCGCCTACCGGATCCTCGGCAGCACGAGCGAGGCCGAGGACGCGGTGCAGGAGACCTGGCTGCGCTACGAGGCCTCCCCGACCCGGCCCGTCTCGGCCAAGGCATTCCTGTCGGCCACCGTGAGCCGGATCTCGATCGACGTGCTGCGGTCGGCCCGCGTGCGGCGCGAGGAGTACGTCGGGCCGTGGTTCCCCGAACCACTGCTGACCGACCCCTACCAGGACCCACAGCGGTCGGCGGAGCTGGCCGACTCGGTATCGATGGCGGCCTTGCTGCTGCTGGAACGGCTCAGCCCGCTCGAACGCGCGGTCTTCGTGCTGCGGGAAGTGTTCGGATTCGGGTTCGCGGAGGTCGCGGCGGCGGTAGGGCGCTCGGCGGCGGCGTGCCGCCAGCTCGCGGTGCGGGCTCGCCGCCACATGGACCTCGGACGGCCCCGCTTCGAAGCCGACCGCGTCGAGCGCGAGGAACTCGCCGTGCGCTTCCTCGACGCGTTCCGGGACGGTGACGTCGACGGGCTGACCGCGCTGTTGGCCGCCGACGTCCAGATGGTCGGCGACGGCGGCGGCAAGGCCCCGCAATGGGCCGAGCGGTTCGTCGGCGCCGGGAACGTGAGCCGAGCGCTCGCCGCGTTATGCCTGCTGTTCACCCGGATCGGCGCGAAAGTGGAGTCGCGTCAGGTCAACGGCCAGCCGGGCGCGATCTTCCGCGACCGCGACGGCAAGGTCCTCACCACCTGGATCATCGACATTCTCGACGGACAGATCCAGACGATCCGCTCGGTGAGCAACCCCGACAAGCTCGGGCACGTCGGTCCCGTGGGAGACGCCTGGGCGGCGCTGCGCGAAGCCCAGCAGGCCCTCCGGCCCGGAGACTGACCACCCGGCACTATGCAGTAGATCCGCAGTCCGTGTGTCATGGATCAACCGCGCTGCCCTGCGGTGGGGCTGAGATTCTCATCGCAATGTCAGGCCGGGATTCTCAGCCCGATGTCATATCGCCCGGCCGAGGCGGTCGCGGCCTTGGAGATCAGGTAGGAGCGAAACCGCCGAGTTCGAACCCGATCGTCAACGCCGCCAGTAGTCCTGCGACAAACCCTGCCGTAAGGGCGTATCCCATCGCGACCCGTCGCACCCTCGGCCACAGCATCAGCGCCGCGCCCGGCGCGAGCAGTACGACTGCGGCGACGAGCCAGGTGAGCCAGTACGAGCCAGGTACCTCGACCGGGCGAGCGCGCAGGTGTGACGGCGTCGCCGGGATCTCGGGAAGATCCAATCACTGCCGCACCACGAAGACAGCGGGTACGAACACCACTGTCGAGACAAACAGCCCCGCGCCGACGCCCCATCCCGCGCTACACGGTCGTGACGGGTCCCTGGGTCGGCGCTGGACATGGGCAGGATCCTCGATCTGTCGGGTGAGGCACTCTGGTTCAGTCCCCCGTGTGGCTATTGTGCGGCATCGCCCCGCCGCGACGGTGCGGCGGGCCGATAGCCATCCTCAGCGGATGCCGGACCAGGAGTGGACCGACGACGATCCGAGCACCAGGAACGGTTTGGCGATGCCCAGCTTCTCCCCTTCGACCGCGACAGCGACCGCATCCTGGGCTGGGTTGCCGTAGTCGTCGCCGGCGGCGTAGTCGTAGACGCCGTGCTCGGTGACCGGCCGCGGGGCTGTCGGCTCGAGTGTTGGGTGTGCCGGTCGCGTGGGTGATGGGGCTGGGGGGTGATTGTGCGGGAGCTGCGGGTGCGCGGCAGGGCTCGATGCCGCGGCAGCTCAAAGGATTTCGTACTGGTGTCGCACCTGCCGAATCACCGAAGGCGGGGCGACCCGCGATCAGCCTGGCCGGCCTCGCGGGCTCCAGGTGCGTTACGTCACTACCCCTACGACATCGCCGGGCCGTCCGAATTACTACTGACCAGCTGTAACCCAACAATGGCGGAGCCTTGGATCCGCCCAATGACGCCATCCTCGATAGGGCATCGGATGGTCCTGGTCGCGAGGGCCCGAGAAAGGGTGTTTACAATAACCAACTAGCAGGCTAGGCTTGAACGCAATCACGGGGGTGATGGTTCATCAAAGTATTGCTTGCGCGCATTGACCTAGCGGCCTGCATTGATCAGGGGGGATGGGGGAAGTACCGGTTTCTTGCGGCTCTCTTCGCACCGCCAGACCGTTGTTCGAATATTAGTACGCGGCTATTCGGCCGTTGGCCGTTCGTGACTGCATTTGGCCAAGCCTTGGACTTTTGACAAACATTCTATCACTGGGGGGTTGAGCTTTGCATCGAGACGCGCTGGAAACCCGGGAGCATAGCGAGCGGTGGTTTGTTGATGAGATGAACGCTGACACTCTGTCGAGCCCTCTGTTCACGGTAGAGGGTGGACGAGAGCTGAGTGGCCGGACGGAGGTTCCCGGGTCTAAACACGGTATGGTTCTGGTTTTTGCGGCTGCCGTCGCGCTGGGCGCCAAGGTGACCTTGGAGAATGTTCCGCAGTCCACAGAGTTCGAGGTTCTTTCCGACATCGTTCACGCCCTTGGCGGAACTATCTCATCCGGTGACCGCAGAACGTGCGTGGTCGATGGTGAAGTTAGTTCCGACCTGCTCCCCGGAGCGCTTACTCGACGGATTCATGGTTCAATTTATCTACTGGCCGCCGTTCTGGCCCAGCGTGGTGCTGTAACTTTTGGTGGCGCTGGTGGCGACGAGCTTGGAACATACGAGTTCGGGCTGACACGGCCGATTCAGCAGATACTCGATGTGATGGCATTGTTCGGCGCCGATTGGTCGTGGCAAGGTTCAGAGCTGACGGTCCGGCGGGAACGGCTTGTCCCGGCCACGGTCGATATCCTTCGTTGGTCCGACGATCCGGAGCGTCCGGCTGGCCCTCGCGTTTCGAGCGCAACCAAGGCGGCCGTCCTGATGGCGGCGGCGACCCCTGGAACGAGCGTCATCCTGAATCCACATGACAAGGAGGCGCAACGCGAGCTTATCGCGGTGCTTCGGGAGCTCGGTGTGGATATCGAGCAGCGAGATCGATGCTGGATAGTGAGAGGTCGCCCAGGCCGGCAAGCGGCTCGCTATCGACTGATGCCGGATCCGGTCGAAGTGATTACATGGCAGTCGGTAGCAGTGATGACGGGATCGTCTTTCGAGTTGGACTGTGGGGACACGTCGCACCTGGTGAAGGCGATCAGGCGTGAGCTCGAGTTTCTCGATCATCTGGGGATTAAGCCGGAGATCGGTGATGGGAGTATTCGCGTGTCGCCTGCAGTGGGCTCTTATGTGGGAGCTCAGCTGATAGCCGAATCGACCGGGATTTCCACTGATATTGCGCCGCTGCTTGCGCTCGTGCTGTTGAAGGCCACGGGGCGGTCGACGGTCGAGGATCGCGTGTGGCGAAAAAGGTTTGGGTATGCGGCGCCGTTGAAGCAATTGGGTGCGTCAACGCAGATTGTGGGTGAGCGCCTGTCGATCGAGCCCTCCATCTTGCGGCCGACCGAAGAGACGGTCCTCGCTGCCGATACCCGTAGTGTCGCAGTCTGTTTGGTTGCAGCGTTAGCTGTCGCGGGACGGACCACCATCGACGGGATCGAGCATCTCGCCCGTGGCTACGAAGCCTTGCCGGAACGGTTGGCGGTTCTCGGCGCGGATATCGCATACGTTCGGAGGGGGTAGGTATGGCGAGTCGATTCCAATTACCGAAGCAGCCTCTTACGCAATGTCGAAGCGGTCGTCGGGTACATGCCGTGGCGACGCAGGTAACCCTCGACTCCGCCGCGGTGGTCATCCATGGATTCGAGAACCATTTGAAGGGGCATCCGCCCCACTTGGCATCGGCGGATCAGTTCAGTGGCGTCTATCCCGCGATCGTGCGCGTACGTGCGGATGGATGGGTCGCAGGCGATGGTATGCGCCATCGCTGCGCGATCGGCGTAAAGGATATCGGCCGGTGGTATCCCGGCAGCACGCAAGAGAAACGCAATGACCACACCGGTCCGATCCTTTCCCAGCGAGCATCCGATAGTCATTCGCGGCGAGTTGGCCAACAGGTTTGCGACAGAGGCGATCTGAGGCCCGCTTACTTCGACGATCGCCGAGTACAGGTTGGTATATTCCTCGATCCCTGGCCTGGCACCAAGCAGGCTGGTGATATTCGGCACGTCAATGGCGAATTCGGACACTGTTTCGAGATCGGATATTTCCGGTTGCGAACGCAGATCGACCGACACAGTGTCGCAGTCCTCGCTTCGGCTTTGTGATGGGCACAGCGAAGCCAATGTCCATCCTGTTCGATACAAGACGCCCTGCTTGACACTCGGAACGAGATCGGCGACATCGAATGTATGCCGGTCTGAGCAGAAAGTACTCGTTAAATGAAAATTCTCGTTCTCTGGCCGCCTCAAGTTCCCAGCTACTTCAATGCTGGGCACCACTTGACGGTGTTCAATGTCGCGAACCATCTGCGAGATACCTTTCCTGATGCAACGGTGCGTGCGGTCGACGCGGGTGCCCTCAATGTGACGTGGAAGGAGCTCGGGGATCTGCTCGTTGAACGTCCGGACTTGGTGGCAATCGCGAACGACTTCGATGCGGTCGACGCGTTGAAGCGGACCATACACTATGCCCGCGAGCTTGCTCCAGAGGCAAAGATTGTCACCTTCGGCCGCTTGGCTGCGGTGCTGCCGGAATTCTTTCAGCAGTTCGATGTCGACGCGATCGTCGGCGCAGGAGATCCTGAGTGCGGTGTCGAGGATATCGCCCGGTCGATCGATCAACCGGATCATCATCCGCGGTCGGTGTGGCTGCGCACTGAGCAAGGGTGGCGCGGGCCCGAGACTGCGATTCCGCTGCTGCCTATTGATCGGCTTCCGCTCCCCGATGTGCGTGAGATCCCCCATGCCGCATATGAACGCCTCTACGCCGACGACTCTGCACGTTTCTGTGGTATTCCGGGCCGGCGGGAACTTGTGGTTCCGGTCGCGCGGGGGTGTCCCGTCGGCTGCGCATTCTGTGACATACCCGGTCGCGAGGGCAAGACTGAGCGACGCCACCCCGTCGACAAAGTTGTCGCCTATATCGCGCAATCGGCCGAGCGGATGCCGTTTGAATACGTATCGATGTATGCACCGACTTTCACGCTGCGTAAACCGTGGGTTCGGGAATTCTGCACGGCGTATGACGCATCCGGCATCGGCCTGCCGTGGAAGTGCACGACGACGTTGCATCACCTCGATGATGCCTTGATTCGACAGATGGGCGCGTCCGGGTGCGTTCGTATCAGCGTCGGGTTGGAAACCTTGGAGGAGGCAGGCCAAGCCGAGTTGCCCCGAGCCAAGCACATCGCCGAGGAGCGCTTTCACGCTGCTGCAGAGTCCTGCCGGTCCGCGGGGGTTGAGCTCAATTGCTTTGTGATCCTTGGATTGCCCGGCACCTCGCCGACGGGGGTGCGGCACACTATCGAACGCGTGCTCGCGGAACGGGGACGGGTTCGCCCGACGATCTACACCGACTTCGACATGATGCGACCGGAAATGGACGAGGCGACGATCGCCTCGTTCAACCGTCAACTGTTCTCTCCAGGCCCCAGACCTGAGGACGCGCAGGAGTACTACAGGCTGCTGTTCGATAGGTCCGCGCCGACCACGGCCGTCACGTCCGCGATCCCGGTGCGAAGCCGATGATTTTTGCCCCCGCCACCGCAACGGTGCCGCGTTGGCTCGACGAGTTGTTTCTGTCCGGTGTGCGACCTGCGGCTCGCTGGCGGCGCAGCTATGGCGGAACTGTCAACCTCGCCAACAACGAGTTGCGACACCCTCTGGTCGAATCGTTGATTCGCCGAGCCGTCGACAAACTCGATCCCCGTGCGTGGGTCGGGTATCCGGACTACGGCCAGTTCCGCTCTCGGTTTGCCGAACTCCTCGGCATCGTTGAGCCATCGGTCTTCTTCACCGCTGGGTCGGATCAGTCCTATCGCGCCCTTTTTCAGCTGTTCGGTCGCGATGGACGCACCGTGGTGACCCAGGTGCCGAACTACTCTCAGCTGTTCGAGTACGCATCGCTGTTGAGGATGCAGGTGCGGAGCGTGCCGTATCGGCTGGATCGAGGTTTCGACGTAGAGGACATGCTCGAAGCGATCGAGGATGCAGAGGCGGGGAGCATCGTCGCGGTGTCGAACCCGAACGGGCCCACCGGGCATTGGTGGAGTCCGGATCAACTCCTGCGTGTGGCGCGCGTGTGCCTCGAGCGTCGATGTCTGCTCGTCGTGGACGAGGCATATGCGGCATACGCCCCTGTGTCTGCGCTCTCGACCCTGTACGGCCAGCCTCATGTCGTGATCGTCCAGTCGTTCAGCAAGGCATACGGTTTGGCCGGAGCACGATTGGCCGTGAATGTATGCGGAGATCCGCGGATCGCTGACGCCGTGCAGGCCTGGAACGTGTCCAACCCTGTGAGCGGGCCAACACTGGCAGTAGCAGCCGAAATGCTCACCCTCGCCGATCAGTTCGCCGATGTCCACGCCGAGCTGATCGCTTCGAGGGGTGCCATGAACCAGGGACTGCGCCTGTTCCTCGATGGCGTGACTGTGCCCGGCGAGGGAAATTTTTCCGCGATCCGATGCCGAAGCATCATTGACGCTGAGCGATTCGCTGATGGTGTCGCGTCGAAGGGGTTCTCGATTAGACGGTTGGACGGTTTCGGTCTGCCCGACTGGGTCCGAGTCACCGCGGCAGACCACAAGACCACCACAGATTTTCTGGATCTCGCACGCACCGTGACGGAGGGCTGGTGGTGACAATTCCGCGCCACGATTTGGCGAATGTGCGGCTGATCCGGGAGGCCACGCGGATTCTCGTAGTGGGCTGTCCAGGCTCCGGGAAGTCGACCCTGGCCGGCCGCCTCGGCGAACTGCGCGATCTGCCCGTGTACGCGCTGGACGACCTGTATTTCGGGCCGAGCTGGTCCGAGCCGTCAGTACAGGATTGGCGAGAGCAGGTCCTCGCACTCTGCGCGCGGGAGTCGTGGATCGTTGACGGAAACCACGCATCCACCCTTCAGGATCGACTGCCGAGGGCAAATGCCGTGATCGTCATCGATCGTCATCCAGTGTTGTGCCTGACTGGCTATCTGCGTCGGCTCCTGCGATACCGCAGAACAGCGACCGAGGATCTGCCTCATTACATGCGATCTCTGGATGGTGGACGACAGACAGCTGATAAGCCGCTGTCGTTCGCATGGTTCATCCTGCGCTTCCGCGCTCGTGTGCTGCCAGGCATGGTCACCGCGATCGAGTCCTCGAGTGTTCCGGTGGTTCGCCTGCGCGACCGAAGCGCGAGCAGACAGATGCTGCGACTACTGGCCGAATCCGAGACGGCTGCTTGTGATACCCGCGCTGCCAACGGCCCCGTGGGAACGGTGCGGCCGCAGCCGAATGCTTCCGACTGTTCGAGATAGCTGCGAACAGTCGGGTAGAGAAGGTCCGGCTTTGTCGGACAACGACTAGGTGAGGAAAGGAGGTAGAGCAATGTCTGAATGGAGCGAAGTCGTCGAAGGCGGCATCTTGGCTGACTGGGACGAGATCAACACCGGCAGCGTGCTGGCCGACTGGGACGCCTGAAAGAGGCGGCTCTGATCCTCGTAGCGAATGCTCGGGGATGACGTACGGCCGGGTGCTTGTCGAGCGGCCGGCCGTACGTCACGCCTTGTCAACGACGTGTCCGTCAGCCACAGCCTAGGAGGAGTCGACGGTGATAGAGAGCCAGCAGGTGGTGCTGCGTGCGCCCCGGTGGCAATCGGTAGCGGCCGTGTACGGATTCGTCGCTCCCGATGAATGGTTCGACGACACGGCCCAGGCAAGGGAAGCGCCGGCGTTTGTGTCCTACAACGATCCGGATCATCCGGACGACGGACTGGTGGGCGTTGGAAGGCAGGCTACCGACTTTGCCAGGGCTAAGGATTCCGCGGACGAACGCCAGTGGTGGAAACACGACTCGCTGCTGATCGATGCGATCCACGGGCGATATGCCTTGGACGGGGTCGCCCTGAGTACTCCTCCAGCCGAGCTACAGGACATCCTGCTGCGTGACGGCGTTCGCCGGCTGGCTGTCGTAGCGCACGGTGATGGCGGCCACCTCAATCTGGGCGAGCTGGTGGTGTGCGGGCTGTACACCGATGTCGAACGAGACCTTGATGCAAAGTCTGATCTGGAGTTCGGCTGCCGAGCTGGGGTGCGCTGCAAGCGAGCATCGGGCTCGGTAACCGTGATCTTGTGCCATCAGGTTCGTGCGTGTGAGGTCGTCATCGTCAGCTGCAAAGCGGGCACGCTCGTCGAGCCCGCTTATCGGACAACGACAAACGTCGTCGTCGGGTTGGCAGATGGATATCCGCGGGCGATCGTAGCCCCGATCGGCAATGCCCAAGTCTCTGCGGCGGTTACCGAAGGGCTGAGCGCTCTTCTCAGCACAGCACCGTTGGGTGCATTGCGCAGCTATCTCGACGATGTCTCCGGGCGAGGTACCGCCCGCTTCCGCATCGTCGGGACTCGAGCCTCGGCCGGTGAGCAACCCGCTGTCGCCGCCTCTGACAGCGTGGTGGTCCACCGGCTGTCCGACGAAATGCGCCAAGCACGGTGGGAAGAGCTGACGGCGGTGCGCCGAGGACCGCAGGTGCGGGTTGCGCCAGGAATTACAGCGGTCTACGGCGGACGACATATGGTGCTTCCCCTCGGGGTCAGTCCATCGGATTTCACGCTGGTCGAACGATGGAGTCCGAACCCGGATATCCTAGCCCACCATCAGGCGATCCTGGATCGAGTACGACTCACTCGGACCCAGCTGGACCTGGCACTGCGGGCGCAACCCCCCGAAGCCGGCGCCCACGAAATCCGGAAAGAACTCAACGAAATCAGTACCGCCTATGAGGCGAATACGTGGTCATCGATGCGCAATCTCAGCATGGGCAGTGAACACGGATTGGGAAGCGAGCCGAGTCCCGCGGGCCAGAAGGGAGACCTGCTCGATCGTTGGGCGGGATCGGTGGGTCGGGCGTTCGCTTCGATTCCATCCATAGACCCCTGCCGAGTGGCTACCTCAGGGCTGTGGGTCAACAGCAGCGAGGTGATCGACGAGTTGTGCGAGTTGTGCGGAAGCGCCTTACGTGTCTCCACGCTGGCTGACGCTCTGTCCGCCACCGCATTCCGCCGCTACGACTGCCCACACTGTGCATGCCGACGGCTCGAACCACAGGGGCTGAGCCCAGGACGCATACATGTCAGTTTTGAGCAGGCGAATGATGGTGGGCACGGGCTGCTGGTGAGCTTTGAGACCGCCCGAGGGGAATCAGCCCACGTGGTATGGACAACCGATTTCAAGGGCGCACAGAGCAGGCAGCAGTCGCAGCAGACGGTCCTCGAATCGTCTGCTCTCCTGCCGATTACCGTGCCTGCCCAAGTGACCGATCAGCTGCATACAGTGCGGGTTGTCGCCATCGTCGGCGCTCATATCTGGACGTGGCGCACCCGTATGAAGGTCCGGTGATCAGATTATGATTCTCGACCCTCGCCGATCCATGCGAGTCCACGATCACCCCTTCCGGCACGTCGTCTACGAAAATTTTGCGCTCATACCCGAATCAGATGTCGCGCACCTGGTGCAGACATTTCCCTCGGGTCTGTTGTCTGCCCGACGGTCACGGCCGGGTGGTGACAAGTCCTACGCCGTCCGAACCGCCACTCTCTATGACATGCAGGGGCCGTCACCGCATCTGTCCGAGCTGCCACAGTGCTGGCGCGACTTGGTCGCCGCAGTGGTCGACCCCGCCTATGGGGACGCGATGGCATCCATACTCGGTCTGGAGACCCCATCATCCGGGTGGGAGGTAAGGCTGAGCGAGTACACCAGCGGTGCGGGGATGTCACGGCACACCGATCGCGCGCACAAACTGTTCTCCCAGAACATCTATTTGTGCCCGGAGTGGCAGACAGCATGGGGCGGTGGGCTCGCCCTGTACGACGGGCCGGACACTCCTGAACCGGCTGTGCACTTTCTGCCGGGGCCCGGCGTATCGGTGGCGTTCGCCCGCAGCGACGACTCATGGCATGAGGTGTTGCCTGTATCGGGTTCGTGTCCGCTCCCGAGGCGGGCCTTGCTCGTGCACGGCTATCGGGACCAGGAGGGTCACAGTGTCTGCTGATCCGATCGAGGCTGTGGGGTACGCGTCTTGGGACTCGGTGCGGGTCGTCGTCTTTGATTTCTTCCGAACGCTCGGTATGTGGCGAGCGGGGACTGTCGGTAGCCCGGCGGAGGTGCTGTATCAGCTCGCTCCAGACCGCAAGGCGATAGATACCAGGCGTTTGGTCGCTCTAGTGGAGGGCGGACTCGGTAGTGAGCAGTTTCCGTACAGGCCGCATGTCGATGAGTACCGTCGGTGGCAGTACGACGCGTGGGCGGCGGCGGCAAACTACGCGGGGGTCCACTATGACGACGCTCTACAGATCCGACTCGAACAGGTTCTGGTTCAGCGGGAGATCGTGCTGTATCCCGACGTTGTGGACGCACTTGACGCTGTGACCGCTTCGGGCATGACTTGGGTGCTGTGTTCGAACGCCTCACCCGACCTCGCGGAAAAACTACACGCGTTGTTGCCCAAGCGGTTGCATCCGCAGGCGATGGTCATCTCGTGTGAGGTTGGAGCCCGCAAACCTCACCGCAGGATGTTTGCCGAGGTAATCGATGCTGCCGGGTTCCCGCCGGCACAGTTGGCCTTCATCGGCGACCAATTAGATTGTGATGTCCTCGGACCGTATCAGCATGGGCTTCGCCCGGTCCTGTTAGACCGAGGCGGTGAGCACGACGGGGAGTGGCCCCCACGGGACGGGCCACTCGTTCCGCGATGGCGAAGCCTCGAACCGCTCCGCGCGCTGGCACCAGGTGTACCGCAGCAGGCGTGATGTGTGCGCGGCCAGGCCAGTACGACGAGATTCCATCGAACGAACAGGGGAAGACGCACGTGCCGACAACGGAGGAACATACAGCGCTGGCCACCACGCTGACCGATGGTGTGTTGCAGCGCCATCCGTGGTCGCATGCCTACCTTCGGCGTGCGCTACCGGAGAGCTTGGGGGCGGACCTGGTTCGCGATTTCGAGCAGTTCCGGCTGATCCGAACCGGCCGTGAAACGGGGGCGAAGCCGTATCAATTCGCCCACACCGAGTTGCGCGGCGCCAGTTGGGGTGGCGTGTCTCCAGCATGGCAATTCGTGGCGGATGTGATCACGGGTTCGGATTACCGACGGAATCTAGAGCGGCTGACCGGTGTCGACCTGGGTGGTGCCGAGGTGGGTATGGACCTGTGGGAATACCGCGGGAACGACTGGCTCGCGCCCCATGTCGACAAGGAGGACAAGATCGTTACACAGATTCTCTACCTCACCGAGAATTGGACGGATCGTGACGGCGGTCAGTTGCTGATCTTGAACTCCAACGACCCAGCCGACCTACATCGAGCGTTGCCGCCGAGGATGGGAAGCAGCGCGATCCTGGTCCGTTCGGAGTCCTCCTGGCATACCGTGGCAAAGATCGCACCGGGCGGTGCACCACGGCGCTCGCTCACGATCACTTTTCGCCAGACGAGGACGAATCGATGACTGATGCGGTACATCCGTCGTCGGTCGATGGCGACAGTGCGTCGGTCGATGGCGACAGTGCGGTCGCTGCGCAGGACCGGCGGACGGGATTCGGGCCGCTGTGGGCCGGTGAGACATTGTCGATGTTCGGGTCCCAGATCACCCTCGTTGCACTGCCGCTGACGGCGGTGTTGGTGCTGAATGCCTCACCAACGACGATGGGATTCCTCACCGCTGCTGGTTGGTTGCCGATCGGGCTGTTCGGTCTCGTCGCCGGGGTCTGGGTCGATCGGATCGATCAGCGTCGAATCATGTTCGTCTGCAACGTGCTACGCGCGGTCTCGATCGGCCTGATTCCCGTCCTTGCGTGGGCCGGCCAGTTGAGTGTCGGTGTTTTGCTGGTTGCCGCTTTTGCTACTGGCTGCTTCGCGGTGTTCTTCGATGTGGCATACCAGACGATCGTGCCGTCCTTGGTTGAGCCGCAGCGTCTGTCTTGGGCGAACAGTCGACTCGAACTGAGCCGTTCGACCGCCCAGCTGGTCGGTCCGGCCTTGGCCGGCGTGCTGGTCGCGGCTGCCTCCGCGCCGAGTGCTCTGGCAGTCGACGCTGTCAGCTTTGCCATCGCCGCGGTGATGATCGCTTTTGTGCCCAAGGTGGCCCGATCCGGTGACGAACCGGGCACGCGCGTCCGTGTTCGCGCGGAGCTGCTGGAAGGATTGCGGTTTGTCCGGAACCATCGGGTATTGGGCTTGCTGATTGCCGCGGGTGCCTCTTCCAATATCTTCCTCGCCGGCGTCAATGCCTTGCAGTTCCTTTTCGCGGTGCAGGAGCTTCGCCTTTCTACTTCAGTGCTTGGCTTCGCGGTCGGGACCATGGGCGCGGCGGCGCTGCTCGGTGCTCTGCTCACCACCCGGATCAACCGGTCGTATGGCGAACCGGTGACGGTGATAGTCGGACTAGCGTTGATCACCGTCGGCGCAACCGCGCTCGCCCTTTCCGCTGTGTTTGGGGGCTGGATGATGTTCGGTCTTGCTCAAGTGCTGTTCGGCCTCAGCGCACCACTCGTCAACATATCCCTGGTCACTTTGCGTCAGCGGATAACTCCGCGCCCGGTTCTCGGCAGAGTTAACGCGATAGCGCGAGTGTGCATCATGACCAGCCTGCCGGTCGGCGCTGTGCTAGCTGGCCTGTTGGCGGAAGGAATCGGTATCGAGTCGACCATCTGGGTCATCGCTGGGGGACTTGCAATGGTGGTGATCATTTTCCTGCGACCGATGGTCCGAATCAAACCGTCCGTCCCATCGTCGTCCGCGGTGTGAATTGGGAGCTGGCGAGGTCGGGCCTGGCCAAGGGCGAGTTCGTCTCGACCGCGTTCATGAGGATGGGGTCGGCGGAGCAGGCGTAACACGGGTGCCGCGTCCATGAGTTCCGCGGCGCCGGTGAGGTGTGAGTTCGACGCCAGCCTCTCGCCCGAATCCGTCCGGGTTGGTGAGCTCGTCGGACTTCGGGAACTGCAGGAATCCATTCGGGCCACCGGTTTGCAGGTACTTGTCGAGAATCGCGCCACAGACCTGGAACGGTGACGGTGGGAAGGTCTGACATGCCATAGCTTGCTTACTCCTTCGTCGCGCTGCATCCCCTCGATGGGAGGGGAGCGACACCCCTCGTCGGTGCCATAACTTCGAACATACATTCGAACACCCGGGTTGTCTGCTCCCCTCCGCAAACTGGCGGCGATCTGGTGAGATGTTGTGTGGGCGACGCAGGATTGTTGTTGTCTTGCAGTAGGAGTCGATCCGTATGTCTGCTGAGCAACCTCGGCCAAGCAGTGCATGAGACCTTCGTGTGGTCGTTGCTCGGAAGCAACCGGTACGGGCAGGGCTTCGGCCCGGGAACAGCTCAGGCGGGTCGTGTGGCGAGCAGCGATTGCATAGCGACAACAGCATCGCGTCCGTGCGGAGCGAGCCGGACCTTGGTCGTGCTGCCGATCCGGTCGAGGAGGTGATGGCCGAGGTCGGCTTCTGTTTCGATGAGGATGAAGTACAGGTCGTTGCGGCCGAGTTGATTGCCGCTGCGGCAGATTCGTAGGTCTTGTATCGGGCGGTGGCCGCGAGGATCTTCAGTCGGTGGAATCCGGCGACCGAGTCGATAGCTGGTCGTAGGATTTCGTAGCCGTCGACGGCGGCGGTTGCGGCATGGCTGGGTCCGCCGGGGGATCGGATGGGAATTCCGGCCTTCTTGGCGCGGCGGCTGATCGCCGAGGTGCTCATTCCGGCCGCGGCGGCGACCTGCGGGAGGGTTCGGCCGAGGGTGACGTATTGGCACCACAACCAGTCCTCGGGGATCTTGGACCGTTGCCGGCCGCCAGGTCGTCGGAGGGGGATCTCGTAGAGCTGCGCTAGGCGGGTGATCGTCGATTTGCTGACCGAGAAGCGTCCGGCGATCTCCTGCAACCCCAGACCCTGGTATCGGTAGAGTTCGATGAACATATGGCGGGGAAGCGCCTGTTCGGCAGCCGCCAAGAGCACGCTGCGTGCGCGGCGTTGCGCGGTCGTCAGTGTTTCGGGCGCGGGCTGGTGTTCCATCACGTAGCGCAGCGCGTCGATGGTTGTGCCCAGCTGTGCCGCGGCGGCCGTGAACGAAATACGATCATCACGGATCAGCGGCCACTGCAGTTGCCACCGGCCCTGAAATTCATCGAGGCAGTGCGGGCAGTAGCGGGATCCGCGGCTGCGGCCCCACGGGAATTTCGCGACGACTCCGCGTTTGCGGCGATCCAATGACAAGGCGGTGTTGTCATAGCGGGCCAGCGTCATCGCGACGATCGTGTCGGCGTCGACCTCAGTCGCCGTGGCGATGCTGGCGACCTCGTCCGGGTGCAGGCATACTGTCCAGTTGCCTCGTGAATAGCGAAACGCTGCTACGGGCGGATCGGCCTGTCAAGGGACCTGACGGATCACCTGGATTCTCAATCCCATGTCATAAATGACATCGGCATGACATCGCGACTGAGAATATGACACGCGATTTGAGAATCTACAGCGGACATCACCCGCGGGCCATGTCCACGAAGCGGGAAAGATGCAGCTGGTGGGCGACGGTGATCGTCGCGGTGGGGCCGTTGCGGTGCTTGCCGAGAATCAGGTCCGCCTCACCGCCGCGCGGGTCGTCGCGCTCGAAAGCATCGGGGCGATGCAGCAGGATCACCATGTCCGCATCTTGCTCGAGACTTCCCGACTCGCGGAGATCGGACACCATGGGGCGCTTGTCGGTTCGCTGTTCGGGACCGCGGTTGAGCTGGCTGATCGCGACCACCGGCACTTCGAGTTCCTTGGCGAGGAGCTTCAAGTTTCGGGAGAAGTCCGAGACTTCTTGCTGGCGGGATTCTACTTTCTTTCCGGAGGTCATCAGCTGGAGGTAATCCACCACAACGAGTTTCAGATCGTGGCGCTGCTTGAGCCGCCGCGCTTTGGCCCGGATCTCCATCATGGTGAGGTTCGGCGAATCGTCCACGAACAGCGGCGCCTCGCTGATCTCGCTCATCCGCCGCGCCAATTTGGTCCAGTCGTCGTCACTCATCCGCCCGGAACGCATATCCCCGAGCTTGATCTTCGCCTCCGCCGACAACAACCGCATGACGATCTCGGTCCGGCTCATCTCCAACGAGAAGATGACGCTCGCCAAGCCGTGCTTGATCGAGCAACTGCGCATGAAATCCATGCCCAGGGTCGATTTCCCAACGCCAGGCCGCGCCGCGACGATGATCATCTGGCCGGGATGCAGGCCGTTGGTGATCTCGTCGAGTTCGGTGAAACCGGTGGGGACGCCGAGGGAGATGCCGCCGCGGCTGGCGATGGAGTCGATCTCGTCCATCGTCGGCTGGAGCAGTTCTTCGAGGGGAAGGAAGTCTTCGCTGGTGCGGCGTTCGGTGACCTCGTAGACCTCGGCTTGGGCGCGGTCGACCACCTCGGCGATGTCCTGGCCGTCGGCGCCCGCGTAGCCGTACTGGACGATGCGGGTGCCCGCCTCGACCAGGCGGCGCAAAATGGCCTTCTCCGCGACGATTTCGGCGTAGTAGCTGGCGTTGGCCGCGGTCGGCACGGTCTGGGTGAGCGTGACCAGGTACGGCGCGCCGCCGATGCGCTTGAGTTCGCCGCGGCGGTCCAGGCCGGCGGCGACGGTGACCGGATCGGCGGGTTCCCCGCGGCCGTAGAGGTCGAGGATCGTGTCGTAGACGGCCTGATGGGCGGGGCGGTAGAAATCGCCGGGACGAATCACTTCGACGACGTCGGCGATCGCGTCCTTGCTCAGCAGCATGCCGCCGAGCACCGACTGCTCGGCCGCCATGTCGTGCGGGGGCTGGCGGCCGAAGTCTTCACCGGGAGGTTCGGGCGGAAAGTCCGTGTGTCCGCGGTCATCGGTGGTTGTCACCAGACTCGACCGTCCTCTCTACCCCACGACCGGGTTCCACCCTGTTGACTCGTTCTACTCCCGGGCACCGACACCTTCGGCATAAGTGGTGGCCGGGGGGCTCAGCTACCGCTGCGGCACCCGCTCGTGCACACCGTTGGGAGCGGTCCGATTACGGCGCTGGGACGAACCTAGGCGACCCCATGGGGATGCGCCAAACCACACTGTGCACACAGCTGTGGATAACTTGGGGAGAGTTCACCCAACCGTGTGCAGCCCCTGTGTACAACTTGGGGAAAACCCAGGTCGGCGCGCTCAAACCCGCAGATAGATAGTGCCTTTTACAGAATTCCACGTGTGGATTAATGAAGTTCCGGCGTGTCGGCCAAGTTGAACAGCCGGGCGTGTTGGGTTAACAGCGCGTGAGCCACATATGATCTGAATCACATTGCGAACGGTCGGTTCGGCCGGTAATCCACAGGTTCGGGAATTGTGGCGCCATCGGGGCGATAGAAACCCCGGATTGCCGCGAATAGCACCTTTCGCCATTGGGCGAACATTTAGCTATTAATGCGACGCCGGGGCAACGGGCACAGCCGAGGACCACTCCCGATGGCAGGCGGGAGCGGTCCTCGACGTGCGGCTCGAATCAGGCGGCGTCGACCGTCAGATCGAACTTGGCCACCACGTCCGGGTGCAGGTGCACCACGATGGCGTGCTTGCCGGTGGTCTTGATGTGCGCCTTCGGCAGCTCGATGCTGCGCTTGTCGACGACGGGGCCACCCGCCGCCTTGACGGCCGCCGCGACGTCCGACTGGGTCACCGAGCCGAACAGCTTGCCGGTGCCCGCGGTCTTGACCGACAGGGTGACCGACTCGAGGTTCTCGATGGCCTGCTTCAGCTCGTTGGCGTGATCCAGGTCGCGGACCCGGCGGGCTTCCTGCGCCCGGCGAATGCCCTCGACCTGCTTCTGCGCGCCACGGCTGGCCGCGATCGCCAGGCCGCGCGGCAGCAGGTAGTTGCGGCCGTAGCCGTCCTTGACCTCTACGGTGTCGCCGGGGGCACCGAGGTTGTCCACATCAGCAGTCAGAATCAACTTCATTTGCGTGCCTCCCTTTCTCAGCGAGCCGTCGACACGTAGGGCAGCAGGGCGACCTCACGCGAGTTCTTGACCGCAACCGCGATATCGCGCTGGTGCTGCACGCAGTTGCCGGTGACGCGGCGGGCGCGGATCTTGCCGCGGTCGCTGACGTACTTGCGCAGCAACGCCGTGTCCTTGTAGTCGATGTTGACGGTTCCGGTCTTGCTCTCCTTGCAGAACGAGCAAGCCTTCTTCTTGAGCACCTTTTCGCGCGCGGGCGCTTTAGGCATGGTCTTGTACTCCGTAATCAGTGATGGCCCGAATCGAGCGGGCCGTTGTGGCCGTTATCAGAACGGCGGTTCGTCATCCATGCGGCCGCCGCTCCCGAAGGAGCCCGCCGCGGGCGCACTGCCCCAAGGGTCGTCCTCGGCACCGCCGGAACGCCCACCGCCACTACCGGAGGAGGCGTAGTTGCCACCGCTGCCGGAGCCGGATCCGAAGCCGCCGCCACCACTGCCGCGACTGGTCTTGTTGACCTTCGCGGTGGCGTAGCGCAGCGAGGGACCGACCTCGTCGACCTCGAGTTCGACGACCGTGCGCTTCTCGCCCTCGCGGGTTTCGTAGGAGCGCTGCTTGAGTCGTCCGCTCACGATGACACGGGAACCTCTGGTCAGGCTTTCGGCGACATTCTCCGCGGCCTCGCGCCAGATATTGCAGCGCAGGAACAGCGCTTCGCCGTCTTTCCATTCGTTCGAATTACGGTCGAACACCCGAGGGGTCGACGCGACGGTGAAATTCGCCACCGCCGCTCCCGCCGGTGTGAATCGAAGCTCCGGGTCGGCCGTCAGATTGCCGATGACGGTGATGACCGTGTCGCCTGCCATGTGGTTCCTCCTGCTCGGTGTGCAGTCCGCGTCTCGCTGTTGCGCTAGAGCCTAGGCACAGGCTCCGACGCGAACGAGAGTTGCCGGACTACTTGTCGTGGCGCAGAACCTTGGTGCGCAGCACCGACTCGTTGAGACCGAGCTGGCGGTCGAGTTCGCTCACGGTGGCGGGCTCGGCGGTCAGGTCGACCACGGCGTAGATGCCCTCGGCGTTCTTGGCGATCTCGTAGGCGAGCCGGCGGCGGCCCCAGATGTCGACCTTGTCGATCTTGCCGCCTTCGGTGCGAACCACACTGAGCATGTTGTCCAGCGACGGACCAACAGTGCGCTCGTCCAGGCTCGGATCGAGGATGACCATCACTTCGTAATGACGCACGGACCAATCACCTCCTGTGGACTAGGAAACGGCCACGGACGGTCCGTGGCAGGAGGGTCGTTGCGTCAGCAACCCGAACAGGCTACATGAGCGGCGCCGGAGCAGCGAAATCGCCCCGTCGGCCACGCGTGCGCGCACGAGTTCGGCCCGCGCGTTCACCTTCGTGGGGAGGGGAATGGCGGCATCGCCTGCCCGGTCCGCTTAGGGTGGATCCATGCCGACCGGACTCGCCGCCCGCGACCTGCCCGCAGGGCGTGTGCGACGCCGCGCGGCGCTGGCCGTGGTGGTGCTGTTGCTCTGTGCCGTGTTCCTGGCGCTGGCATACGCGAACAAGGCGCGCTGCGCGGGGACGCCGTTCGACCAGGACGGCCGCAGCACGGTCTTCGATGTCATCAAGGATTCCGACGTCTGTTATTCGGACATCCAATTCCTCTGGCTCGGCCGGGATATCAACGAGCACGTCTTCCCGTACGTGAGCGGCGGTATCACCGAGGACGGCGCGCTGGTCGGCGGCGCGGTGGAATATCCGGTGCTCAGCGGCGTGCTGATGTGGCTCGGGGCGGTCGAGGCGGACAACGACGCCGATTTCCTGCGGTACTCCGCGCTGCTGCTCGCGCCCTTCGCGCTGCTGACCGCGTGGATGCTGGCTCGCCTGGCCGGCGCCGCCGCCCTGCTGTGGGCGGCCGGACCGCCGCTGGTGCTCTATGCCTTCCACAACTGGGAGCTCCCAGTGGTGTGCACCGCGGTCGCGGCCGTCTACGTGATGGCGGCGCTGCCCCGCTACTCGGTGCGCACCAGGGGGATCGTGGCCGCGGTGCTGCTCGGTCTCGGGTTCTGCCTCAAGTTGTATCCGGGGATCTTCGTGCTGCCGCTGCTGGCGTACGTGCTGACCAGAGGCGGCGAGCGCGATCCGCGAGAGCCGGATCGACATCGACGGCTGGACGTGCGCGGCGCTCTGCTCACCGCCGCCGCGGCGATCGGCACCGTCGTCGCGGTGAATCTGCCGTTCGCGCTGGTGGGGTACGAGGGCTGGCGCGCGTCGATCACCTTCCAGCAGTTGCGGCAGGCCGACATCACCACCAATTCCATCTGGTACTGGGGCATCCGGCCGATGTTCGGTCCGGACGCGCACAGTGAGGCGGCGTTCCAGCAGTTGGTCTCGATCGCCTCGCCCGTGCTGGTGCTCGTGGCGTTCGCGCTGGCGATGTGGCTCGGCTGGAAGCGTTACCTGACGACCGGCGTCTTCCCCTGGGTCGGGGTGAGCGGGGCGATGCTCTGTGGATTCCTGTTGTTCCACAAGGTTCATTCGCCGCAGTACACCCTGTGGCTCGTGCCGTTCCTGGTGCTGCTGGAGGTGCCCTGGTGGCTGATCGGCAGCTATCTCGTCGCCGACGCGGCCATCGGGGTCGGGGTCTTCCGTTACTTCTACTCGATGGGTTCGGGTAGATCGGTCGAGCTGATGGAGAACATCGTTCAATTCGGGGTGTGGGGGCGCGCGAGTCTGCTGATCGTGTTGTTCTTCGTGTTCTTGTGGTCCTTGCCGCGCGGGCGCCGTTCGATGTCGCCGCGGGTGTCGCGATCCGACCCCCGCGATCTGGTCCCGGTGGTCTAGGGGCCGCCATGCCGGGCGCGGAAGGCGGCGCTCTTGGCGCGGTTACCGCACAGCGTTACGTCGCACCAGCGGCGGGAGCCGCCGCGAGAAGTGTCCACGTACAGGCGGGTGCACGCGGCGCGCGGCCGCACTCCTTGACCAGTGCCGGGCCGCCCAGTAACTCGATCGCGGAACGAGCGACGGCGGGCGCCGCAGCCGGTGCTCGCGGCGCGCTGACCTACTTGCGGGCGCTGTGCCACTGCATGCCCCACTGGTAGGCCTGGTCGAGTTCGCGCTGGGCGCCGTGGACGTAGTGCACTTCCCGGTGCACGGTGATCCCGGCCCCCTGGTTCTGGAGCAGGGCGATGGCGCAGGAACGGGCGCCGTCCACCGGCGAGTCGAGGCGGACCTCGATCTGCGGGCCCGCGGTCGGGTGGAGCGTCACCACCCCGTCGGCGGCGGCCCAATTAGGCACGCCGTCGTAGATGAAGGCGAAGATCAGGATGCGCTTGAACAGTTCCGGCCTGGCGAGGTTGATGTGCATGTTCTCGCCGGTCGCGCCCGTACCGCTGCGATCGTCGCCGTCGAGCACGATGTACGGTTCGGCCTCCAAGGCTCCGAAATTGCCGCCGATCGCCTGAATGACGCCTTTGGCGCCATTGGCGAGTTCGTAGAGGCAGCCGAGGTCCAGGTCGACGGGCTTGGAGCGGCGGAAGAATCCCCTGGATCCGCTCGACCAGTTCAGGTTGACCCGCATGGTGCCCTGCTGCTCACCCGGCTTGGTCAGGTTGATGCTCGGTGTCGCTTTCGACAGGGTCACCTTGGACAGGTTGACGCCGCCGGGGTTGCCGTCGATCGCCATGGTGCGATCCCCCCTCTGTGGAAACGAGAGCGGCAGCGGCCATCCGTCGGGATGGGGCCGCTGCCGCCACGGGTCTTCGGCTGCTTGCCGGGAATCAGCCTACCGGCGTGGGTTCGCGTTCGCTGTCGAGTTCCTCTTCGTCGGCTCCACGGTTGCGGATGATGCTGGTGACGAGCGCCGCACCGATGAACGCGACACCGATCAGACCGGTGACGAGCTCGTTGACGTGCACGCCGATCGAGATGAGCAGGATCGCCGCCAGCGCACCGATCGCCCAGTGCGCGCCGTGCTCCAGATAGACGTACTCCGCCAGGGTGCCCTTACGGACCAGGTACACCGTGATCGACCGGACGAACATGGCGCCGATCAGGCCGAGGCCGAGGGCGATGATGATCGGGTCGGAGGTGATGGCGAATGCGCCGATCACGCCGTCGAATGAGAACGACGCGTCGAGCACCTCGAGGTACAGGAACAGGAAGAAGCCCGCCTTACCGGTGGCCTTGGCCAGCTCGGACGGGCCGCTTTCGGTGTACTCCTCGGTGTGGAACATGGAGCCGAGCCCGTCCACCGCGATGTAGGTGATCATGCCGAGCAGGCCCGCCACCAGGACCGTCGAGCGGTGCGCCTCGTCGGCGACGAACTCCGCGGTGAGGATCAGGCCGGTGCCGGCGACCACCACCGAGAGCATGTCCAGCTTGCCCGCCTTGGCCAGCGGCCGCTCCAGCCAGCTCAGCCAGGTGATCTCGCGCTCCTCGAAGATGAAGTTCAGGAACAGCAGCGCCAGGAACATGCCGCCGAACGACGCGATCTGCGGATGCGCGTCGGTGAGCAGTTTCTCGTAGCTCGGGCTGCCGTCCGGGAAGGTCAGGGCGTCGTTCGGGGGCGGGTTGAGGGCCAGGTCGAAGGCTTCCACCGGATCCAGTCCGGCCGTGATCCACACGATGGCGAGCGGGAAGACCAGTCGCATGCCGAAGACGGCGATCAACACGCCGATGGTGAGGAAGATCCGCTGCCAGAACGCGCTCATACGTTCCAGCACGGTGGCGTTGATCACGGCGTTGTCGAACGACAGCGACACCTCGAGGATGCCGAGGATCGCGGCGAGCGCGAGGGCGGTCGGGCCGCCGTACAACACCGCCACGACGAGGGAGACCACCGTGACGAGGAAGGACATGCCGAATATGCGCAGGACCACGCTGGGACCTTTCATGAGGTGAAGACTTGGCGGCGACGGTTGCTACCAGCGTGGCTGCTGAATCGCCGGTTGTCCAACGCTGCTCCCGAGGGCGCCCGGCATGCCTGGGCCACACGACGAGGGGGCCCGTCGCCGGGCCCCCCGCGAGGCGATGTGTTCTCTAGACGTTCACGCCGTAGTCACGGGCGATGCCGGACAGGCCGGAGGCGTAGCCCTGGCCGATCGCGCGGAACTTCCATTCCGCACCGTTGCGGTACAGCTCGCCGAAGACCATGGCGGTCTCGGTCGACGCGTCCTCGCTGAGGTCGTAACGCGCCAGCTCCTCGCCGTTGCTGCGGTCCACGACGCGGATGTACGCGTTGCGGACCTGGCCGAAGGACTGCGACCGGGAGTCGGCGTCGTAGATCGAGACCGGGAAGAAGATGCTCTCGATCGTGGGCGGGGTGTTCGCCAGGTCGACGTTGATGACCTCGTCGTCGCCCTCGCCCTCGCCGGTCCGGTTGTCGCCCGCGTGCTCGATCGAGCCCTCGGGGGAGCGCAGGTTGTTGAAGAAGACGAAGTGCTGGTCGGACACGACCTTCTTGTCCGCGCCGGTCGCGATGGCGCTCGCGTCGAGGTCGAAGTCGGTGCCGGTGGTGGTCCGCACATCCCACCCGAGGCCGACTGCAACAGCCGTGAGGTTAGGCGCCGCCTTGGTCAGCGAGACATTGCCGCCCTTGGACAAACTGACACCCATGCGGGATTCCCTTTCAATAGTCCGTCATTGGTTCCCAGCATGTCCGAATCGCCGGGTACGTCATACGACAGTAGTAGGTTTCCGCGAACTTGCGTAGGAACCGGCGTAACCCTCGCCGAACAGGAAGATCTCCTACCATCGCAGCGTGGCAGGGCGCAGGCGCGGTTGGTTCCGTTCGTCGGGAGACGACGCGTGGATCGAGCATGCCCGCGCCACGCTGGCCGCCGCGTTCTTGGACATGGACCGGCGCCAGAGCGCGGCCGACGCGGCGGTGCACGCCGCCGATCAGGTTTTCCCGGAGCGGGGCACGGGCGCGCGATGGGAACCGGTGCGCCACAGATGTTATGGCGCGGGGGAGGTCTACCTGACGTTGAGCGCGGAGCTGGAGGCCGCGCAGCGCGGCGGTTCGCCGATGCCGCAGCTACGGCAACGCGTCGACGCCGCGGTCGGGCAACTGACCGCCGCGGCGCACGCCGTCGAGGAGTTCTATCGCGGCGACCAGAGCAGGCTCGAGGAGGCGGTGGCCGTGCTCGGCGCGGTGCCCCAGCTGGTCGAGCAGGTGCGGTCCGCCGCGGCCGGAGTGCGCGCGCAGGCCGTCGAGTCGGAGTACGCGAACTATCCCTCGGTGCGCGAACGCGCCGCCGCGGTGGATGAGGCGCTGGTCACACTGGAGGCGGCGGGGGCAGGCACGCCGGCGGGCACGGTGCGGGAGACCGCCAACCGGCTGGCCGCGCTCACCAAGGAGCTGGCGGATGCCTTGGCGCAAGCGCCATCTCGGGCCGCGGCCGCGAACACCGCGATATCGTCGGTGACAACCCGGCTCGCCGCCGTCCGGACCAGGGCCGAAGGCGTGCCGCGGGCGTTCTCGGCGCTGCTGCGCGAGTTCAATGCTGCGAGTTCGGCCGATCTGGCTAACAATGAGCGGGACAGCCAGCGAGCCATCGAGGCCGCGGACGCGGACCTGGGCAGGGCGCGTGCGGCGGCGGCAGAGAACAATCCGGAGTTTGCACTTGATCTGACCACATCCGCGCGCGGGTTCCTCACCGAGGCCGAACAGCGGGTCGACGCCGTGACCAAGCGGCTCGCCCTGCTGCGGGCGATCCGGTCCGACCCGCAAGAACAGGCCAAGGCCGTACGATTCCGGCTGCGGGACGCGCAGATGCTCGCGGTGAGCCGCGGGCTGGTCGCCGAATGGGGTTCGGTGCTCGACGCGCAAGCGGCACGGATCGACCGAATCAGCGAAACACTGTCGGGCCGTCATCCCGACTACTGGGCCTATGTGGCGGAACTGGAAGCCGTCACCGAATTCATAGCCGGGGTAGTGGATCGAATGAGAAAACAAGCAGGACCACGACGAGAATGAGGATGGGGCAACGATGACCGCAGGCATCGCCTTCCAGCAGGAGGTTTCCCTGCGGAAGCGAATGCCGCTGCGCCACTTCCGGCAGTTGCACGGCCCAGAGGCGAGGCGACTCTTCCACCGGCAGCCCGAACCGTTCGGCGACGACCACACCGATCGCGAGCTACTCGCGATCGGGCTCGGCGCGACGCTGTACGCGCCCGCGACCAGGCCCGACTTGGCGCTGACGATCGGCAGGCGCGCCGCGCACGGTGTGTGCTCGATG
Source organism: Nocardia asiatica NBRC 100129 (assembly GCF_000308415.1). Lineage (GTDB taxonomy): Bacteria > Actinomycetota > Actinomycetes > Mycobacteriales > Mycobacteriaceae > Nocardia > Nocardia asiatica. The sequence continues at coordinate 16,684 of NZ_BAFS01000293.1, read as the reverse complement.
GTGATCGACTTGGAGGACGCCGTCGCCGATCACGAGGTGGAGTACGCCAAGCAGCAGACCGTCGCCGCCCTCGATCTGCTGGCGGGCAGCCACGACGCCAATCCGCTGCTGTTCGTCCGGGTGCGCGACGCGGAGACGATCACCGAGCTCATCGAGCAGCTCGGACCGGGCGCCAAGGTGCTCACGGGGTTCGTCTTCCCGAAGTTCGACGGCGTCACCGGACCGGCGTACCTCGACGCGCTGAACGCGGCGGCCCAGCGGGTGCAGCGCCCGCTGTACGGGATGCCGGTGCTGGAGTCGGCGGGGCTGGTGCACCGGGAGACCCGCGATCACGAGCTCACCCAGATCGCGGCGCTGCTGGCCGCGCACCGGGAACGGGTGCTCGCGGTGCGGGTGGGTGCCACCGACATGTGCTCGACCTTCGGCATCCGGCGGGATCGCGACCTGACCATCTACGACGTGCGCGTGGTCGCCGACGTCATCGCCGACATCGTGAACTACCTGGGACGTGCGGACGGGACGGGATTCGTGATCACCGGGCCGGTGTGGGAGTACTTCGCCGACCACGAGCGGATGTTCCGGCCGTTGCTGCGGACCGCTCCGTTCGAGGAGTCCGACGCGGTGCCGTTCCGGCAATACCTGGTCAGCCGGGATCTGGACGGTTTGCTGCGGGAGATCACCCTGGACCGGGCCAACGGCATTCAAGGCAAGACGGTGATCCACCCGTCGCACGTGGCCGCCGTGCACGCGCTGTCGGTGGTCACCCACGAGGAGTATTCCGACGCACTGGACATTCTCCGGGACGATGTCGGCGGCGTGGCGGCCTCCGGCTACCGGAACAAGATGAACGAGATGCGGCCGCATCGCAGCTGGGCGCGACAGACCCTGCTGCGCGCGCGAGTGTTCGGCGTGGCGAACAAGGGAGTGTCGTTCGTGGATCTGCTGACGGCGTTGGTCACGGTATGAGCCGGGCGACCACCGAACTCGGCGACGGCGAAATCTTCTGGGCGACGCGCACTCTCGGCATCGGTCTGCATCGGGATCCGGTGCGCGAACGCGATTCGGAGCGGCTGCGTTCGGCACGACTGCCGATCACGGCACTCGTGCAGCCGGGCGTTCGGCGCAACAATCCGCGCCGGGCGCACCTGCTGGTGTCCACCGTGCTCGGCAAGCACTTGCCGACCGATCCGCGGATCGTGCTCGGGGCCGGCGATCACCTGGGCGACCTGGTGCGCGCGGTGCTCGGGGATCGCGAGGCCGTCGTGCTCGGGTTCGCCGAGACCGCGACGGGGCTCGGCCACTGTGTGGCGGCGCGGATCGGCGCGAGCTGCTATCTCCATTCGACCCGGCGCGCGGTGCCGCACGCGCAGACGCTCGCCGGGTTCGAAGAGGGGCATTCGCATGCCACCTCACACCTGCTGCAACCGGCGCCGGCCGACATCTTCGTCAACGATCTGCCGCTGGTGCTCGTCGACGACGAGATCTCCACCGGCGCCACCGCGATCGATGCGGTACGCGCGCTGCACGCCTTCTCGCCGCGCGCCCACTACGTGCTCGCCTCCCTGGTCGACCTGCGCGACGCGGCCGATCGTGCCGCGTTCGACTCCGCCGCCGCGGAACTCGGGGCACGCATCGACACGGTCTGCCTCGCCACCGGCCGGGCGTCGCTGCCGGAAGGGCTGGTGGAAGCGGTCGGCGCCCTCCCCGAACCACGCCTCAATCCGACTGCTGGACAGAGCGGTTCGTTCCGGCGGGTCGAGCTCCCCTGGCCCGCCGCCGTTCCGGAAGGCGGCAGACACGGCATCCTCGCCTCCGACACCGGCGCGTTCGAGGCGGCGCTGCTGGACGCGGGCCAGGTGCTGACCGCCCGGCTCGCCGCCGATTTCCCCGGCCGGGCCGCCATCGTGCTCGGGCACGAGGAGCTGATGTATCTGCCGCTGCGGTTGGCGGCGCTGCTGGCCGAGTCGGGGACGCCCACGCGCTTCCAGACCACTACGCGTTCGCCCGCCTACGTGCTGGACGAGCCGGGGTATCCGTTGCGGCGTGGGTTCCGGTTCGTCGCACCCGAACCGGGCGATGCCGCGCCGCGCTATCTGTACAACGCGCATTGGCCGGTGGATTCGTTCGACCTGTTCGAGGCCGATCTGGCGGGGCCGAACGGCCTGATCGCCGATCCGGCCGCGGCGGGCGAGGACGCCCTCGAGACGACCGTGGGCGCCGACCCCGTCGCGCACGATCCGGTGCTCGTCGTCGTGGTCGATTCGCCTGCCGACACCGCGGCGTTGACAGCCGAGAACGGGCTGGTCGACGTGCTGACCGCGTCCGGATCGGACGTAGTGCTCGCGGTGCTGCGGGAAGCCGACCCGCGGCGGCTGCACGCTGAACGGGCGTCGTCGTCGGAGGTACTGGAGGGGAGCCGGCCGTGACGAACACCAGCGTGGGCGCGCTACCCACTCCGCTGCACGGCCCGGCATTCGGCTCCTATGCCGCCGACGAGGTGTCCTGGCTGCTGAAGGACCTCTCGCACGTCGATCTCGAGGCCGACGTCGCCGACCGGGAACGCCGGATCCAGGCCGGGAAGGCGCACTACGCCGAGTCGCTGCCGATCGAGTACCAGCCGGACGCGTCGTATCGGTCGCTGTTCGACGAGGTGCTGTCCGCCAGCGCCGAGCGGCTCGCGCTCGCCGTGGCCACCGTGTCGGAACTGGTGGTCGCCGAGCGCGGCGAGGACATCGTCCTGGTGTCGCTGGCGCGCGCGGGCACGCCGGTCGGCATCCTGATGCGCCGCTGGCTGCGCTCGCGGAACCCGAGCCTCGAGGTGCCGCACTACGCGGTGTCGATCGTGCGTGATCGCGGCATCGACGCGGTGGCGCTGGACTATCTGGCTCAGCAGCACGATCCGGCCGCCGTCGTCTTCGTGGACGGTTGGACCGGCAAAGGCGCGATCACCCGCGAGCTGACCGAGGCGCTGGACGCCTATCACGCCGCCGGCGGCGCCCGGTTCGACGACGAACTGGCGGTGCTGGCCGACCCGGGGCACTGCGTGCGCACCTACGGCACCCGCGACGACTTCCTGATCGCCTCGGCGTGCCTCAATTCGACCGTTTCCGGATTGATCTCGCGCACGGTCCTGAACGACACACTGATCGGTCCCGGCGATTTCCACGGCGCCAAGTTCTACCGCGAACTGGCCGGTGCCGACGTGTCCGTGCGTCTGCTGGACACGGTGAGCGGCGCTTTCGACGCGATCCGCGATCAGGTGCCCGCCGAAGTGGCCGCGATCCGCGCGAGCGACCGGACGCCCACCTGGACCGGCTGGGCGTCGGTGGAGCAGGTGCGGGAGCAGTACGGCATCGCCAGCGTGAACTTCGTGAAGCCCGGCGTCGGCGAGACCACCCGGGTGCTGCTGCGGCGAGTGCCCTGGATGGTGCTGGTGCGCGAGGCGGACGCGCCGGAGCACGCGCACATCCGGATGCTCGCCGCGGCCCGGGGTGTCCCGGTCGAAGTCGTCGCGGACCTGGCATATTCGTGTATGGGATTGATCAAGGACGTGCAGCAGTGAACCTATCTCCGAGCGCACACCGAAGACATGCGCTGATCGCGACCGACTTGGACCGGACGATGATCTACTCGCGCAATGCCTTCAGCACCACCGACGACGTGCCGACGGTCTGTGTGGAGCATCTGGACGGGGCGCCGCTGTCGTACATGACCACCACCGCGGCGCTGCGGATGCAGACCCTGACCGAACCCGCCGCTGTCATTCCGACCACCACCCGCACCATCAAACAGTTCGGGCGTATTCGACTACCCGGGGCGCCGTGGCGCTACGCGATCACCAGCAACGGCGGGAACATCCTGGTCGACGGCGTGCCCGATCTCAGCTGGCGCATCGACATCGATGCCGAGGTCCGGGCGGGCGGCGCCACCCTGTCCGAGGTGACCAAGGAACTCCAGACGCGCATCGACGACTCGTGGGTCACCAAGTTCCGCGTGGCCGATCATCTGTTCTGCTACCTGGTGGTGAAGCCCAAGGCCGTCCCCGAGGGGTTCCTCGCCGAATGGGACGAGTGGTGTCGTGCGCGGGGCTGGTCGGCCTCCCAGCAAGGCCGCAAGATCTACGCCATGCCGCTGGCGGTGTGCAAGAGCCGCGCGGTCGCCGAAGTGCGCAAACGCCTCTGGGAAAGCGGGGAGCTGGCCGACGACGCCCGCACGCTCGCCGCGGGCGACGGCGCCCTCGACGCCGAGATGCTCCGCGCGGCCGACTCCGCCATCCGCCCCCGTCACGGCGAACTCGAGCAACTCGACTGGACCTACCCCACCCTCACCATCACCCGAGCCACCGGCATCCTGGCAGGCGAGGAAATCGTCAACTGGTTCCTGGCGGAAGCCCCCATGTCCTCCGATTAGCTCCACGCGGGGACGGACCAGGTCTGCGTACTCACGCGGGTTCGGACTCGAACGTCGACTTGAAGTCCGGGCACTCGACCAAGGGGTCGTGGGTGCAGGTGGCGGCGTGGCGGAGACTGTCGCGCATGCGGACGAGGCGGGCGATGTCGTCGTCGAGTTCGCGAGCTTTCTGCGCCATGCGGGTGCGCAGTTCGGCGTCGGAGGGGGAGGCGCGCAGGAAGCGGGCGATCTCGGCGAGGGTGAAACCGGCGCCGCGGGCGCAGGCGATGAGGGCGAGGCGGCCGAGCACGTCGGGGTGGTAGGTGCGGCGCAGGCCGTTGCGGCCGGTCGCGGCGATGAGCCCGCGCTTCTCGTAGAAACGCAGCGCGGAAGGAGCGAGGTTCGCTTGTTCGGCGACCTCGGCGATGTCGAGCGGGACGTGGGCCATCTCGTCTCCTTGACTTGAACCGCGCTTCAAGTCAGAGACTAGCTCGCATGACAGTTCATCACCTCAATTGCGGCTCGGTACGGCAGATCGAAGCCACCTACGACGGACCAGCGCCCGCCCACGCGGTAAACCACTGCCTGCTGGCAGAGACCGAATCCGACGGTCTGGTGCTGATCGAGACCGGTATCGGGCTGGACGATGTCCGTGACCCGGCGGGCACGCTCGGCGCCGACTGGGTCGCGCTCTCGCAGCCGGTGCTGTCGGAGGACGAGACCGCCATCCGGCAGGTGCGACGCCTCGGCTACGACCCCGAAGACGTGCGGCACATCGTCCTCACCCACCTCGACGTGGATCACTGCGGCGGGCTGCCCGACTTCCCGCACGCGCGGGTGCACGTTCTCGCCGCTGAACTCGCGGCGGCGCAGGCCGAAGCGCCGAGTTTCCGCTACCGCCCCGCACATTGGGCCCACGACCCGCACTGGGTGACCTACCCGTCGGACCCGACCGGGAAGTGGTTCGGCTTCGACGCGATCCAACCGAAGGATCTGCCGGACGACTTCCAGCTGATTCCGCTGGGCGGGCACACCGCGGGCCACACCGGGGTCGCCGTGCGCGACGGCGAACGCTGGCTGCTGCACTGCGGCGACGCCTACTACTACCATCGCGAACTCGACCCGCAGCCGCACCCGCACCCGATCCTGGACATCGTGCAGACCTCCTCGGAGGTCCACCACGACCTGCGGGTGGGCACCCAGGCGCGGTTGCGCGAATTACACCGCGACCACGGTCACGAAGTCACCTTGCTCAGCGCGCACGATCCCTGGGAATTCCAGCGCCTGCGCTGAGCCGCGGGATCAGCGCCGCTGCCAGCACTGCGCCGTGTCGCCGAGATTCCACCACGAGACGTAGTCCGGGTCCTGGTCGAGCAGCGTCCATCCGGCCTCCAGCATGTCGAAGAACGCGCTGTCGGCCGTGCGCCCGCCACGTGGTTCGCCGATGTATACCAGCGACGAACCGCCTGCCTCCCGGTAGGCGGCGAGAGTGGTCGAGGCCATCGGGTTCTCCCAGCCGGGTGGCCAGCAGAGGAACAAGACATCCTCGGCATGGGCGGCGACCAGATCGGCTGTGCGGGAGGGCGGCGTGGCGGTGGGATGCCACGTCGCGGTTTGCCCGGCGGCGGCCGGGAACGCCGTGTTGGCGACCCGATCGGGTGGATGCGAGTCGAAAGCGCTCGTCGGAACGCCGATTCGGGTGAGCTGATGCGCCCAGTAGCCGCGACCGGAACCCACTTCCAGCACCGGCCTGCCCTGCGCGGCGTCCGCCACCCAGCGCAGCGTCGCAGGAGAGGGAATCGCGTAGGCGTATGCCGCCTGCAGCACGATCTGCGCGTAGGCCAGCCGCGCACTGCCTTTCGGGTTTCCGCCGTTCACCTCCGGGCGGTTGGCCCGCTCTCGCGGGCCTGGCGAGACCGCGGCGGCGACGATGTCCCAGTAGGGATTCGTGCTGGCGCCGCCGGTCAAGTAGTGCAGCAGGTGCAGGTCGAACGTGGCGTCGGCGATGTCGTCTCCGGTGCCGGGCAACCGGCACGCGGTGGACCAGTAGTCGGCCACTCGCGGATACGCTTTCGCGAAGGTGGATTCGTCCTCGACCAGGTTCGTCAGCGCCGTGCGACGCTGCGGCGAGAGCGCCAAGTCAGCCATGACCCGATTCTGCGCCGCCCGTGGACCGGCTTCGGCGCACATCGAGACGAGTTCACCGTTCCGTCGCGAATCCTTTGCTGTCCGTATGCGATTCGCCCGTCGGCCCGATTTACCCTGACGCGGTTTGCCCGGTTCCCGAGCCGTCGCGCGGCGACACCGGTCCGCCGCGATCCCCCGCGACTCAGTACTGCTGCTGCCCGGCCAACTGCTGTGCGATGAGCCCCTGCAGTCGTTGCAGGCCGCCCACGGTGATGCCGCTCTGGATCTGTCCCTCGATGGTGCGCACCAGCGCCGAATCGCTGAGCACCTTCTCGCTGGACTGGATCAGCACCGTTCCAGCACCGGTGAAGTCGAACTGCCGCTCCTCACCGGAGTTGACGCCGAGGCGCGCCGCACCGGCGGCCAGGAAATCGGTGACCCAGCGCTGGTCGTAGTGGTGACTGGGGGAGGGGCAATCCGCCCAGCCGACCAGCGATTCCGGGTCGACCCGCAGCGGTGGCTCGGCGAACATGACCGGCCCGTTGGACGAGGCGAGGAACTTGCCGGTGCCGATCAAGGTGAGGAACCCGGGCACGATGGACTGGTTGAGCGACAGGCCCGGCTCGAAGGCCAGCAGGTTCGCCGCCCGGATGGTCAGGTTGCCGTTGTCCTCGAGGTCGTAGGAATTGATGTCGTAGCCGCGATCGCCGATGATCAGCTTGCCGTGGCCCTCCGCGACGACATAATCGCCGGTGAACAGCGGCGCCGAGAACTGCTGCGACACCATGTGCAGCAGCCCGCCGTGCAACCCGTGGGTCAGCGTCTGGAACCGCATGTCGCCGTAGTAGGCGATCATCGCCCCCTTGCGCATGAACCACGGCTTGTTCAAGTCGATGCAGTACGCGTAGCTGTTTCCCGGGATGTTGTCGCTCTCGCCGAGATTCATGGGATTCAGGATCTGGGACATGCTCACAACTTCTCTTCGGAGGCCTGCACGTAGACGACACCCTGCCCGACGCAATGCAACTGCATGGCCTCGCCTGCGCCGCGGCCGACGGCATCCCGCCAGCTCATCGCCGTTTTGAGCTCGGTCTGCACATTGCCGTAGGCGGCGACGAACGCCTGTGGATCGACCACGACCGGATTGGGCCCGCCCACCTGGAGTTCCAGGAACCCGCCGTGCGCGAGCAGCACCGCGGCGCCCTGCCCGGACAACTGGGTGGTGAACATGCCCTGCCCGGTCAACGCGCCCGAGGCGGCGCCGCGCAGCGCGCCCATCAGGCCTCCGCCGCCACCGCCTCCGCCGCCCGAACTCATCACCGAGACCACCGAACTCTGCAATCCGGCGGTATTGGCCAGCAGTCGCGAGGCCTCCACCCGCAGCGCCGCGCCCGGCTGCATGTGCACCACGTGGACCTCCAGGCCGGCGAACCCGTAGTGCACCTCGCCGTTGCCCTGCGCCAGCATGGTGCGCTCGTGCTCGCCCGCCATCGCCCGGCCGGCGATGCCCATCAGCCCGCCCATGCCGCCCATCCCTTGCGCCCCCGGAATCTGATGGGGCGCAAAGGAAACGTCGCCGGTGTAGAACAGCATCGCACCGTTGCGGGCGACCACTCCGCCCGCCATTCCGACGTCGACCTTGACGACTTTGCCGTTGACCTTCTCGAACACCGCTCGCCCCTACCGTTCCGCCGGTTGGATCAACACCACGCCTTGGCCGTCCCAGCGCAGCGAGAACGCCTCGCCCGCGTCCTGGCCGACGAAACTGCGCCACGACACGTCGGAGACGAAGGACTGGTTGAGGTTGCCGCGCGCCGCGACGAACGCGTCCGGATCCACGATCAACGGGTACTGCGGGGAGACCTCCAGGTGGATGAGCGGACCGCCCGCCGAGAGCAGCGCGACCTGACCCTGACCGGAGACGGTCGTGGTGAACAGGCCCTGCCCGCTGGACGCGCCGCGCAACCCGGCGAAACGCACGTCGGTGCGCAGGTTTCCGGCGAACGCGAGCAGTTGTTGCGACTCGACCTGCAGCGTCTCGTTGTTCAGGTTCACGACGGTGACGTGCTGGCCGCTGACCGCGAAGAACACCCGGCCGTGCCCGGCGCACTCCATCAGCGACAGTTTCTCGCCGGTGGCCCGCCGCTTCAGCCCGGCGAGCACCCCGTCGCCGCCGCCGAAACCGGCCGATTTGAACTGCACATTGCCTTCGTAGGCGATCATCGAGCCGGAGATCGCGCGAAGGCTGGTGCCGGCCAGATGGGCCTCGATCACCTTCTTCGACTGCTCGAACAGTTGCGCCATGGAATTTGCCTGCTGTCTCGTTCGGGAACGCGGTGAGATCGCCGCGCGCCATCTGCGTGCCGTCACCCTAACCGATGCTCGCGCGGGTGTCGGAGCAGCGCGTCCGTTCAGTCCGAGCGGCGCGGAGCGCGTTTCTCGTAGAGTGTCAGGCGAACGCACCGACAAGCGAAGGGTCGAACTTGTCCGCAACACTCGCCAAGGGCCAGAACGGTCCGCTGGCCACCAACGACGTGGTGATTTCCGTCCAGCTCTCGGCGCCGGCGGATCTGTCGGCACTACTGGTCACCGAGCGGGGCAAGGTCCGTTCCGATGCCGACTTCGTCTTCTTCAACCAGCCCAGCGGCCCCGGCGTGAATCTGCAGCCGGCACCGGCCGGTCAGCCCGCGTCGCTGGCGGTGTCGCTGAACGGGGTGCCCGCCGACATCGACCAGATCCGGGCGGTGATCACGCTGGACGACGCGAACAGCAATTTCGGCAGGTTCCCCGCGCCGGTCGCGATCGTGTCGGACGCTGCCGGTAATCAGTTGTACGAGTACCGGATCGAAGGGCTGAACACCGAATCGATCGTGATCGCGCTCGAGCTCTACCGCCGCCAGGGCGCGTGGAAGGTGCGTGCGGTCGGACAGGGCTACGCGGGCGGTTTCGCCGCGCTGGTCACCGACCACGGCGTCTCGGTCGACGACGCGCCCGCCCAGGCTCCGCAGCCCGCGCAGGCTCCGCCACCGCCGCCGCAGCAGCCGGTTCAGCAGCAGCCGCCGAACTACCCGCCGCCGACCACTCCGGCGTACCCGACCCAGCAGCAGGCGCCGCAATACGCGCCGACCGGCGGCTACCCGCCGCCCGGCCCCGGTTACCCGCCGCAGGGGGCTCCCGGTCAACCGCCGCAGGGTGGCCCGGGGTACCCGCCGCCCGGCCAGGGTTACCCGCCGCCGCCCGGGCCCGATGCCGGTTACCCGCCGCCCGGTCAGCCCGCGCCGCAGCAGCCGCAGCAGCCGGCCGAGGTCAGCCTGACCAAGGACCGCCCGGTCAGCCTGGTCAAGGGCCAGCGGGTCACGCTCCGCAAGGAAGGCGCCGCGCTGACCTTCGTCAAGATGGGCCTCGGCTGGGATCCGGTGCGCAGCCGAGGCATGTTCGGCAACCGCACGGTCGACATCGACCTCGACGCGTCGGTCATCATGTTCGCCGACATGAATCCGGTCGACGTCGCCTACTACGGCCAGCTGACCTCGAAGGACGGCTCGATCCGCCACCAGGGTGACAACCTCACCGGCGAGGGCGCGGGCGACGACGAGATGATCCTGGTCGACCTGACCCGCATCCCCGCCCACATCACCACGCTGGTGTTCATCGTGACCTCCTACAAGGGCCACACCTTCGAGCAGGTGCAGAACGCGTTCTGCCGCTTGGTGGACGGGACGAACAACGGCGAGCTGGCCAGGTACACCCTCGCCGGTGGCATGCCGTTCACCGCGATGGCGATGTCCAAGCTGTACCGGGTGGGCGGCGACTGGAAATTGCAGGCGCTCGGCGAGGGCTTCCAAGCCAAACATCCGGGTGAGGCGGTGCCGCAACTCGGCCGGTTCCTCGTCAACGGCTGACCGGCGGCGCGACAACAGGGCAGACATCGTGATTCAACTGCAGGCCGGTCAGAACATCCCGCTGACCGGCGAGGTCGTTCGTTTCAGTGCGAAAGCCGAGGCTGCCCTCGATGTTTCCGCGCTGGTGGTCGCCGAGAACCTGAAGGTGTTCTCCAGCGACGATTTCGTCTTCTACAACCAGCCCGACACCGCGGGGGTGGTCTTGGCCGCCGACGGGGTCAAGGTCACGCTCGCCGAGGTGCGCGCCGACGCGAAGGCTGTGTTCCTGGTGGTCAGCGCCGACCCGGCCGCCCCCGCGCGGGCCGACGGGCTGGGGCCGGTCATCGCGACGATGTCCGAGAACGACAATGCGATCGCCGAATTCGCGATCACCCCGTCGTCCGGCGAGACGGCGCTGATCTGTCTCGAGGTCTACCGGCGCGGCCCGGCCTGGAAGCTGCGCGCCGTCGGCCAGGGCTACGCGGGCGGGCTCGCCGTACTGCTCACGGCGCACGGCGTCGAGGTGGACGGTGCGTCCCCGGAGCAGGAGCACGACGACCGGCCCGGTGCGCACACCATGGCGGGTCCGCTGGCGGGTGACGCGCAGATCGCGACCGCTGGTGCGCCGCTGGAGGTCGGGCACGGCCTGGAACGGCTGTGGATGGTGTTCGAGGACGCGGCGCGGTCGGCCGCCGCGCTGGTGTCGGCGCGTGAGTACGCGGCCAAGCGGCTGGACAACGAGCTGTCGCAGGCCGTCTCCGATCCCGCGACCAGGAATACACCGGCAGCCGAGAAGGCCCGTAGTGCCGCGCAGCAACGGCACGACGAGCTGATCGGCACCGCCGAGCGCAACCACCAGCGCGACGCCGAACAGTTGATGCGCGAACTCGCGGAGGCCGACCAGGTACTGCCGCCCGCCTTGGCCTCCTGGGACTCACCCGCGTGGGACAAGCCGCCCGCGCCCAGCGACGGCATCCGGCTCGGCGAGCTGTACGCGCTGGACCGAGGTCCGCTGCGCATTCCGTATTGCGTTCCCGTTCCGCTGAATCGGCCGCTGTGGATCGATGCCGAATCGACCCGTGCGGTCGCGCCCGTCGTGGGCGCGCTGCTGGCCCGGTTGCTCGCCACGGCGCCGCAACGCCGGACGCTGGTCGACATCATCGACCTGACCGACGCGTTCAGCGGCTTCACCGGCCTGCTCGCTCCCGTGCTGAACGGCCCGCCGATCACCGACCACGCCGACATTTCCGCGCGGCTGCAAACGTTGGTGGACGCGGCCGAGCTGGCCGAATTGGCGTACACCAGCGGGGCGTTCACCCCGCCCAGCGAGCATCGGGTGCTGTTGGCGGCGGATTTCCCGCACGGCTACCAGACCTCGGACGCGCAGCGGATCGGCGCGTTGATCACGCGCGGGGAGTTGATCGGACTCTCCATCGTGATCGTGGGCGCGAACGAATCCGATTCGGCCGACACCACCGTGGCGATGCTGTCGCAGTCGTGCCGCCACCTGCCGACCATCGGCGGCACCCCGCTGTTCGATCCGTGGACCGGCAGCGCATGGGAACTCGATCTGGACCTGCTCCCGCAGGAGCCGGAACGCCAGGCGCGCTTCCTGCGCACCAAGTGAGGGCCTGAACCTCGGGCAGCGGCCGGTCAGCCGCGTGCGACCGCCACGCGCGGCCGCAGCGGCTCCGGCAGCCAGGCCAGCAGGGGATCGGGCATGCGGTCGACGATCCCGCCCGCGGGGTCGTCGACGAAGTCGCGGCGCACCAGGTCCTCCTCCGGGCGGTAGATCTGGCGCACGATCAGGGCGCACAGCCCGACCACCGCCAGGTCACGCAGCGCGACGGTGCCGGTGAACCACTCCTCGGGCAGGCCTTTGCGGTCCAAGCCGAGGTAGTAGAACATCCGCGGCACCCAGACCAGCGCATCGATGGTCATCCAGGCCAGCAGGATCCGCCGGTGCGGCAGCGCCAGCACGGCGAGCGGAACCAGCCACAGCGAATACTGCGGACTCCACACTTTGTTCGTCAGCAGGAACGCCGCCACCACGAGGAAGCACAGTTGCGCCAGCCGCGGCCGCCGCGGCGCGGTGAGGCCGATGTAGGCGATCACCGCGCAGGCCACGACGAACGCCAGCAGTGAGACGGCGTTCAAGATGGCGGGCTGCTGCCCGTGCGCGAGTTCCCCGTCGAAGCCGGGCCAGCCGGTGAACGAGGTGATCACGTTGTAGATCGAGTCCGGGTCGGCATGCCGGGTGGTATTGAGCCGGAAGAACTCTCGCCAGCCGTTCGGATACAGCGCGGCGATCGGCAGGTTCACCGCCAGCCAGGTCGCCAGCGCCGCGCACACCGTGACGAACGCGGCGCCGAGCGGGCGGGCGGCGAGGAATTGGATGCGGTAGGGCGTCTCGCGCACCCACGCCAGGAAGGTCGGCCAGCCGTCGATGTCGCGCATCCGCAAGCCGAGATGCGTGCGCGGCGTGCGCTGCAAAGTCTCGGTCCGCAGGCACAGCACGACGATGGGACCGAGCAGCAGCAGCGGATACAGCTTGGCCGCGCCGCCCAGACCGAGCAGGATGCCCGCGAGCACTGGTCTGCGCCGGGCCCAGGCGAGCAAGCCGGTGGCTGCGAAGGCTGTCGCCAGCGCGTCGAAATTCGTGAACGCGTGCACGATCACCAGCGGCGAACAGGCGATCAGCGCCGCGTCCCAGATCCGGCGGCCGGCCAGCAGCGCCGACGCCCACACCGTGGTCAGCCAGGCCAAGGCGAGACCGAACGCGACCACGTTGAAGTAGATCACCACTTGCAGCGCGCCCGGCAGCGGCGAAGCGTCCCAGCTCTTGGCGATCCGCATCGCTAGGTACTGATAAAGACCCGAGAGCACGGGATACTCCATGTATCGCGTCTCCCGGCCACCGTCGGGGGTCTGCTCGGTCCACTGCTTCTTGTACGGGAAGGCGCCTTCGTTCAGCCGTTCCGCGCCGTAGAGCGGCACAGTGTCCGAATAGCACATGGCCACGTACTGGCGGCCGTTGTTCCAGTCGAGAGTAGGACCGTCCGCGCCGTCGGTCTGCTGGATGCACCCCGCCTTACCGAACCAGCCCAGCGCCAGGAACACCACGGTGAACGCCAGCAGCACCCGCATGGGCGTCCAGAACCGCACCCGCCCGATCAAGGCGTGATCCCCGACCGGCCCCCCGATCACCGTGGACAGCTGCGCGGTGAGCGAATCGTTGCGACTCGGCCGGTCTCGCGCATCCGCAGAGCGGAGATCCGACGCGATCGGGGCGGGCGCGGCGTAGTACGCCCCACCGGGCCCCATCTGATCCGACAGCGGCGCCCTCCCGCTCCGACGTAGCTCCACCAGCTGCTGATCGGTCACGGAACCCGAGGCTACCTTGGGAGCGCCCTCCGGTTGGGGTCGACTCGTTGCGTGCCCCACGGCGATCGCCCCCACGCGCAGCGCAACCATTATTCTCCTTTGCCAAGTTTTCGATCACTGTTAAAGTTGGTAGCGATCGGCGCGCATGGAGGACGCGTCGGTTCCGAAGGTGGGGTGGAAATGTTCAGGAAGTTGCTTGTCTCGACAATTGTCGCCAGTGCTGCGTTGGTCGGATTCGCGGGTAACGCGAGTGCGGGACACCCGTCCTACGCGGCGTGCCTCGGCGGTAAAGGGGTAGCCGACAAGTGCGTCCAGATATCGGACGGTACCTGGGTCGTGCTGCGGGGATACTGGAAGTTCACTGACTGCTTGAGTGACAAGGGGGTTTTCGAGGACTGCTATCAGGATCCGAACGGCTTCTGGTACAAGACGCCTAATCGGTAATTCTGGTGGATTTTCAGCGGATCTCGCAAGCAGATCGCAGAATGCTCCTTCAAGGGTAGTCGTGGAGTTGTTGTAACTCCTGCGGATCGACTGCTAATGAATGATCGGTGTTGAAACGAAATCGGGCCGGCCACTTTGTGGCCGGCCCGATTTCCTATGACGACTATCTGCCGCGGGTCGGCGGCGCGCTGTCTTCCTGGCTGGAGCTGTCATCGCGTTGGTTGCCGGAGCGAGGTGCACCGGTAGCTGTCGGCGATGCGCCATCGGTCGGCGCGACCGGCTGGCCGGGCAGCGGACCGGAGTCCTGCTCACGCTGCTGCTGCGGGCGTTGCTGCTGTGGAGCAGGTTGAACGCCAGGGACCGGGATCGTGATGCCGGGCAGGATCTCCACCTGAGTCGGCGCGACTACCACCGGAGGCAAAAGCGGGGAATCGACAGTAGACGGCGGAGTGTAGGGCGCCGACCATTCCGGTACACCTGCCTGCCCCTTGATGGGGGCAGGCTTCGGGAAAGTCTCGTTCGGGGTGCCCTTCAGAGCACCGTCCATGGTGGCCTTCCAGATGTCCGACGGCAGACCTGACCCGTAGATCATGCCGCCGCTGGCGTTGCGCAGCGGATCTCCCTGCTCCGTGCCTACCCAGACCGCGGTCGACAACGAGGGGGTGTAACCGACCATCCAGGCGTCTCGGTTCTCGCCGGTGTCCCCGAGCTGAGCGGTGCCGGTCTTCGCGGCGGAATCGCGGCCGCCGGCCAATCCATGGTTGCGTGAATAGGCGGCGATAGGCCGCATGGCGGCGGTCACGTTGTCGGCTACAGCGGCAGAGACGCGCTGTTCCCCGGCAACCTCGCCCCGGTCGAGCAGAACCTGACCGTCGGCGGTCACCACCTTCGACACGAAATGCGGCGCGTGGTAGACACCGGAAGCCGCCAGGGTTGCGTAGGTAGACGCCATGTCGAGCGGCCGGGCCTGGTATTGGCCGAGCACGATGCCGTTATTCGGGCCGGAGCCGTCCGACTCGGTGAGCGTCTTGCCAACCCCTGGGATGGTGTCGGGGATGCCCAGCTTGTGCGCCATGTCGGCGATCTTGCGCGGGCCGTTCTGCATGTCCAGCTGCATCCGGTAGAAGCTGGTGTTCAGCGAGCGTTTCAGGGCCTCGGCGATGGTGCACATCCCGCACTGTTCGCCCTCGACATTGGTGATCTTGATGCCGTTGACCGTGATCGGCGAGCTGTCGTACATCTGCGAGAGCGGGATGCCCTGTTCCAGGTTCGCCGCTAGGCCGATGACCTTGAACGAGGACCCGGTCTGCAAGCCGGCGTTGGCGAAGTCATAACCCTGACCGTCGTTGCCGCCGTAGTAGGCGCGTACCGCGCCGGTACGGGGATCGACGGAGACCACAGCGGTGCGCAGGTTCGCCGGCTCGCCGTCCATGTTCTTGTTCACCGCGTCGACGGCCGCCTGCTGCGCCTTCGGGTCGATCGTGGTGGTGATCTGCAGGCCGGAGGTGTTCAGCTGCTGCTCGCTGATGCCCGCCGCGGCGAGTTCCTTGAGCACCTGCGTCTTGACCAGGCCTTCGGGACCGGAGTCCTGCTCCTTGTCCCGGGTCGAGGCGAGGGGGACGACCGTGGGGTATTGCAGACCCTGGCGCTCGGCCGCGTTCAGGCTGCCCGCGGAGACCATGCCGTCGAGCACGTAGTTCCAGCGTGTCTTCGCGCCTTCCGGATTCTTCTCCGGGTCCAGGCTGGAGGGCAGCTGGATGGTGGCGGCGAGCACCGCGCCCTCGGCCACGGTGAGTTCCTGCACCGGCTTGCCGAAGTAAGCCTTGGCCGCCGCGTCGATGCCGTAGGCGCCGCGACCGAAGTAGATGGTGTTGAGGTACGCGGCGAGGATCTCGTCCTTGCTCCACTGCCGTGCCATCTTCGCCGAGATGACCAGCTCGTGCATCTTGCGGGTCAGCGAGCGTTCGTCACCCACCAGCGCGTTCTTCACGTATTGCTGGGTGATCGTCGAGCCACCGCCCGCGCTCTCCTTGCCGAGGATGTTGTCCCTGGCCGCGCGCGCGAAGCCGGAGATCGAGAAGCCGGGGTTCGTGTAGAAGTCCCGGTCCTCGGCCGCCATCACCGCGTTGCGCACATGCGGCGGGATCTGCTCGATGGTGACGTCGGTCCGGTTGCCCTCCGGCGGCACCACCTTGCTGAGCACCGTGGTGCCGTCGGAGGCCAGGATGGTCGCGACCTGGTTGGTCTTCAGGTCGCCCGGCTGCGGCACCGACACCGTGGTGTACGCGGCCAGGAAGATGCCGCTGGGCACCAGGATGGCCAGCGCGACCAGGACGTAGATGGTGCGGCGCACGATCCGCCACGGAGATTTCTTCCGCTGTGCGGGCCTGCGGCGGCCGGGCCCGTCGGGGCCGTCGCCGTTGCCCCCGCCACGGCGCGGCGGCGGGCCGGACGGCGGG
>NZ_BAFS01000294.1 GCF_000308415.1 Nocardia asiatica NBRC 100129 | reverse complement strand
CGTTCCTGCAGAACACGAGCACCACGCTCACGCAGTACCAGGATCAGCTGTCGGGCTCCGTGACCGGCCTGACCAACGTGACCCAGCAACTGCGCGACAACGCCTACGGCCTCACCGAGGTCGCCGACTTGGCGCCGATGGTCATGCAGAACGTCGACAACATCATCAACCGCGAGCACGGGTACGTCCGGCTGCACGCGGTGATCGGCACCGCGCTGTCGGGCGAGATCGTCAGCCTGTTCTGCGAACGCATCCAGATGAAGGCCGACGGCTGCCGCACCGGAAACATGCAGGACTTCGGACCCGACTACGGGCTCACCGCCGCACTGCTCGGACTGACGAAATGACGTACCGAATGACGATCAAGGCACGCAGGGCGCTGGTCGCCGTCGCCGCGGTGGCCGGTGTCGCGGTCACCTCCGGTTGCGGGCTCACCGTGGAGAAGCTGCCGCTGCCGAAACCGGGTATGTCCGGGGAGACCTACACCATCCACGCGGTGTTCGAGAACGCGCTGAACCTGCCCGACCAGGCGAAGGTGAAGATCGGCGGTTCGGACGTCGGCGTGGTCACCGACATCAAGACGAAGAACTTCCAGGCGATCGTCGACCTGACCATCAGCAAGGACATCGAGTTGCCCAAGGGCAGCACGGCGGAACTGCGGCAGGCCACCCCGCTCGGTGACGTGTTCGTCGCGGTGTCCAAGCCCAAGACCGAGCCGGGCGCGGAGATGCTGCACGACGGCGACACGCTCACGATCGACGACACTTCCGCGGGCGCGACCGTCGAGCAGTTGCTCATCTCGGTCTCCATGCTGTTCAACGGCGGCGGTATCGCCAGCCTGTCCAAGCTGGGCTCGGAGCTGGATTCCATCGTCGGCGGCCGCGGCGAGCAGCTGGCCCACCTGATCACCGAGATGACCGGCGTGGTGGGCAGTTTGAACGCCAACTCGGCCCGGGTGGACAGCGTGCTCGGTGAATTCAGCACCCTCGCCAACACCATCGAAGCGCGGCGCTCGGAACTCGGCGAGGTGGCCGACACGCTGCCCCAGATGATCGGCGCCATCGCCGAGAACAACCGGGCCATCGGCGATCTGCTGGACAAGTTGTCCGTCGCCAGCGCCGCGCTGGGCAATTACGCCGACACCTCCACCGCGCAGCTGAACGGCCTGCTGGAGAACACCCAGCAGCTGATGGACGCGATCGCCAAGACCGGTGACAACTTCGGCGTACTGCTCGATCGGCTCCGCGTGCTGCGGCCCAAGGTGGACGCGACCTTCCGCGGCAGCAGCTTCGCGGTGTACGCCACCGCGACCAATCTCGACATCAGCGCGCTCACCGATCCCGAGCACGGCAAGCTCCAGGATCTGCACGACCTGCAGGACTTCGCGGGCAGCCTGATCCAGGTGTTGCAGCTGGTGCAGGGCCGGGTGCAGGGAGGACACCGATGACCTCCGTACGCAAACTGTTCGGAAGCAAGATCTTCCTGTCGAACCTGGGCCTGGTGCTCGTGCTCCTGGTCGGCGCCGCGTACCTGATGGTGAACGTCATGCGGGTGAACCCGCTGCGGTCCGACTACACCGTCACGGTGAACCTGGACCGCTCCGGCGGTCTGCAGCCGGGCAACGACGTGACTCTGCGCGGTTGGCGGATCGGCAAGGTGACCTCGATCGAGCTGACCGATCGTGGGCAGGCCATCGCCGCCACCGCGCAGATCGAGTCGAAGTACAAGATCCCGGTGGACACCCGTATCGCGGTGCAGGCGCTGTCCGGCGCGGGTGAGCAGTACATCGATTTCCGGCCGAACATCGAGCAGGGGCCGTACCTGGCCAACGGCGCGGTGATCAAGTTCGATCCGGAGAAGATCTACACGCCGACGCCGGTGTGGTCGGTCCTGGACAACTCCAGCGCTCTGATCGCGCAGATCAACCCGGACCACTTCCAGGTCATCCTGAGCGAGCTGGACATCGCGCTCAGCGGTGGTCCGGACCAGCTGCGCGGCTTGGTGAACGGGATCAGTCTGGCGATGGCCGGCCTGGACTCGCTGCTGCCGCAGACCACGAATCTGATCACCAATCTGCGTACCATCGCCGGCACCACGTCCAACGCGCAGCCCGATCTGGCGACGCTGACCCGCAATTCCGGGGTGCTGTTCGAGCAGTTCAACAACGCGAACGCGGAACTGCAGCGGGTGCTCGACCAGGCGCCCGGCCAGCTCACCAGCCTCGGCGCGGTGGTGGACCGGACGGCCGACCCGATCACCGGTCTGGCCGCGAACTTCCAGGCGATCACCAAGGCGGCGCAGCTGCGGCTGCCCGCGCTGCGTGCGCTGTTCCCCTCGCTCGCGCTCGGCGGCGAGGCGCTGGGCGTCCCGGCGCACGGGAACGAATTCCACGCCATGATCGACATCTGGCCGCGGCCGTTCTGTACCTACAACACTCCGAAGATCCGCAACGAGGTCGTGCAGGACGGCACGATTCCGAAGTGGAACTACTGTGAGAACCCGCCGCCGGGTCAGCAGATCCGCGGCGCGGCGAACGCGCCTCGGCCGGACGTGCCGAACAACGGCGCGCACATGCCGCCGGGCGTGGATCCGAACGAGCGGACTCTGCCTCCGGTGCGGTGAGTCGTACCCGGCCCGGCGGTCCACCCGTCGGCCGGGCATACTCGCTGGTGAACCCGTAAGGTTCGCTGCCGCGGGCCGCTGAAGCCAATCGGTGCGCACCGACGCGCGCCGGGAAAGTGCAGGTTTTATCGATGTCTACCGACGACGCCGAGAACGACAAGGACGCCGGGACCAAGGCCGCCGCCGACCAGGACACCGACGCGGTGACCGCGAAGTCGGAGGATGCCGCGGGCGCGGCGAAGCCCGAGCTGTCCAAGGCGGAGAAGGCGGACAAGACCGAGGCGAGCAAGACCGAGGCGGGCAAGAAGTCGACAGCGAAAAGTGGCGCTCCCAAGGCGGCCGCGCCGGCGCCGTCCGGGAAATCCACCTCGCTTCCGCTCGTGGCCGCCTTCGCGGCCGGCGTGCTCGCGGTCGCGGCGATCACCGCGGTGGTCGTGTTCTTCCTGCAGGGCAAGGATCGCGGCGACAAGCTCGACGCGATCCGCGATTCGACCAGCGCCGCGTGCGCCTTCGGCAAGGACGTCTCGGTCTACGACTACTCGAAGAACCTCGACGACTACTTCACCACGGTGAAGGCCGGTTCGACCGGCGAGTTCCTCAAGGAGTTCGACGACGCGACCAAGGCGCTCGAGGACGCCATGGTGCAGGCGCAGGTCAAGTCCTGGGCCGACGACGTGCAGTGTGGTTACCAGTCCGGTGACCAGACCTCGGCCAAGGTGCTGGTGACCCTCACGCAGTACCGGACCAACTTCACCCAGGCCAACCCCGAGCGGCAGTTCGTCGTGGTGATCGCCCAGCTGCAGAAGTCGGGCGACAAGTGGCTGGTCGAGAAGCTCGATTCGCCGATGCTGAAGGGCGCGGGCACCGGCCTTCCCGGCGCTCCCGCGCCGGGCGGCGCCCCGCAGCCCGCACCGTCTGGTCAGCCCGCACCGCAGCCGGGCAACTAGCCGAGCGCCTCCGGCGGTGGGCCGAGCCACCACCGCCGGAGGTCATTCGGGCGGTCTTCGGCGATTCGCGCACGAATCAGAACAGCGTCAAAGTCTGTGGCGCCGACGGCGCGGCCGCCTTCCCCGCGGCCTTGTCCTTCGGCGCTTCCGGCGCCGCCGACGCTTTCTCCACAGTCACCGCGAGCATTTCCACGGTGTTCGCCTCGGCGACAGCCGCGGTGACCGCGGCCTGCCGAGCCGCTTCTCCGGCCAGCGCATCGGCTTGCTCGTTGAAGTAGTTGCCGACATGGCCACGGACCCAGCGGAAGCGGACCGGCCCCGGCCTGCTCGCGATGGCTCGATCGATCTGCCGGACGAGTTCGACATTCTTCACCGCGCCGCCGGTGGACGTGCGCCAGCCGTTGAGCCGCCACCCCGACACCCACTCCGACGCGCATTTGATCGCGTAGAGCGAATCGCTCTCGATGAGCAGAGGTTCGGACCCGGGATGGGCGACGATCGCTTCCAGCACCGCGCGCAGTTCCGCGACCTGGTTGGTTCCGGACGCGGCTCCTCCGCTGGCGGAGGAACCCTGATGATTGACCCAAGCCCAGCCGATGGCGCCGCCGGGGTTGCGGAGGCAGGATCCGTCGGTGCTCACGATGATCATGGCTGGCACCCTACGCAATCCGACCGACAAGATCGGTACCGTGGAATTCCTCTATCTCCCTCCGTAACCGGGATTCGGTACGCCGTAGCGCCGATTTGACCGCGGCGTCGACCAAGCCCGCGCCCAGGCGCCCGATCACGCCGCGGGGCGAACTGTACTCCGCCTCGGAGGTGAGCACCGAGCGTCCGTAGCCGAGCGGATCGAAGCGCAGCCGCAAAGTGCCGGAGAAGCGCCCGCGCAGCGTGTACCCGATCACCGCGTTGTGGCGGTATTCGGTGATCTCGCAGGTCGACGCGGGCTGTAGGAGTGCGAGACGGGTGGTGGTGGCGAAGATCGCGCCGAGGCCGCGTTCCTGGTCGCCGGTCGGCACGAAGTCCGCGATGCCGAACATCCAATCCGGTACGAAGAGATGGTTGTCGGTGTAGCTGAAAGCGACCTCGACCGGCGCTCCGACGTCACTCGCGTACTTGATGTGGCCCATAGGCCCTCCCTGTTCCACGACTGGCGTCAAAAGTACTACAGCTCTCCTCTTTATTCGAGGGCTCGGCAGAATTTGGTGCGCTGTCATGCCAGATAGCGACCGGGCGGTCGGTCCGGCGGTGCGTCGTTCAAAGCTGGTCGACGATGTGCTCGGCGATCGGCATGGCCGAGGTCGCCGCGGGTGACGGGGCATTGAGCAGGTGAATCGAGCGTTCGGTGCGCTCGATCATGAAGTCGTGCGCCAAGGTTCCGTCGCGCAGCACGGCCTGCGCGCGAATACCCGCCTCGCGCGGGAGCAGATCGGCGAGCGTCAGCTCCGGACAGTAGCGGCGGCACTGCGCCAGGTACCCGCGCTTGAACAGCGAGTTGCGCAATTCGCGCAGCCCGGTGCGCACGTTCGCCTTGGCCACCCGGTGAAATCCGGGGTATCCGAGCACTTCTCGAGCGTCCCTGACGTCGAAGCTGCCTTTGCGATAGCCCTCTCTGGCAAGGCCCAGCACCGCGTTCGGTCCCACGGTGAGCGTCCCGTCGATCGCCGGACTCAAATGCACTCCGAGGAAGGGCAATTCGGGATCGGGAATCGGATAGATCAAGGTGCTGACCAAGCCGCTGCGTTCGCGCGGCAACTGGTAGTACTCACCGCGGAACGGCACGATGCGAAAGTCGCTGCTCAGCCCGGCTGCCCGTGCCATCCGATCGGCCTGCAGGCCGGCGCAGACCACGAGCCTGCGCGCCGTCCACGAACCGGTCGGCCCGGCCGCGGTCACCGCGCCCGTGGTCTCGGTGAGCGTGGTGACCTCGGCGCCGAACACGAACTCGCCACCGGCGCCGCGAACTTCCGTGGCGAGCGCTTCGGTGACCCGGGTGTAGTCGATGATCCCGGTGCCCGGGACGAACAGTGCGCCGACACCGGTGACGCGCGGTTCGCGTCGCACCAGTTCGGCGGCATCGATCAGCTCGACGGCCACCCCGTTGGTGATCGAGCGTTCGTGCAGCGCGAGCATGCGTCCGTATTCGGCGTCGTCCGTGGCGACCAGCAATTTGCCGCAGATCCGGTGCGGGATGTCGTGCGCCGCCGCGAATTCCTCGGTCCAGCGCGCGCCACGGCGGCACAGCGTGGCCTTGAGGCTGTTCGGCGGATAGTAGATCCCGGAGTGGATGACGCCGCTGTTGTGCCCGGTTTGATGTGCGCCGAGGTGCTGCGCCTTCTCCAGCAGTACCAGCTCGGCGCCGGGGTAGCGCGCCAGGATCCGGTGCGCGGTCGCGACGCCGACGATCCCGCCGCCGATGACGCAGAAGTCGTAGGCGCTCATGCCGAGCAGGGTAAGCGGTGGATCACACCTTGACGGAATCCACTGCGCCCTGCGGGGCGGTGAGCACGGGTTGGGTGGCGTCATGCTTCCGGCCACCGGCCGGAATCTGCCCCGGGGCGGGGGCGGCGTGACGATTCAGGCGCAGGTCGTGCTCGCCGAGTCGCGGATCCGACAAGGCCACGCGCACTTCACCGCTCTGGGTGTCGAGATCGGTGCGCATCGTGGTCACGGTGGACGCGCCCGGCTGCTCCGGCGCGGGGGCGGAACGGAGTAAACCCGTGAGCACCGTAATCGCGTTCGTATCCACGGTGACCGAGAGGGTTTCGGGCTCGGCTGTCGCGACCTGCGCGCCGAAATACGCGTCGCCGAGGCGGACCTCACCGCTGAGATGCGCGGGCGCGGTCGGCGAATTGATCGGCGGCGTAGCGGCTTCGGGCTCGAAAGCAGGCGGAGCGGAGACCGCGGCGGGCAATACGGAGCTGCTGGCGGTGAGTACCGGATACGAGACGGTCGCCCGGCCGTGGTCGGGCGCATGAGGGGTAGCCGGGGTGACCGGTGCGGCGAGCCGAGAATCCGGGCGCTGGGTATCGGCGATCTGGTGCACGATGTAGGCCCCGGCGGCGGCGGTCAGGCTCAAGCTGGCGGCGCCGGCGAGCACGATGGCGGCATGCCGAGCGACTTGGGCAGGTCGGTGTGCTGTCACGATGCGCTCCTTTCCCTGCGACGCTGCTCCCCACAGACCAGCTCCTCAGGAGCTGTACGCCCGTCCAGGCTACCTCTGGGGTCGCGGCGTCTGTCGCGTCGAAGAGAGCAGGATCACACGGTGCGGCAGCTCAGGCGCCACCGCCCTAGGTGGCGTAGATGTTTCCGTGCGCACACCAAGGGGTAAATATTCGTTTAGCTGGCGAGCGCCATTCTCGACTGCCACCTCGAGACACCCGGCCAACGGCGTCCGGCCGTCGACATGAACACGGCGCACCCAAGTGTGGCGCTCGCCCGCTCCCGAATCGTCATCGATCGGGCCGGGTGTGGGCGGGTCAGGCGAACTGGCCCGCTGTCCTTCCCGCACCCGTCGGGCCCGCGAAAGCCTGTGCGATCTCGAGCCATTCCGCGGCGTCGTCGCCCTGTGTCACGATCGCCAGGTCGTCCGGATGGCGGCGCTGGGTCACCAGCAGGCAGAAGTCGAGCGCCGGTCCGGTCACCCGCTGCTCGGCGTCCTCGGGACCCCATGCCCAGATCGTGCGGTCCGGCGCGGTGAGTTCGACGCGGAACTCCGTTGTGGGCGGGGTCTTTCCGTGCACCGTGTAGGCGAAGTTCCTGGTGCGCACGCCGATATGGGCCACAGTGCGCAGCCGCGCGGTGGGAGTGCGGTGCACACCGAGGGCGTCGGCCACGTCCTGGCCGTGCGCCCAGGTCTCCATGATGCGGGCGGTGATCATCGAGGCGGGGCTCATCGGCGGGCCGAACCAGGGCAGTTTGACGCCCGCGGGCGCCGCGCGCAGCGCGGCGGTGAGCGATGCGCGTCCGCGCCGCCAGCGATCGAGCAGGTCGGCGGGCGGTTCGGTCGCGGCCTTCTCGGCGGCCTCGTCGACGAACGTGAGCGCACGGGGCCCGGCCTCGGCCAGCAACTTCTGGAAACCGTCGGCGTCCGCGGTGGCGATCGTCGCGATCTCGTCGGTCCAGGCCAGGTGACCGATCTGGTGGGCGATGGTCCAGCCGGGCGCGGGTGTGGCCCGCGCCCACTCCGCGTGCGCCAGCGGGCCGACGAGTCGTTCCAGGTCGGCGCATTCGTCGGCGAAATCGCCGAGCAGCGCCTCGAGGTCAGCCATCTGTTCCCCTGCCGTTTCGGGCACACCGCCTCGTGTGCCGCCGGGTCCAGCATCGCAGCGAGGTTAAAAAAAGGCAAGCATGCTTGTTTTATATTGCGGCGACGCCCCGGCTACCAGCCGAAAACCAGCAGGTGGGCAGCTCCGACGACGAGACCCAGCACCGCGCCGTGCAGATACAGCAGCCAGGCGTCCTGTTCCACCGACGCGTAGAACATCTCCATGAACTCCCCCGGCGTCAGGTCGCGCAATTTGCGCGCCGCGAAGTCGTCGATGGTCTTGGCCTGCGCGAGGGTGAACTCCTCGTCCTCCACCAGGGTCGGCGCCAAGCCGACCGCCGCGCCCGCCGCGCCCACCGTGAGGTTGTCGAACTGGCGGCGCCCGAGAGCCGCGCGCACCAGCGTGGTGGTCGGGCCGAGCTGGCGACTGATCTCGTCGGCGATCAAGCGCTCCAGCAGCTGTCTGGTCTTGTCCCCGTTCGGGCCCTCCAGCAGCTCCTTGGACAAGTTCTGCAACGTCAGCACCTGATAAGCCAGGATGTGCGCCAGATCGGTGGCCGCCTGGGTCTGTCGCTTGGCCAGAAGGGCTTGCTTCCACAGGTACTTGTACCGCGGTTGCGGGTCACCCGGTTCGAACACCATCTTCACCGCGATGACGTTCACGATCACGCCGATCGCCGCCGAGGCGAGCAGCACGATCACCCAGCCCGGCACCCAGCCGAGCACCGGAATGTGCTGATGTACATGCAGATACAGCGCGAGCAGCACGCCGAACGGGGCGCCGAGCAGACCGATGCGCACCATGAAGCGCAGCTCGGGCGCGGCGATGGTGGTGGTCAGGTCCTTCAGGATGGTCGGATTCTCCCGCAGGTAGCGGATCACGAAACTCTTGATATCGATCAGCTGGTCGACGTTGTCGCCGAGTGAGGCGAACGCACGGCGGGACAGGGCGGGCAGTTCGCGATCCACCCGCTGGTAGATCAACTGCTTGGCGGGACGCGGCACGGTGCGCCACAGCTCCGGGTTCTCCCGGTACATCAGCTCGTCGACCAGCGGCCGCACCTGCTCGCGCGCGAGCACGGCGATGTAGTCGGCGATGCCGTCGAGATCGAGTTCGTAAATGAAGTCCCTCGGACTGCCGATTCGCATCAGGGCCTTGTCCACGCAGATGCTGGCCATCTTCTCCGCGCGCGCCGGGATGAAGCCCTGGAATCCGAGGCGGCGGCCGTCGCCGGAGAAGGTCGGCAGCACCTGGACCCGGCGCGGGAAGTACGGATAGAGCACGTGCAAGCCCGGGATGCGGACGCCGCGGAACAGGATCGGCCAGAACAGCATGAGCACACCGGTCCAGTTGGTCAACCAACCGGCCAGCGCGCTGAAGACCGGAAACGTGATCAGGTCGACCACGAACTTCGGCTGCCCGGTCAATCCTTCCCAGTCGACGAACACGCCGGCGGCGAGCGACGACATCGATGGGACTCCCTAAGCCGATCCGGCGGTACCGCCGGTATGAGATATCAAGGCCCCCACGTTCTCATTGCCTTGGACGGAGTGTCAACGCGAACGGTGCGCGCGGTCCGGCCGCGCACGCGCGAGTCGTCCATTCGCCCTCAGCGAACGCGGCATGGGAGTGGAACAAACCCGGACATCCGGGGGTTGAGTAGGCAACGCTCAACTTTTGGAAGGGTCGAAGACGTGACTACACCACAGAACCTGCCGGTGCTGTTCCTGACCGATCCGATCGTGCTGCCGGGCATGGTCGTGCCCATCGAACTGGACGAATCGGCGCAGGCCGCGATCGATGCCGCGCGCGCCGCCGGGACCGACGCCGTGCTGCTCGCGCCGCGGCTGAACGAGGGATACGCCACCTACGGCGTGGTCGCCACCATCGAACAGGTCGGCCGCATGCGCGGCGGAGCCCCGGCGGCCGTGCTCAAGGCCGAACGGCGCGCCAAGATCGGGCACGGGGTCACCGGCCCGGGCGCCGCCCTGTGGGTCGAGGCCGAACCGGTCGAGACGCCGGCGCCGGACGGCCGCACCAAGGAACTGGCCGCCGAGTACAAGAAGCTGGTCGTCTCGGTGCTGCAGCGCCGGGAGGCCTGGCAGGTCATCGACGCGGTCAATCAGCTGACCGACCCGTCGGCCATCGCCGACACCGCGGGTTACGCCACCTACCTGACCTTCGAGCAGAAGCGCGAACTGCTCGAGACCCCGGACGTGGCCCAGCGGCTCGCCACCCTGATCGAGTGGACCAAAGCGCACATCGCCGAGGCCGAGATCAGCGAGAAGATCAGCGAAGACGTGCGCGAGGGCATGGAGAAGAGCCAGCGCGAATTCCTGCTGCGCCAGCAGCTCAACGCCATCCGCAAGGAACTCGGCGAGGACGAGCCGGACGGCGCCGACGACTACCGCACCCGGGTGGAGCAGGCCGACCTGCCCGACTCCGTCCGCGAGGCGGCGCTGCGCGAGGTCGGCAGGCTGGAGCGAGCCAGCGATCAGAGCCCGGAATCCGGCTGGATCCGGACCTGGCTGGACACCGTGCTCGAACTGCCGTGGGCGGTGCAGACCACCGACAGCACCGACGTCTCGGCCGCCCGCGCGGTCCTGGACGCCGATCACCACGGCCTGGACGAGGTCAAGGACCGCATGGTCGAGTACCTGGCCGTGCGCGCCCGCCGGGCCGCTCGCGGCCTGGAGGTGGTCGGCGGACGCGGCTCCGGCGCGGTGCTGGTGCTGGTCGGCCCGCCCGGTGTCGGCAAAACCTCGCTGGGTGAGTCCGTGGCGCGCGCTCTGGGGCGCAAGTTCGTTCGCGTCGCCCTGGGCGGCGTGCGCGACGAGGCCGAGATCCGCGGCCACCGCCGTACCTACGTCGGCGCGCTGCCCGGTCGCATCGTCCGCGCCATGAAGGAAGCCGGATCGATGAATCCGGTCGTCCTGCTGGACGAGATCGACAAGGTCGGCTCCGATTTCCGCGGCGATCCGGCCGCCGCCCTGCTCGAGGTACTGGACCCGGCGCAGAACCACACCTTCCGCGACCACTACCTCGATCTGGACCTGGACTCGTCCGACGTGCTGTTCATCGCCACGGCGAACGTCATGGAGACCATCCCCGGCCCGCTGCTGGACCGGATGGAACTGATCACCGTCGACGGCTACACCGAGGACGACAAGGTGGCCATCGCGCGTGACTTCCTGGTGCCGCGGCAGCTCGAGCGCAACGCGCTGACCGCCGAGGAGGTGTCCGTCAGCGAGGAAGCGCTGCGCGAGATCGCGGCCAACTACACCAGGGAGGCGGGCGTGCGGCAGATGGAGCGGCTGATCGCCAAGGCGCTGCGCAAGGCGGCCACCCGGCTCTCCGAGCGCGAAAACGTCCCGGCCGCGTCAGGTTACGACCCCGAACTGGGCTACCAGGTCGATACCGACGTCCTGACCATCGGGCTGGGCGATCTGACGGACTACCTGGGTCGTCCGCGCTTCACCCCCGACTCGGTCGAACGCACCGCCGTCCCCGGTGTGGCCACCGGCCTCGCCGTGACCGGCGCGGGCGGCGACGTCCTCTACATCGAGGCCAACGCCGCCGAGGGTGAGCGCTCGCTGACCCTCACCGGCCAGCTCGGCGACGTCATGAAGGAGTCCGCGCAGATCGCGCTGACCTACGTGCGTTCGCACCTGGAGGAGATCGGCGTCGAGGCGTCGGTGCTGGACCGCAACATCCACATCCACTTCCCGGCCGGTGCGGTGCCCAAGGACGGACCGTCCGCGGGCGTCACGATGGTCACCGCTCTGGTGTCGCTGGCGCTGGGGCGGCAGGTGCGATCGGACGTCGGCATGACCGGCGAGGTCACCTTGAACGGCCGGGTGCTGCCGATCGGCGGCGTCAAACAGAAGCTGCTCGCCGCCCAGCGGGCCGGATTGAAGACGGTGTTCATCCCGGCGCGCAACGAGCCGGATCTGGACGACGTCCCGGCGGAGGTGCTGGCGGCGCTGGACGTCCGTCCGGTCGCCGACGTGGCCGACATCCTGGCCTACGCCATCGAGCCGGTCGCCGAACCGGCCCTGGGCCCGGCCTTCGCCGCGACCGCCTGACCTGGGGCCGAACGGGCGGGGCACGGACATCTCCGTGCCCGGCCCTTCGTCGGTGCTCGACCGGCCTGCGAGGTCGGAGGCATGACATGCGACCACTGCGCATCGGTTACCTGTCCTGAGCGGCGGCGCGGCCTGGCGGGCCACCAGGCACGACGTGTTCGGCCGCATCGAGCCGCACATCAGTTCCGGCCGAGTGGTGTAGCGATGCTCGACGCGCCCTCCCCGGTGTCGTCGGCGATGGAGGCGGCATCGCGCGGTCAAGGAGCGGTGTTCGCACTGGTCAAATCGGTTTCGGCGAGTCGGGTGGTGCCTTGGGCCACCGCGCACAGAATCGGTTCCCGGTCCGGAGCTTCCGCGTAGATCTCGCAGCGGGCGACCGCTTGGCGGCGCGTCGCTCCGGTGACGGATGCCTCGATGCGCAATCGCTCGCCTGCGGCGGGGCGCAGGTAGGTGACGGTGACACCGCCGGTGAGCACGTTCGCGCCGAGCACCGTCCCCGCGGCGAAGGTGAGGGCATTGTCGGCGGCGTAAGCGAGAACGCCGCCGTGCACATAACCGAACTGCTGGGTCAGTTCGTGGCGCAGCGGGATGACCAGGGTCGCGGCGCCGTCACCGAACGCGGTGATCTCGGTGCCGACCAAGCTCGCGAAAGGCTGTGCGGCCAAGATCTTCTTGGCGCTGTCGAGGTCGAGGGTCGTGGCGGTTGTCATCGACCGACCTCTTCCGCGGCGCGGGTGCGATCGGCGGCGAGGGCGAGCCAGGCGGCGTCGGCGAGTTCGCCCGCGACATCGGCCGGCGCGATGCGCATTTCGCCGCCCAGCCACTGCCGGGTGTATTCCTGCGCGGGGCCCAGCCACAGCGCGTAGACCAGATCGATCGGAAGATCGCGGACCGCGCCGTATCCGGCGTGCGTGCGCCACCAGCGCGTCACGTCGGACATGAAGCGGCGATTGCTCTCGCTCTCGCGCACCCCTGGCGGCCGTGCGGAGGTGAGCACCGTCGCGCGGTATTGGTTCTCGCTCACCCAGCGCAGATGCTCGCGCACACCGGCGGTGACGCCTTCGTGGGCGTCGGTGCTGTCGGCGACCACCGCCCAGAAATGCCGCTGGTAGTCCACCAGCGCGTTGGCCCACACCTGCCGATACAGGTCGGCTTTGTCCGGGAAATGGTGGTAGAGCGCCCCGACGCTGGCGCCCGCCGCGTCGCGGATCTGGGTCAGCGTCGCGTCGAGCGCCCCGTGCTCGGCGAATTGCCGCTCGGCGGCCAACAGCAACCGATCTCGAATCTTCATATACAGAATTTAGTTCTGTTTTTTCGTCATCGCAACGCCGCGTCGATCGCGCTCACCCCCGACGGTGTACCGGTACCCGACTCGTCCGGGGCGGACGGTACGGCGCGGCGAAGGCCGGTCGACGGCCGATCCACGGAATCCGGGCAGGTTGTCGGGGCCGTGGGGTAAGAACGGCATGTGGCCAGATGGCTGTTGCACGTCGATCTCGACCAGTTCCAGGCGGCGGTGGAGTTCCGCCGTCATCCGGAACTGCGGGGACTGCCGGTCATCGTCGGCGGCCACGGCGATCCGACCGAACCGCGCAAAGTGGTGACCTGTGCGTCCTATCCGGCGCGGGCGTTCGGCGTGCGTGCGGGCATGCCGCTGCGCGGTGCGCAGCGCAAGTGCCCCGACGGGGTGTTCCTTCCGTTGGACATGGCCGCCTACGAGGACGCCTCCGACGAGGTGATGGCGCTGCTGCGGACATTCCCAGGGCGGGTCGAGGTGTGGGGCTGGGACGAAGCGTTCCTGGCCGCCGACACCGACGACCCGGAGGCTCTCGCGCGGCAGGTGCGCGCCGCCGTCGCCGGACTCGACCTGACCTGCTCGATCGGCATCGGCGACAACAAGCTCACCGCCAAGCTCGCCACCGGGTTCGCCAAGTCCGCGGGCAAGTCGTCGGCCGAGCCCGGCACCGACCCCGGCGCCGCCGCGGGCGTCTTCCGGCTCACCGCCGCGAACTGGACCGAAGTGATGGCGCATCGCCCGACGGACGCGCTGTGGGGCATCGGCAGCCGGATCGCCGCCCGCCTCGCCGCCCTCGGCATCCAGACCGTGGGTGATCTGATGACGGCCGATCGGGATCGGCTGGCCGCGGAGTTCGGGCCGAATACCGGCCCGTATCTCCGGGTTCTCGGCCATGGCAAAGGCGATACCGATGTCACCACCGAACCGCGAATCCCGGTGGGTCGCAGCAAATCCGAGACTTTCCCCCGCGATCTGACCGATCCGGGCGAGATCCGCGCCCACGTCGCGCGGCTGGCCACCGAGGTCGCCGAGGAGATGGCCGCCGCGGGCCGGGTGGGCACCCGGGTCGGCGTCACGGTGCGCACGAATACCTTCTACACCCGCAGCAAGCAGGAGAAACTGCCCGAACCGACGATCGATGCGGCGCGGATCGCCGAGACCGCGCTGCGGATCGTCGACCGGTTCGACCTCGACCGCCCGGTTCGTCTGCTCGGCGTGCGGCTGGAACTCCTGCCGCAGTAGCTCCCGGACCGGTCCGGACACTCGTATGCTCGTCCGCATGGAGTTCTGGGCGATGGTGGCACACGAAACGGATAGCGGGATCGTCCTGACCCGGCAGCAGGTCGGCGAGAGTTTCCTCGGGCCGGGCGACGTGACGATCAAAGTGCACTACTCGAGCGCGAACTACAAGGACGGTCTGGCGATCACCAAGGGCGGCGGGGTGGTGCGCAACTACCCGATCGTTCCGGGCATCGATCTCGTGGGCGAGGTGGTCGAGTCCGCCGACGACGATTTCGCCCCGGGCGACCCGGTGATCGCGCACGGATACGAGATCGGCGTCTCGCACAACGGCGGTTTCGCCGAATACGCCAGGGTGCCCGCCGAATGGGTGGTCAAACTGGAGAACCTGAGTTTGCGCGATGCCGCGACGCTCGGCACGGCGGGCTTCACCGCGGCGCTGAGCGTGCTGGCCCTGCTCGAGCGGGGCCTCACCCCGGACGCGGGGCCGGTGCTGGTCACGGGCGCGACCGGCGGCGTCGGCAGCGTGAGCATCGACATCCTCTCCGGCCTCGGCTTCGAAGTCATCGCCTCCACCGGTAAGACCGACGCGGCCGATCTGCTCAGCGAGATCGGCGCGAACGAGGTGATCGGCCGGTTGCCGGAGGACCCGGACGCCAAGCCGCGGCCGCTCACCAAAGCGCGGTGGGCCGCGGCCCTCGACAGCGTCGGCGGCCCATCGCTGGCCTACGTGCTGAGCGCCATCGGCTACGGCGGGGTGGTCGCGGCCAGCGGCCTCACCGGCGGCGCCGAACTGCCCACCACCGTGATGCCGTTCATCCTGCGCGGCGTCGCCCTCGAGGGAATCGATTCGGTCAATCTGCCGATCGAGCGCCGCCGGGAGGTGTGGTCGCAGCTCGGCAAAGAACTCCGCCCACAGCATCTTTCGGCCTTGCAGCAGCACGCGCCGATCACCGACGCGGAGAAGGTGCTGCATGCCATCCGGAAAGGCACGCATTCGGGGCGGACCATTCTCGGCGTGGCGGGCGAATTCTGATCGTCACCTGCGCGAGGCCGGTACGCGGCGGGTTCTCGTAGGTCGCGGTGCTCGCAGGAGGCTGTGACGCCCCTGGCCGATAGTCGACCGCTGCCCCTGCGTCCGATACGCCGAAGCCCGGCTCGATGCCGGAACACCTGCCGCCGACCTTGCCGCACGCCGCACGCGGGAAGGGGTTGCGACCATCGGAAGCCCCGATCCGATACGGTTCTTCCGCATCCACCCACGTGCCCGCTCCGGTCGAGAGGCGAAGTCTGTTGTCCGCGAAGCTGTTCTGGCGTTCGATCTCGGTCATGGCGGTATCCGTGCTGCTGGCGGCGCCCACCTACAGCCGTGCCGAGCCGATGCCGGACGTCTACCCGGCCGGCCTGGACCGGTTCTATCGCCAGCAGCTCGAATGGAAACCGTGCGGTGTCGAGAATCTGGACAAGGCCGGTGGCGAGTGCGCCGACGTGCTGGTGCCGCTGGACTATGGGCACCCCGGGGATCGCACCATCACCGTCGCGATATCCAGGGTGAAGGCAAGCGATCCGGCACGGCGGCGGGGAGTCCTGCTGTCGAATCCGGGCGGTCCCGGCGGGCCGGGACTCGACAGCGTGGACCTGCTCGGGGACGTGCTGTCACCGGACGTGCTGGCGAGTCACGACCTGATCGGGATGGACCCGCGCGGGGTCGGCGAGTCCGGCCGGACGCCGCGGTGCGGGTGGCCGGTCGGCGAGATGGTCCGGTCGGCGGGCCTGGACCCGCTGGGGTTCGCGCACGACACCGTTCAGTCCGCGGGCATGGCCGCGAGCTGCGTCATTCGTGATCCGATCATGTTGCGGCAGCTGACCACGCGGAACACGGCGCGCGACATCGACATCGTGCGGGCCGCGCTGGGCGAGCAGAAGATCAACTTCTACGGCTTGTCCTACGGTACGTACCTCGGGGCCGTGTTCACCCAGATGTTCCCCGAGCGCAGCGATCGGATCGTGCTCGACAGCGCGATCGACCCGGACCGGTACTGGACGGGCTTGGTGCAGGATTGGGGGCCCGCCGACGAGATCGCGCTGGATGATTGGGCGGTGTGGGCCGCTGCCCGCGACGACGAATTCCGGCTCGGCGCGACGCCGCGGCAGGTGCGCGCGACGGTGGAGGAGCTGGTTCGCGTCGTCGCTCGTCAACCGGTCGTCATCGACGGGTTCGCGATCGACGACCACTGGTTTCCGTTCATCCTGCACGCCTTGCTGACGAACTTCCGGCTCAACGAGGCGCTGGCCGCGACAGTGCGGGAGATCGCCGACGACGCGGGCGGCCCGCCGACGACCTCGCGCACGCCCCGATTGCGCGCCATCGTGCAGGCGCTGCGGGACAACGAGAACTCCGTGCTGGCGCAGATCGCCTGCGGTGACGTCGGCGCGCCGATCGATCCCACCTGGTACTGGCGCAACATCGAGCAGACCAGGGCCACGCAACCGGTGTTCGGCGCGCTGGCGGGCAACATCCAGCCCTGCGCGTTCTGGCCCAGACCGGTCGAAGCGCCGACCGTGGTCCGCAACGCCGTGCCCGCGCTCATCGTGCAGGCGACCGGAGATCCGCGCACCCCGTACGCCCACGGCGTGCGCCTGCACCAATTTCTGTCCGAGTCGCGCATGGTCACCTTGCGAGACGTCCGGATCCACATGACATTCCGGCCCGAGTTGAGCAGCTGTGTGAACAACGCGATCAACGCCTACTTCGGGGCGGGAGCGCTGCCGGAGACCGACACCACCTGCGCCGCCGACGAGACTGCGAGCTAGCCGAACGACCGGTCAAGCCGCCGCGGTGACCGGCTCCTCGGCGAACTGGGTGCGGTACAGCTCCGCGTAGCGGCCGTCGGCGGCCAGCAGCTGGGTGTGGGTACCGCGCTCCACGATGCGGCCCTGCTCCAGCACGAGAATCTGGTCGGCCGCGCGGATGGTGGACAGCCGGTGTGCGATCACCAGCGCGGTTCGGCCTTCCAGCGCTTCGGCCAGCGCCTCCTGCACGGCGGCTTCCGAGGTCGAGTCCAGCGAGGCGGTCGCCTCGTCCAGGATCACCACGCGCGGCTGCTTGAGCAGCAGGCGCGCGATGGTCAGACGCTGGCGCTCACCGCCGGAAAGCCGGTAGCCGCGTTCGCCGACCACAGTCTCCAGCCCGTCCGGCAACGACGCGACCAGCTCGCGCAGCCGGGCGCGCTCCAGCGCGTCCCAGAGCTCGTCCTCGGTGGCTTCGGGCCGGGCGAGCAACAGGTTGGCCCGGATGGTCTCGTGGAACAGGTGCCCGTCCTGGGTGACGAGCCCGACCGTTTCGCGGATCGAGCGGGTGGTCAGTTCGCGCACGTCGGCGCCGTTCAACCGGACCGCGCCCGCGTCGACGTCGTAGAGCCGGGAAACCAGCTGGGCGATGGTCGACTTACCCGCGCCGGACGAGCCGACCAGCGCGATCAGCTGGCCGGGCTCCGCGCGCAGCGACACGTCGTGCAGCACCTCCACCCCGCCGCGGGTATCCAGATTCGCCACCTCCTCCAGCGAGGCCAGCGACACCTTGTCGGCCGAGGGGTAACCGAAGCTCACCTCGTCCAGCTCCAGCGCGACCGGGCCCGGCGGAACCGCTCGCGCGCCCGGCGCGTCCTCGATCAGCGGTTTCAAGTCGAGCACTTCGAAGACCCGCTCGAAGCTCACCAGCGCGGCCATGATCTCCATCCGAGCGCTGGCCAGCGCGGTCAGCGGGGTGTAGAGCCTGGTCAGCAGCAATGACAGCGACACGACCGCGCCCGCGTCCAACTGCCCGCGCAGCGCGTACCAGCCGCCGAGCCCGTACACCAGCGCGATCGCCAGCGCGGACACCAGCGTGAGCGAGGTGACGAAGACGGTCTGCAACATCGCGGTGCGCACGCCGATGTCCCGCACCCGCCGCGCCCGCAGGTCGAATTCGCCGGACTCCTGCTCCGGACGACCGAACAGTTTGACCAGCGTCGCGCCCGGCGCGGAGAACCGCTCGGTCATCTGCGTGCTCATCGCCGCGTTCAACCGGGCCGCTTCGCGCTGCATGTCGGCCAGCCGGTTCCCCATCCGGCGTGCCGGGATCACGAAGACCGGGAGCAGCACCAGTGCGAGCAAGGTGATCTGCCACGAAATGCTGAACATCACGCCGAGGGTGAGCGCGAGCGTCACCAGGTTGGCCACCACGCCGGAGAGCGTGTCGCTGAACGCGCGCTGGGCGCCGATGACGTCGTTGTTCAAGCGGCTGACCAGCGCACCGGTCCTGGTCCGGGTGAAGAACGCGACCGGCATCTTCTGCACGTGGTCGAACACGGCGGTGCGCAGATCGAGGATGAGCCCTTCGCCGATCCGCGCCGACATCCATCGGGTCGCCAGTCCGAGCCCCGCGTCGAACACCGCGAGCAGACCGATCACCAGCGCGAGGAGGACCACCACGCGCGGCGCGGCGCCGCCGACGATGTCGTTGACCACCCGGCCCGCCAGCACCGGCGTCGCCACGGCGAGCACCGCGGACACGATGCTGAACAGCAGGAACGCGCTGATTCTCCGCCGGTGCGGCGCGGCGAACCGGATGATGCGCGCGGCGGTGGCGAGGCGGAACGGCCGCTGTTCCCGCGGCGCGTTCGCGCGCCGGTACATCTGACTCCACGCCACGGATTCGATGCTCACGTTGTTCTCCCTCTCGCTCCCCGCCCCATCAAAGACCTGGCCACCGACACTAAGACCTGAACAATGGTTTAGTTCAAGTCGTTCCGGCCGTCCGCTGGTTCCGCCGACAGCGAAACCGGCCGCCGTGCCCACCTGTGCTGCCGCGAACTCGCACCTAGGCTTACGAGGTGACCGAGAACCCGATGGCGGCACTGCGCGGCACGATCGCGGGCGAGGTCGACACGTCCGACCGGCGGCGTGCCGAATACTCCTCGGACGCGTCGAACTACCGGGTTCTCCCCGCCGCGGTCGTCTTCCCCCGGACCGACGAGGACGTGGCGGCCACCCTCGAGTTCGCCCGCGGCCACGGCCTGCCGGTCACCGCCCGCGGCGCGGGAACTTCCGTGGCGGGCAACGCGATCGGCTCCGGGCTGGTGCTCGACTTCAGCAGGCACATGAACCGGATCGTCGCGATCGATCCGGCCCAGCGGGTCGCCACCGTGCAGCCCGGCGTCGTGCTGTCGCGATTGCAGCGTGCGGCCCGTCCGCACGGCCTGCGGTTCGGACCGGACCCGTCGACCCAGAATCGCTGCACGCTCGGCGGCATGATCGGCAACAACGCCTGCGGACCGCGAGCCGTCGCGTGGGGCCGCACCTCCGACACCGTGCGCGCGTTGCGCATCCTCGACGGCACCGGCACCGAGCGCACGCTGGCCGCCGGCCTGGCCTCGGTCCCCGGCCTCGCGGAATTCAGCCGGGCGAACCTCGCGGTGCTGCGCACCGATCTCGGACGCTTCGATCGCCAGGCCTCCGGCTACGGCTTGGAACACCTGCTGCCCGAACGCGGCGCGTCGGCGGCGAAGGCGTTCGTCGGCAGCGAGGGCACCTGCGGCCTGCTGCTGGACGCGACGGTCGACCTGGTCGGGTTGCCCACGGCCACCGTGCTGACGGTGCTCGGCTACCCGGACATCGCCACGGCGGCCGACGATGTCGCCGCCGTGCTCGCCTGCGCGCCGATCGCGGTGGAGGGCATCGACGCG
This sequence comes from Nocardia asiatica NBRC 100129, assembly GCF_000308415.1. Lineage (GTDB taxonomy): Bacteria > Actinomycetota > Actinomycetes > Mycobacteriales > Mycobacteriaceae > Nocardia > Nocardia asiatica. The sequence continues at coordinate 32,016 of NZ_BAFS01000294.1, read as the reverse complement.
CGGCTGGTCGACGTGGTCCGCGCGCACGGGGGACCGGTGCCCGACCTGCCGCGCGGCGGCGGTTGGCTCTTCGTGGAGACGGCGGGCGAGACCCCGGCCGACGCGCTGGCCGTCGCACAGCGGCTGTGCCGGACGGCAGGCGCGGTGGACACCCGGATCGTCACCGATCCCGGCGCCGCAGCCGCGCTCTGGCGGATCCGGGCCGACGGCGCCGGGCTCGCGGGTCGCACGCCCGACGGGCAGCCGGCCTGGCCGGGTTGGGAGGACGCGGCGGTCCCACCGGAGCGGCTCGGCGCGTACCTGCGTGATTTCGCCGCGCTCACCCGCGACCACGGCGTCGACGGGTTGCTGTACGGGCACATCGGCGACGGCTGCATCCACGTCCGCCTCGATCTGCCGATCGCCGACGCGCCGCGCCGCTTCCGCGCTTTCCTCGTCGACGCCGCGCAGTTGGTCGTCCGCCACGGCGGTTCGCTCTCCGGCGAGCACGGCGACGGCCGGGCCCGCTCGGAACTGCTCTCGGTGATGTACTCCCCCGCGGTGCTCGACGTCTTCGCCGGGTACAAGGCGCTGTTCGATCCGGGTGACGTCCTGAACCCTGGTGTGCTCGTCGCACCGCGCCCGATCGACGCCGATCTCCGGCTGGCCGGACTGCCGCGCGTCGGGCCGTCGAACGGTTACGCGTTCGGCGAAGACGGCGGGGATCTGGGCGTCGCGGTCCATCGCTGTGTCGGCGTGGGGAAATGCCGTGCCGACGGCGGGTTCATGTGCCCGTCGTACCTGGCCACCCGGGACGAGAAGGACAGCACGCGCGGGCGTGCGCGGATCCTGCAGGAGGTGGTGCGCGGCGCGCTGCCCTGGTCATCGGCGGCCGTGGCCGAGTCGCTCGACCTGTGCCTGTCCTGCCGGGCGTGCCGGTCGGAGTGCCCGGCGGGCGTGGACATGGCCACCTACAAGTCCGAGACGCTGTATCGCCGCTACCGTCATCGGCTGCGGCCGATCGATCACTACTCGCTGGGCTGGCTGCCCCGATGGCTTTCGGTGGCAGGCCGGATGCCGCGGGTGGTCAACGCGCTGGCTGGCCGGGCCGCACTGCGCCGGGCGGGTCTGCGAGCGGCGGGGATGGATCCGCGGCGGGACGCGCCGCGCCTGGCCCGGCGCAGTTTTCGCCGGATCTGGCGCGACCTGGACGAGGGCGCCGCGCTGGCCGAGTCGTCGTACGCGCCCGAGGAGCAGGCGGGGGTGGGTGGTCGCGGCGACGTGATGCTGTGGATCGATACGTTCACCGACGCGTTCGACCCGGAGATCGCGCTGGCCGCGGCCCGGCTGCTGGCCGCGCTGGGTTACCGCGTCCGGATTCCCGAGCGCCGCGTCTGCTGCGGCCTCACCTGGATCAGCACCGGGCAGCTCGACGGCGCCCGTGCGCGGCTACGGGCGACTTTGACGGCGCTGGAAGACCACGTCCGCTCGGGTGGCCTGATCGTCGGTTTGGAACCGTCCTGCACCGCCGTCCTGCGCGGCGACCTGACCGAACTGCTGCCGGACGACCCGAGAGCCGCCCGGACCGCCGCCGCGGTGCGCACCCTCGCCGAATTCCTCGCCGAACAGCCCACGTGGCGCCCGCCGACTCGAATCGGACAATCCGTGGTGGTCCAGCCGCATTGTCACCAACACGCGATGCTCGGATTCGAGACCGATCGCCAGCTATTAGCCAGCATGGGTATTCGGGTGACGGAAATCACCGGATGCTGCGGTATGGCGGGAAATTTCGGAATGCAGGAGGGCCATTACGACATTTCGGTGGCGGTGGCCGAGAACGGCATGCTGCCCGCGCTGCGCGCCGCGGGCGAGGACGCGATCCTCCTCGCCGACGGCTTCTCCTGCCGCACCCAGGCCACTGCCCTGGCCGGGCGGCAGGCGCGACATCTCGCGCAATTCCTCTTGGGGCGGTGACCTTTGGCGCGCCCGCGGAGGCGGGCGGGCGCGCCGCGTGATTCAGCTACCGAACGGCAGGGTGCCCGGCGGAATCTGGTAACCCGAGCTGCCCGCGAAAACCCCACCCCAGGCGTTGAGCAACCAGTTGAGCACATTGGTGATCATTCCAGAACCTCCGTCATGGCTTCTGCTAACTATTTGCCGATCGAAATCGATATCGCCCTGCATCCCTTGCTGTTACATCAGATCGCGCAAACTCCGATTATGCGCGAATGGCATGAAAGCCCCTCTGGTGTGGCTCGGATGATAATCCGCGCCACGCGAGTAGAGGGGGACGCGCGCCCGCGCGCCGCACGGGGCAGAATGATGCGGGTGCGCAGCGTGACGGTCGAGCCGGTAGCGAGCCGGACCGTGACCGCGGATCGTCCGATCGATCTGACCTGCACCGTCGCGCCGCTCGGCCGCGGCTCCGGGGACCCGTGCCACCGAGTGACCGGCGACGGCGCACACTGGCACGCCTCCCGTTTGCCGACCGGGCCGGTCACCTACCGATTGACCCAGTCCGGCCCGTGCGCGGTGCAGGCGCGTGCCTGGGGGCCGGGCGCGGCGGAATTCCTCGACGGTCTCGAGCACATGCTCTGCTTGGACGAGGACGTCTCGGCGTTCCTCCCTGATCATCCCAAGCTCGCCGACGCCCATCGCCGCTTCCCCGGCCTGCGCATGCTGCGCACCGGCCTGGTCTTCGAAGCCCTGGTGCCCGCCGTGCTGGAACAGAAAGTGCACACCGTCTCCGCGCGGGCGTCGTGGCGCAAGTTGGTACGGCGGTTCGGCGAACCCGCGCCGGGCCCCGCGCCGGAGGGAATGCTGCTGCCGCCGGACGCCGAAACCTGGCGGCGCATCCCCTCCTGGGTCTACCACCGGGCCAACGTCGGACCGCAGCGCGCGCAGACCATCGTGCGCGCGGCGCGGATCGCCGAGTCGTTGGAGCGCGCGGCGCGGGTCGATCCGGCCGAGGCGGCGCGGATGCTGCGCAGCGTCCCCGGTATCGGGGTGTGGACCGCCGCGGAGATCGCGCAGCGGGCGTTCGGCGACGCGGACGCGTTATCGGTCGGCGATTACCACCTTGCCGCCGCCGTCGGCTGGACCCTGCTCGGCCGTCCGCTGGACGACGAGGCGATGGTCGAATATCTGGAACCGCTGCGCCCGCACCGCTATCGGGCGATCCGTCTGCTCGAAATCAGCGGCCAATTCCACAAACCCAAGTTCGGCCCCCGTACCCCGCTGACCGACCACAGCTGGCACTGAAGCGTTCACATACGTCCCGCGGCGCAAACATTTTTCCCAGTTTTGCACTGTCTTTATCAGTTTGTCCGTGGGGCGGCAACGCGAAACTAGAGGTGCGCCATCTCCGTATGCACCTCGGCACGAGCGGGGGCGCAGTCGAATCGCAGGGGCTTTCGGTATGACGCACATCTAAATGTCGAACTACAACTGCAGGGGGTTGTCAGTGAAGCAGAGGCCACTCGGGGATACACCAGGGTCCAGATGCCAGTTCTATCGGCGCGAATGTGACCTCCCCGCCGTCGTGGACCCACCCGAACTCGGCCGGATCGTGATGCGCGCCGGATCGGTCTGGGCGTTGACCATGCCGAGCAGCCTGGGGCAGGCGGTCAAGGCGCACATGCAGAGCAAGAGCGTTCGGCTCGGCCCGATCCTGGCGCACCCTCGGTCGAATCGGTGGACCTTCCTGATCGCGCCGGACCTGCCCGAAAGCGATACGCGGCTGTTCGCGGAGTTGTTCCGGCTGGACGTGTCGATCTCCCGGACCGGATCGACGATCGCGTTGCCGTCTCCGACGGCGGCGGTCGGCGCCATTCGCCGGTGGATCGTTCCGCCGCGCAACCAGTTTCGCCCTTCCGGCCGGGTGGTGGTCGCGGCCATCCGCGCGTGGGCCGAGCCGGCGCAGCGCCGCCGCTGAGAGCGTGGTCGCGCTGCGTGTTTCGCCGGAATCGTCGGGTCCGGCCGGTGACACCGGCCGGATCGTCCGGCCTCGTCGTTCGCCCGACAGTGTCGCTCAGCGGCGGTACGATCGGGCGCGCGTGCATGCGGCCAGCCGGAGTGCTGGACGCCCGGTCCGTACACGTCCGCCTCGGCGGACAGCGAAGGAGTCCAATTCGTGAGCATTCAAGGCAACGCGAACATCGACCTGACCGGCGCTACCTGGCGAAAGGCCGGAGAGGGGTCGGGCAACGACAGCGTGGAGGTGGCGCTGCTCGCCGACGGACACGTGGGCCTACGCAACGGGAAGGACCCCGACGGGCCGGTGCTGGTCTTCACCCCCGGAGAGTGGGCCGCTTTCACGGCCGGGGTGCACGACGGTGAGTTCGATCGGCCGCGTTAGGGCGCCTTCGAACATCACGAAATGACGGATATTCGACAACGAAACGACGTTTGCCGCAGCTGAAATACGGGTAGTCCTCTATTCGTGGACCGTGGGCTCAAGAGTTCCCATCCCCGGTACAAGAAATTGCGTCCGGATGATTGGGTGGAATGGCTGATCGTCGCACTGTTGTTCGCGGTGTCGGCGGTCGGAGTCTTCGTCCTCACCAGCTCGCTGCTGTCGGCGCTGCTCGTCGGCCTGCTGGTGTGGATCGTCGCCCTCGGTGTAGTGGCAATGCTGTAAGGGTGCGCCGACCGGCCGGGATCGCTCCCGGCCGGTCTTCGCGTCTAACGGCGGAACAGCTTGTTTCCCAGCCATACCACCGGGTCGTATTTGCGATCGGCCACCCGTTCCTTCATCGGGATCAGCGCGTTGTCGGTGATCTTGATATGTTCCGGACAGACCTCGGTGCAGCACTTGGTGATATTGCACAGGCCGAGCCCCTGCTCGTCCTGGGCGAGATCGGTCCGATCGCCGACATCCAGCGGATGCATCTCCAATTCGGTGATCCGCATCAGATAGCGCGGCCCGGCGAACGCCGTCTTGTTCTCCTCGTGGTCGCGCACCACGTGACAGGTGTTCTGGCACAGGAAGCACTCGATGCATTTGCGGAATTCCTGCGAACGCTCCACATCGATCTGCTTCATCCGGTACTCGCCCGGTTTGAGATCGGCGGGCGGCGTGAAAGACGGGATCTGGCGCGCCTTTTCGTAGTTGAACGACACGTCCGTCACGAGGTCCTTGATCACGGGGAAGGTGCGCATCGGCGTCACCGTGATCACCTCGTCCGGATCGAAGGTGGACATTCGCGTCATGCACAGCAGACGCGGCCGCCCGTTCACTTCGGCCGAACACGAACCGCACTTGCCCGCCTTACAGTTCCAGCGCACCGCAAGATCGGGCGCCTGCGTGGCCTGTAATCGGTGGATGATGTCGAGCACCACCTCGCCCTCGTTCACCAGCACGGTGAAGTCGTGCAGTTCTCCGCCGTCGAGATCGCCGCGCCATACGCGGAATTTGGCGTCGTAACCCATCGTTACGCCTCTCGCTCCGTCGAATGCCCGGCCGCGGCCGGGTGCCCGGCGAGTTCGTCCGGGGTGTAGTACTTTTCGAGCTCGCCGAGATCGAAGAGGGCGAGCAGGTCCGATCGCATCGGTTGTTGTTCCTTGCGCGTCACCGTGACGTCGGGGATCGGCTCCCCGGCCGTTCCCGGGTCCACCGCGCAGACCAGCAGCTTGTTCCGCCAATCCGGATCCATCGACGGGTGGTCGTCGCGGGTGTGCCCGCCGCGGCTCTCGGTCCGCAACAGCGCCGCGTGTGCCACGCATTCGCTGACCAGCAGCATGTTCTGCAGATCGAGCGCGAGATGCCAGCCGGGATTGAACTGGCGATGGCCCTCCACCGTCACGTGACGGAAGCGGGCGCGCAGCTGCGCGAGCTTGTCGATCGCCTCGCGGACCTCGTGCTCCTTGCGGATGATGCCGACCAGGTCGTTCATCGTCTGCTGCAGATCGGTGTGCAAAGTGTACGGGTTCTCCCCCTTGCCGTCGCTGGGCGGATCGAACGGCGCTACCGCGGCCTTCGCGGCCTTCGTGACATCGCCCTCCGAGACCGAGGGCCGCTCGCCGAGCTGTTCCACATAGGCGGCGGCGCCGAGGCCGGCCCGGCGGCCGAACACCAGCAGGTCCGACAGCGAGTTACCGCCGAGCCGATTCGACCCGTGCATGCCACCGCTGCACTCGCCCGCGGCGAACAGACCGGGCACCGTGGCCGCACCCGTGTCCGGGTCGACCTCCACCCCGCCCATCACGTAGTGACAGGTGGGCCCGACCTCCATCGGCTCCTTGGTGATGTCCACGTCCGCGAGTTCTTTGAACTGATGGTGCATCGAGGGCAGCCGCCGGACGATCTCCTCGGCCGGCATCCGGGAGGCGATGTCCAAGTACACGCCGCCGTGTTCGGTGCCGCGCCCGGCCTTGACCTCTTCGTTGATCGCGCGGGCGACCTCGTCGCGCGGCAGCAGATCCGGCGTGCGCCGCGCCGAGTCGTTGTCCCGAAGCCATTGATCGGCCTCTTCCTCGGTCTCGGCGTACTGCCCTTTGAAGACCGGCGGAATGTAGTCGAACATGAACCGCTTGCCCTCGGTGTTCTTCAGCACCCCGCCGTCGCCGCGCACGCCCTCGGTGACGAGGATGCCCTTCACGCTCGGCGGCCAGACCATGCCGGTCGGGTGGAACTGCAGGAACTCCATGTTGATCAGCGTCGCGCCCGCGCGCAGCGCCAGCGCGTGCCCGTCGCCGGTGTACTCCCAGGAGTTCGAGGTCACCTTGTAGGACTTGCCGATGCCACCGGTCGCCAGCACCACGGCGGGGGTCTCGAACAAGATGAAGCGACCGGATTCACGCCAGTAGCCGAACGCGCCGGAGATGCGGTCGCCGTCCTTGAGCAACTCGGTGATGGTGCACTCGGCGAACACCTTGATGCGCTTCTCGTAGTCACCGGTCTCGGCGAAATCCTCTTGCTGCAGCGAGACGATCTTCTGCTGCATGGTGCGGATGATCTCGAGGCCGGTGCGGTCACCGACGTGCGCGAGCCGGGGGTAGGTGTGACCACCGAAATTGCGCTGGCTGATGCGGCCGTCCGCGGTGCGGTCGAACAGGGCCCCGTAGGTCTCCAGTTCCCACACCCGGTCGGGCGCCTCCTGGGCATGCAATTCGGCCATGCGCCAGTTGTTGAGGAACTTGCCGCCCCGCATCGTGTCGCGGAAATGAACCTGCCAATTGTCCTTCTCGTTGGCGTTGCCCATCGACGCCGCGCAGCCTCCCTCGGCCATCACGGTGTGGGCTTTGCCGAAAAGCGATTTGCACACCACGGCGACGGACAGGCCGTGTTCCCTGGCTTCGATGACCGCCCGCAACCCGGCGCCGCCCGCTCCGATCACGACGACGTCGTACTTGTGCCGTTCCACTTCTGCCATGCAGAGAAACTCCTCGATTTGGCGGTCAGTCGATGAACCGCAGGTCCGAAATCGTGTTGCTGGCAACCAACATCACGTAGAAGTCGGTCAGCACGAGCGTGCCGAGGGTGGTCCAGGCCAGCGCCATGTGCCGGGTGTTCAGCTTGGAGACCTGAGTCCAGAACCAGTAGCGCACCGGGTGCGCGGAGAAATTCTTCAACCGTCCGCCGGCGATATGCCTGCACGAGTGGCAGGACAGCGTGTACGCCCACAGCAGGATCACGTTGCCGAGCAGCACGATATTGCCGAGGCCGAAACCGAAGCCGCCGGATTTGCCGTGGAACGCGACGATCGCGTCGTAGGTGTTGATCACCGAGACGATCACGGCCACATAGAAGAAGTAGCGGTGCGCGTTCTGGATGATCAGCGGCAGCTTGGTCTCGCCGGTGTACTTCGCGTGCGGCTCGGCGACGGCGCAGGCGGGCGGCGAGAACCACACCGACCGGTAGTAGGCCTTGCGGTAGTAGTAGCAGGTCAGGCGGAAGCCGAGCAGGAAGGGCAGCACCACGAAGCCGAGGGGCAGAATCGCGGGCAGTTCGCCGAAGGGCGTCCCGAAATGACTCGAACCCGGCACGCACGAGGTGCTCAGGCACGGCGAGTAGAAGGGCGTCAGGTAGTGGTAGTCCGGCACCCAATATGCCGTGCGCACATACGATCTGATCAAGCCGTAGACAAGGAACGCGCCAAGGCCGAGCACCGTGACGAGTGGGGGGATCCACCATCGGTCGGTGCGCAATGTGCGTTCCGAGATTCGGGCCCTTGTTCTGCTGAATACGCCGGTGCCCGCTTCGGGGGCGGCGGTCGGTGCGGCACTCACAGGTGGATGCCTCGCTGATCTTGTGTGCGGGTGGTCATCGTTACCTCCGCAATCGAATGTGATGCTGAGCACCATACGACACGTCCGCTATTGATCTGACGGGGTCTCGACAAACCCGCCCCGCCGTCAACCGTATGATTTACGCCACATCGCGTGCGCCGCATGATTGCTTACGCCGGGCAGCGGGCCAACCGGACTTTTCGAACTCGTTTGAAGCGGAACGAGTTTGGAGTGGTGCCGGGGCCGGGAAGGATCGCGGCTCGAGGTCGGCCCGGATGGGCTCGTCGAGTGACTGGCATTTGAGCGGCGCGGCGTTGGGGCACTGCTCGATGACAGGACCCAAGCGAGCTTCGCGCTGCTGTCAGCCGAGGTGGGCCGGTGTCCACACGGTCCGGAGCGAGTCCACCAGAGCGTCGGTGCGGGCGGCGGGTCTCGGCCCGGCGTCGATGCCATTCCTGGTCGGTCGAATTGCCGTCGGTTGCGATTCCGCCGCCGGGTTCCATGCGTCGCCGCGATGGCATATCGCGTGGTTTGCCGCCGAGTTGCCCGCCTACCGGAGAACGCTTAGGTCTGGAACTCGTCGTTCTCGGCCGCGGCCGGAGCGCCGCCGAGCGGTGGGCAAGTCGGCGGTCGCCGCACGGTCAGCCCTGGCGGGATGGCTCGTTGGGCGAGCCGCGTTCGTCGCGGTGTGGAGCGCTCGTTGCCACGCGGTGCTCGTAACGCAGCTTGTCGGCGTAGCGGGGCTCGTGACCACGGGTGTGTTCGTCACGCGAGGGGCGTGACCAGTGTGTTCGGTGTTGTATGCGGCTGGCCGCGCCGTCGTTCGGTGTGGCCCGCAGTTGGTCGCCACGAGTGTTCGCCGTAGCGCGGCTCGTCACGCATGGTGCGCCTGTCGCCCCGCGGGTCTTCATCGCGCGTGCGGCCGACCCGGCGGGGGTCGGACCGGGACGCACCGAATTGGGCGGCGGGTGCCGCCCAACCCGGGCTACTTGGTCCGTGGCCGGGAGTGGAAGCCCAGTCCCTCGTCCTGCGCGCCCATCCAGGCCGCCTCATCGGACTTGCTGTCCGGCACGTAGATGACGTCCTGGGGGCGGCGTCGTACCTCCGGCGGCGGAGACTGCTCGAGTTCGTCGGCGTCGATGACGAGGCGCTCGAGATCGTTCTCCAATCGGCGCACCGTGCTGGCGTCGCCGAACTGGGTGCGCAGTACGCCGATGGATTGCCGGAGCTGGCCGACCGCGTAGCGTAGTTCCGCGAATTCGCTGCGAGTCATCGAAACCTCCTGATTCCTTGGCGGACATGCGAACTCGGCGTTTGGCGCGCGGTGCCCTTCTGCCTCGGACCGCGCGACACCGAGTCGTGTGACCCACCACACAACGTGATCTACAACACAGTACCGAAAGAATCCGCTCCTGGCTCGTGCGGGGCCGAAATCCGATAGTTGCCCTTTATTTGCCGAAGATCAGCCAGCGGCCATGTAGTCGGTGTGCGGGGGTGCCATGGCGAAGGCGCGTTCGACGAGCGCCGCGATGGACAGAGCGACCTCTTCGGCCCGCTCGAGCATGACGCTGTGTCCGGCGCCCTCCAGGCGCACCAGTTCGGAACCGGCCAGCTGGGAGGCCAGCGCCACCGAATGCGCGAACGGCACGATGAGGTCCGCCGAGCCCGCCAGCACCAGCGCGGGGATGGCGCCGAGGCGGTGCAGTGTCGCGGTCTCGTCGAAGGTGATCAGCGAGTGCAGGAAGCCGGCCATGGTGAGCAGGGGCGTGTCGCTCAGCATCGCGGTGGCCAGTGCGGCCATCCGCGGGTTCATCTTCCTGGCGCCCGAGCCGGCCTCGCGCAGCAGCGGCGCGAGCACTCGGCGGGTCAGGCGCTGGGAGGTCCGCATCGCCCGCGGAGCGCGGGTGACGGCCGCTTGCAACGAGGTCACCGCCCGGCGGTTGAGCAGGCGCGCGAGCCCGACCTCGGTGATCGCGCCGGCCGCGCCCGCGAGCAGTCCGACGCCCACGATCCGGGCGCCGACGGCCTCCGGATGGAGCCGGGCGTAGACGAGCACCACCATGGCGCCCATCGAGTGGCCCACCAGGATCACCGGCCCGGTCGGCGCGACCGTCCGCAGCACGGTGTCCAGGTCGTGGCCGAGTTGCTCGATGGTGTAGGTCGAGGGATGCGCCACCCCGGACGCACCGTGGCCGCGGTGGTCGTAGAACACCATCCTGGTGTCGCTTCCCCACCGCCGCAGCAGGTGCTCGCGCAGGTAGGACCAGGATTCGGTGTGCAGGCAGTGGCCGTGGACGAAGACGACGGTCGCGGGAGCTTCCGCGGCGCCGAAGACGCGGACCGCGAGGGGAACGCCGTCCTCGGTCGACACCGTGACGCGGTGGCCGTCGTAATCGGCGGCGCGGCGGGCGCTGAGCGTGGACATGGCACTCTCCTGGGGCGAGGCGCCAGGCAGGCGCTTCTTGCCCGGTTGTCGAGCTGGATTTCCATCTCGTTAACGGCCCACACCTGCCGTTATGCACACGTTGTCCAACTGAGGCTGCCGGTCGATCCAGCGGTCGGCGCCGCACACGTCCGAAAAATCTACAGAGCGATAGCCAAGTCAGTAGATTCCTTTAGATCACGGTGATCCCCACCCGCGCAGGCTTCGCCCCGCGCGGGGGCGCGAGGCGAATATGCCGATTTCTAGTGGAAATCCGATACTGCCGAATAAATTGCCGGTCGACGCCCCGCGCTGCTCACGCCTCCGCTCGGGTTCGCGTCGAGGGCAGGAACGGGCGCAGAAGGTTCTCCTCGGTCGACGGACCCATCTGCCACTCCGCGATCCACGGCCCGGTGCCCTCGCTCGGATCGAGCACGCCGTCCTCCAGCCACTCGTAGCGGCCGTCGAGCACGCCTCGGGTGAGCGTGCGGTCGTCGTCGTCGGTGTTCTCCCACAAGGCGTCGAACAGCTTGCGCACCCGCAGGCGCGACTGCCTGCAGAAGGCGTCGGCCAGTTCCTCGGCCGCCTTGCTCTCCGGCGCGCCGGCGGCGCGCATCGACTGGGCGCGCATGCAGGCCGCCGACATGGCGAACAACTCGGCGCCGATGTCGACGATCCGGCCGAGGAAGTTCTGGCGGTATTCCAGACCCGCCTGCCAGCGGCCCATCGCGTACATCAGCGACCGCGCCTGCTTGCGCGCACTGCGCTCGACGAACCGCAGGTGCCTGGCCAGTACTCCGAATTCGGTGTAGGCCGCGGGCACCGTGCCCGCTCCGACGGCCAGCTGCGGGAACCATTTGGCGTAGAACCCCGTCGCGCCGACCGCCGCCTTCGCCTTGTCCTTGAACTCGGCCTTCCGGTCGACCAGCGCCCCCGCGGCCGCCATGTGGGCGTCGGCCATCTCCCGGGCGATCAGCAGTCGCATGATCTCGCTGGAGCCCTCGAAGATGCGGTTGATTCGCAGGTCGCGCACCAGCTGCTCGGCGGGGACGGCCCGCTCGCCCCGCGCGGCGAGCGAGGCCGCTGTCTCGTAGCCGCGGCCGCCGCGGATCTGCACGAGTTCGTCGGCGATCTGACAACTCATCTCGCTGGCCCACAGTTTGGCCAGCGCCGCTTCGATGCGGATGTCGTTGCGTCCTTCGTCGGCCATGGTGGCCGACAGGTCGAGCGCCGCTTCCAGCGCGAACGTGGTGGCCGCGATGAACGCGATCTTCTGGCCGACCGCGGCGTGCTCGCCGACCGGCCTGCCCCACTGCACGCGCTGCGTGCTCCACTCCCGCGCGATCTTCAACGACCACTTGGCGGCGGCGGTGCACAGCGCGGGGATGGCGAGCCTGCCCGCGTTGAGCGTGGTGAGCGCGATCTTGAGGCCGTCACCCTCCCGTCCGATCAGGTTGCGCTTGGGTACCCGGACCTCGTGCATCCGGGTCAGCCCGTTCTCGATGCCGCGCAGGCCCATGAAGGAGTTGCGGCGTTCCACCGTGATGCCCGGGGAATCGGCCTCGACCACGAACGCCGAGATGCCGCCGCGATGCCCCTCGCTCTTGGGCACCCGGGCCATCACCACCAGCAGCTCGGCGACCACGCCGTTGGTCGTCCACAACTTCACGCCGTTGAGCACGTAGGCTTCGCCGTCTTCGGTCGGGGTCGCGGTGCTGGCCATCCTGGCCGGGTCGGAGCCGACATCGGGCTCGGTGAGCAGGAACGCGCTGACCGCTCCGGCCGCGCAGCGCGGCAGGAACTCGGCCTTCTGCTCCTCGGTGCCCGCCAGCTTGAGCGGTTCGGGCACGCCGATGGACTGGTGCGCCGAGAGCAGGACGCCGAGGCTCGGGTGCGTCGAGCCGACCAGCATCAGCGCACGGTTGTAGCCGAGCTGGCAAAGACCCTGACCGCCATAGGATTGCGGGATCTTCAGGCCGAAGCAGCCGAGTTCGGCCAGACCCTTGACGTATTCCTCCGGGATCCGGCCCTCCGCTTCGATCACCGAGCCGTCCATGGATTCGCACAGCGTCCGCAGCCGGGCCAGGAACGCCTCGGTCCGCTCGGAGTCCTCGGCTTCCGGTTGCGGGAAGGGATGGATCAGGTCGAGCCGGAACCGGCCGAGGAACATCTCCTTGGCGAAGGAGGGCTTGGCCCAGCTCGTTTCGCGGGACTCCTCGACCAGTGCGCGGGCCTGTTCTTCGGTGGCGTCGACTTTTGCGGCTGTCGCCATGATGTCCTCCCTCGGACGTGAGCAGGATCACATCCGAGTGTAGGAGGGTTTGTTACCCACCGGTAGCCCTGCTGGTCGACAGATATCTACGAAATTCTATTGATCATGGAAGATAGGCGAATACTGGGCAATCCCCCGCCGCTCGGGCGGTCGGCGGTCAGACCGAGCGCAGATAGCGGCCGAAGTGCGGCACGGTGAATCCGATCGTGCCGCGCTCGGCGGAATAGATCAGACCTTTCTTGATCAGGCCGTCGCGAGCGGGTGAGAGGGACGCGGGTTTGCGACCGAGTTCGTTGGCCACGGCCGCGGTCGCCACCGGACCGTCGTCGCCGGACAGGTCGGCCATGGCGCGCATGTATTCCCGTTCGGCCGGCGTTGCCCGCTCGTAACGGGAGCCGAAGAAACCGACCGCCAACTCCTCCTCGGCGGCGGGCGAGGCCACTTCGACGTCCTCGGCCGTGATCGGGCTCTCCGGCGCCTGATCCCAGGTGGCCTTGCCGTACGCCTGGACGAAATACGGGTAGCCGTCGGCCTTGCGATACAGCGCGTCCAGCGCGTCGTCGGTGAACTTCACGTCTTCCCGCTGGGCGGGAGCGATCAGCGCTTGGTCCGCCGATTCCCGGTCCAGCCGATCGATGCGGTGGTAGCTGAATAGTCGCTCGGAGTAGCTTTTCGAGGCGGACAGCACCGCGGGCAGATGGGGCAGACCCGCGCCGACCACGATCAGCGGCGCCGCGTCCTGGCTCAGTTCGTGGCACGCGCCGCAGATCGCGGAGATGTCCGCCGGTCCGAGATCCTGCATTTCGTCGATGAAGATCGCGATGCCGACGCCGATGTCGCCGGCCAGCGCCGCGGCCTCGATGAGCAGTTCCACCAGATCGATCTCGATGTCGCCGGAATCGGCCCGTCCGCTCACCGCCGGGACATCGATGCCGGGCTGCCAGCGTTCTCGCATGCCCTTGTCCGCGGCGGACCGCAACGCGAAAGCCTTGAGAATGCCGAGGAAATCGTCCACCCGTTCCGGATTGCGGTGCGACGTGGCGATCGCTCGCGCCGCCATGTGCAGCGCCGAGGAGAGCGGGCGCCGCAGTTCCTGGTCCGGCCGCGCTTCGATCTTGCCGGTGCCCCAACCGCGCGATATCGCGGCCGAGCGAAGTTGGTTGAGCAGCACGGTCTTCCCCACACCGCGCAGACCGGTGAGTACGACGCTGCGTTCCGGCCGGCCGCGCGCGACGCGTTCGAGCACGATGTCGAAAGCCGTGAGTTGTTTGTCGCGTCCGGCCAATTCGGGTGGGCGCTGTCCCGCGCCGGGGGCATACGGATTGCGCACGGGGTCCATGCCCCGACACCGTAGCGCGTTCGGTCGGAATATTCTGGCCATATCTACGGCGCGCCCTAGAGAGCCTTAGCGGACGGTATTGCACTATGGCTCTCGTCGCCGGTCTTCCCGGCCTGCGGCGGTTCGCCAGAACGGTCGCGCGTCATATCGCGCGGGAACGGAGGGGCATGTCCGACGAACCGACTTCCGCCAGCATCGCCGAAGTGGTCGGGTCATGGAACGTTCCGCCCGGCGCCACGGTGGCCGAGCGCATCCGCTCCAACATCCTCGTCGCGATCGAACGCGGCTACGACGATCCGCAACTGGTCGCCGATCTCGCGGTCGGTCCGCTGGTCATGGCGCTGGGCAGGCTCGAGGTCGAACTGACCGAGGCGCGCCGCCGGATCGACGAGCTGGAGCGCGCGGTGCACGGCGGCCGATCCTGAGCGCTGCGTCGGTATCCGGGACGGCGTCGGCCGTTCGGTGACCTGTCGCCGGATGACGAGATCACTTCGTGATCCGCGCCCACGACCGTTTTCCGCCGATCTTGCCGCGGATACCCCGGGGCCCGGAAAAGATGCAGCTCTGTGCGCTGGACAACATCGCGTCGGCACCGTAATCTTCTCGTGACTTAGTGGAACCAGTCGCTTCGTAAGAGAAACGGCGCCACTAGTTACCGCCTAAACGGCTGTCGGGGCCAACCGGTCTCGGCTGTCGTGCCGGGGACCCACAGGTTCGTCTGGGGTGAATCCTTGCGGCCATATCGGTCGCGAGGTAGGGCCGCTCTCCCGGCCCGAACCCGTCAGCTAACCCGGTCGGCGGAAGAGCAGCAAGATCGGAGACGTAGCTCGGTGGGTAAACACAGCTTGCAGCGGGATTCTCGGGTACCGAATTCCGTCAAGGGTGCGATAGTCATGGGTGCGGTGGCCGCGACCGGCGCCATGCCCGCGATTCCGGCCATGGCCGCGACCATCAACGTTCCCGGTGTCGGCAACTTCGATGTTCCGCAGGAATGGGAACAGCCGGTCCAGCAGCTCAACCAGCAGATTCAGCAGGCGCTCGCGGCCGTTCCCGCCGCCCCTGCCCCCCAGGCGCCGCAAGCGGTCGCGCCCCAGGCGCCCAACTTCGCGCCGATGCTGCCGGGCCTGTTCGGACAGCAGCAGAACAGCCCCGGCGACATCGCCCTCGACGCCGCCAGGACCAAGGTCGGAGCCCAGTACTCCTGGGGCGCCGCCGGTCCGCGGGCCTTCGACTGCTCCGGTCTCGTCCAGTGGGCGTTCCGCCAGGCGGGTGTCGAACTCCCCCGCACCAGCTTCGAGCAGTCGCACGTCGGCGCTCCGGTCGCCTACCACGACCTGCAGCCGGGTGACATCGTCATCACCAACGGCGGCGGTCACGTCGGCATCTACGCAGGCGACAACAAGCTTCTCAACGCGGTGCAGTCGGGTACGCCGGTGTCCTACACGCCGCTGCGCCCCGACATGGTGGTCACCGCACGCCGTATCGTCTGACGAGTGGCCCGCGCCGAATCCGGCATCCAGAACACCCCGACCCAGGCCCGCGTCGATTCGTGGACCTGGGCGGTGCGTTTGTTCAAGACAAGATCCGCTGCCGCGGAGGCCTGTCGTGGTGGGCACGTTCGGGTGAACGGCGCCCCCGCCAAGCCCGCGCAGTCGGTACGCCCCGGTGACGAAGTACGCATCCGGGCGGGTGGTATCGAGCGCATCGTCATCGTGGAGCGAATCGTCACCAAGCGTGTGGGCGCGCCGATCGCCGCCCAATGCCTGATCGATCGCAGTCCCCCTCCGCCGCCCCGGGAAATCCTGGCGAGCATGCCGCGCCGAGATCGCGGCGCCGGACGGCCTACCAAGCGCGAGCGCCGCGAAACCGATCGCCTCATGGGCCGGGACGAGTCCTGACCCGCCTGCCTCCGGTTCGCGTCGCACGAAACCGCGAAGGCGGTCGGACCGGTTGCTCTCGCCGACTGGAGTCTGGGCGGGCACCGGGCTTCGCGCTCGGCGTCAGATCATGGCGACCGGGCGCAGATGGCCTGCGAGGTAATGGGCCCTGCACTCGCCGCGGCGCAGCTTCCCGCTGCTCGTCTTGGGAATGCGTCCCGGCTCCACCAGCAGGACGGCGCCGGGCATCACCTCGTGTGTGGTCGCGACCGCCGTGCGGATGCGGCGGGCCAGCGCGAAGAGTTCGGTGGGTTCGCCGCCGACCGCGACGAGTTCGGCGACCACGACCAGGTCTTCGCGCAGCCCGTCGTCATGTCCGAACGCCGTCACATGCCCCGGCCTGACCTCCGCGGCGCATGCCTGCACCGTGGCCTCGATGTCGGCGGGATAGTGATTGCGCCCGTCGACCACGATGACGTCCTTGCGGCGTCCGGCGATGTAGAGCTGGCCCTCGTGCTGGAATCCGAGGTCGCCGGTGCGCAGCCAGCGGACGAGGCTGCCCGTCAGCGTGGCGCCGAAGATCTCCTCGGTGGCATCCGGCCTGCCGAAATACCCGTCGCACACGTTGCTTCCGGCCACCCAGATCTCGCCGACCCGTCCCGCGGGCCGCACCGTCCAGTCCACCGGATCGACGATCCGCAGCTCTTGTCCGACCGGTGCGCCGCACCCGACCAGCGCCACACCGCTGCGGGATTCCGGCGCGGTGTCCGATAGCGCGACCGCGCGCCCTTCGGCCAGCGCCGCGCGGTCGAAGCGGTGCCACACCGGGGCCGCGTGCTGGTCGCAGACGGTGACCGTGAGGGTGGCCTCGGCCAGGCCGAAGCCGGGGGTGTGCGCGTGGTGACGGAAACCGTACGGACCGAAGGTCTCGGTGAATTCGTCGAGCGCATCGGCGCGGACCGGCTCGGAGCCGTTGAGCAGGACGTCCAATCCGGACAAGTCCAGCCCGGCCCGCTCGGCCGGGGTGGTGCCCGAAACCGCGAGCTTCAGACCGAAATTGGGGCACCCCGTGGTGCCGGCGCGGTAGTCGGCGATCGCGCGCAACCAGCGGACGGGGCGCTTCACGAACTCCGCGGGTGCCAGCGTGACGCCGTGCACGCCCAGGAACAGGGGCAACGATAGGCCGAGGATCAAGCCCATGTCGTGGAAGAAAGGCAGCCAGGTCACGACGGGCCGATCGGCTGCGGTCGAGATGGCATGCCCGAGCTGCGTCAACGCTGTCGCGAGGTTCTCGTGCGTGACCCGGACGCCTGCGGGGGATTTGGTCGATCCGGAGGTGTACTGCAAGTACGCCAGCTCGTCAAATACCGGATCTATGACGGACGCGGCCGCGATGTCGAGCGCGGGGGAACCCGTACCCGGCGCCACGAAACGTGTTTGTACCGAGTCCGCGTACCGGGCTACCGGCTCGGCGACGCCCGCCGTCGCCAGCACCGATCGTTCGGCGGAAACTATCTGTCCGGCCGAATCCCGTTCGGTGGCGGCCGGATTCGGCGGCAAAGCGAGGACGCGGCCCAGTGCTGGCCCCAGGGTCGGCGCGGTGTTCTCGTCGTGGGCAGAAAGCAGGCTGAGCGTGGGTCTGGCGTCGGCGAGGACGGCATGCAGGCGGTCGCGATTGCGTGCGCCCGCGGCCGGGAACAGCGGCACGGCGACCCGGTTGCTGTACAGGCAGGCGAGGAAGGCCACCGCGTAGTCGACTCCGTGGGCGCAGAGAATGGCCACTCGGTCACCGGGTGCGCTCTCCTGCCGTAGTCGCGCGGCCAGCGCGGCCGCGGCGGCGTGCAGGGCGGCGTAGGTCAGCGTGACGGGCACGCGTTCCCGTCCGCGGAAGCGCAGTTCGGTGAAGGCCGGTTGGTCCGGCCGGGCGGCAGCCCACGCGGCCACCGCGGTCGCGAGACCGTTGCCTGCGGTTCGGTCGGCGGCGGTCACGAAGATTCTCCAGGGTTCGCGGCGACCCGATCGAGCAGGGCGGCCCCCAGGGCGGTGATGGTCGGATGCTTGAACAGCTCCGCCGTGGCGATCCGGACGCGCAGCCGCGATTCCAGATTCCGTCGCATCTCGATCGCGAGCAGTGAGCTGAGCCCGAGGTCGTTGAAGTCGGCCGCGGGGTCGATGTGCTCGGCGGGCAGATCGAGCGTGCTGGCCAGCACGCGGCGGATGATGCTGGTCAGCGGTTCGGCAGACTCCGGGGGCGCGGGCGCGATGTCGCGGGCCGGAGCAGGACTCGAATCGAGCGTCGGTCCGAGCAGATTCGCCACGCGCAGCGCGATGGGCGACCTGTCGGCGGTCGGGCTGTGCTCGAGCGCGAGCAGGTACGGGCCGTCATAGCGCAGAACTTGGGACAGTACGGCGCTGCCACGCCGCAGGTCGAATGATCCGATGCCCGCTCGCCGCAGATGAGCGGCCCCGCCGGCCGCCGCGGCGAGGCCGGAATCCCACAGGCCCCAGCCGATGCTGAGAATCCGCCTGCCCGGATCTCGCCGTGCCAGGGCGTCCATCGCCGCGCTGGCGGCGGCATAGGCGGCCTGCCCCGGCGCTCCGAGCGCGCCGGTGGCCGAGGAGAACAGCAGGACGAAGTCGGTGGCGTCGGTCGCGGTGAGGTCGATCAGGTTGGCCGCCGCGGTGGCTTTGGGCAGGAACATCCTGGCCAGCTGACCAGTGGTGATCGCGTCGAACGCGGCGTCCTCCAGCGCGCCCGCCGCGTGCACGACGCCGCGGATCGCGGAGTCGGAGGCGCGGATATCACTGAGCGCGTTGGCCAAATCGTCCCGATCGGCCGCGTCGCAGCGCACCACGACGATGCGGTCCTCCAGGCCGTCCAGCAGCGCGGGCACGGGACGGGGCGCGCGGGTCAGCACCACGACGTCGCGCGCGCCCGCCTCCAGCAGCCAGCGCACGGCGACCGAACCGAGAGCGCCCAACCCGCCGGTGACGACGTAGGTTCCGCTCGCGTCCACCGCCGCGACCGGCAGCGCTCGCGCTCGCGCAGGTGTGAAGCGCCGGACGGCGATCTCCCCGGCCGACAAGCGAGACTCGTCGGGGACCTCGTTATGGGTGGCCGTCACCAGGCCGGTGAGCAGCGCGACGTTCCTGGGGTCGGCATCGGTCCAGACCAACCGCACAGGTCGGCCGGTCTCGAGTTGCAGCGAGCGCACGAGTCCCGCGATCGCCGCGGTCTCGACCGAAGTCGGCGGGCCCGCTTCCGAGGTCGTCGCGTGCGCACGATCCCGCGGCAGCGCGACAGTCACGGACGCGGTGGCATCGTGGGCGCAGATCAGTTGCAGCAACTCCAGGACCCGGCCGGTCACCGCGGCGGCGCTGTTGCCTTCGCCGGTCGCGGAATCCGGAGGCCAGACCACCGCGACGGCGTGACCGCTGCCGCGCCCGGTCAACACAGCGGTGACGAGCGAGTGCGCCTCGGCGGGGTCGCGCGCGACGCGTTCGGTGGGCACCTCGGCGTCCAGTGCGCGGGCGAGCCGGACCGCGAGGCCGGAGGCGCCGACCACCACCGCGCGCCGCACAAGGGTCCGGTCCGCGGAGGCCGCGGCGAGCCCTAGCGTCTCGGGATCACATGGGGCCCATACCTCGTGGCGGAAGGGTGCGGCCTGCGCGTCGTGCTCGCCACGTGTCGCGCGGACCGCCCCGCGTTCCTCTTCGGTGCCAGGGTTGGCGTAACGGATGCGCACACCCGAGAAAGCGAGACACGGCACACCGTGCTGATCGGTCGCGATGACGTCGCCCAGCAGCCCGGTCTCGCCGCGCTCCCGGATCAGCGCGTGCACCTCGAGCACGTGGCGATTCGGCTCGTGCGACAGCCAAGCGGAGTCCATGCCGATCGGCAGCGGGACGGATGTCGCGGGCATGTCGTCGAACACCGCGGCGGCGAGTACGTGCAGGCAGCCGTCCAGCGTTGCGGTCCGGTGCAATTCGGCGGCGTCGAACAGGCCCAGCGCCCGGCCGGTGCCCGCGGCGATACCGCGCAGCGCCCGGAATCGCGGACCGTACTCCAACCTTCTGCGACGCAATTCCTGGTAGAAGGCGCCGGTGGTGATGACACGCATGTGGTGCCTGGCGGCCCGATTTGCGTCCACCACCCGCATCCATGCGACGATATCCGCGGGTGTGGGGTCACCGGCGGGCCGGGCCGAAGCCAGCGTCCCGGTGCCCGTGACCTCCGCCCGCACGCTTTCCTCCGCTCCCGGCCCCCGGTAGACCACCTCGGGCAGTGCGCCCGGATCGGTCCTCTCGTGCACGGCGAAATCGGCGAGGGCGGCCGCACCGGCGGTGTCCCTGGCGAGGTGCAGCAGCCGCCGCAGCCAGAAGACGGCGGGCACGGTGCTGTCGCCCTGCACCACGTGCTGGGTCAGATCCTCGGCCTCGAAGGCGGATTCGGGGATGTGCGCGCTCGCGGACTCCGCCACCAGCAACGGGAAGTTCCGCCTGCGCCACTTTCGCGGTGCGGTCGTGCCGGACGGGCCCTGCGCGGACCAGTCCACCGGCCGCCCCTCCAGGTACAGCCGTGCCAAGCCGGTGAGGAAGCCGCTTGCCTCGTCGTCGCGCAGCGCCACGGCGTGCGCGCCGTCGCGGAAGTCGGGATACTCCCGCACCGCCGAGAGCAATACCGGATGCGGGCCGATCTCGACCACCGTCGCGATACCGTCTCCGGCCGCGCACTCCAAGGCGGCGGCCAATTGCACCGTGCTCGCGGCGTTCTGGGCCCAATAGTCGCGGTCCATGGCCGCGGTGGTCAGCTTCGCGCCGCGCCGTGCCGTCGAGTACACCGGCACGCGCGGCGCCAGCGGGGTGATCTCGGTCAACGCCGCGACAAACGGTGCTAGCACGGTGGCCACCTGCGGACTGTGCGCGGCGAAGTCCACCGCGAGCCTGCGCGCCAACATGTTCCGGCGGGTGGCTCGGCGCACCAGCGCGTCGACATAGCGTGGCGTGCCCGATACGACCACCGACCTCGGGCCGTTTACCGCGGCGACGGCCACCTCCGCGCGCATCGGCTCCACGAGCTTCGCCGCTTCGTCCGGGTGGGCCTCCAGCGCCGCCATCGCGCCGTGGCCGTCCAGATGAGCCAAAGTAGCGCTGCGCAGCACCACCACGCGCGCCGCGTCCGCGAGCGACAGCGCGCCGCTCGCGGCCGCCGCCGCGATCTCGCCGAGACTGTGCCCGGCCACCGCGTCGGGCCGAATCCCCCACGCCGCCAGCAGTTTCACCAGCGCCACCTGGAACGCGAACAACGCGGGCTGCACCAGGTCGGTGGCTTGCGACTCGCCCGCGGAGGCCCAACCGTGGCGCGGCGTCCAGATCCGCGGTCCTCCCGCCGCCACGATCGCCTCGGTGGTCTCGGCGAGCGCGGCGGCGAAGACCGGATACCGCGCCGCCAGCGCGCGGCCCATCTTCGGATGCTGCCCGCCCTGCCCGGAGAACAGGAACAGCAGGCCGCCGCGGCGGCGGTGCGCGACGGGGCCGAGCGCCGCCTCGGCGTCGCCGCGGCCGAAGGCGCGCAGTCGGTGCACCGCGTCGCCGTGGTCGTGCGCGAGGATCGCGGCCCGGGCCGACTCGGGAAGCAGCCGGGCCGTCGACGAAGCGAGCGCACGCAACGCAGGCCGAGCCTCTTCCGCGGCGTCGGCCAGCCGCAGGGCGCGCTCGCGCAGTTCCCCCTCGTCGCGCGCGGTGAACGGCAGCAGCACCGGGAAGTGTTCGCCACGCTCGGGCGGGGCGGGCGTGACGCCGCGCAGCACGATGTGCGCGATCGTGCCGCCGAACCCGAACGAGCTGACGCCCGCCACCCGTCGGGGGCCGGGCACGGGGGTCCAGTCCACCGGCTCGGTCGGCACACGCAGCCCGCGTTCGGCCAGGTGCAGCAGCGGGTGCTCGGTGTGGACGTTGATCGTCGGGGCTATCACCCCGTGGTGGATGGACAGCGCGGCCTTGACCATCCCGGTGACTCCGGCGGCGGCCTCGAGATGCCCGATGTTGG
This sequence comes from Nocardia asiatica NBRC 100129, assembly GCF_000308415.1. GTDB lineage: Bacteria > Actinomycetota > Actinomycetes > Mycobacteriales > Mycobacteriaceae > Nocardia > Nocardia asiatica. The sequence continues at coordinate 9,849 of NZ_BAFS01000294.1, read as the reverse complement.
ACTTCACCGAGCCGATCCAGACCGGATCGTCCGCGCCGTCGCCGAGCGCGGCGGCGAGTGCGCCGACTTCCACCGCGTCGCCCAACGGCGTTCCGGTGCCGTGACATTCGATGTACCCCGCGCGGCTCGGCGGATATCCGGCTCGCGACCACGCGGTGCGCAGCGTCTTCTGCTGCGCGCGGCCGTTCGGCGCGTACAAGCCGTTCGAACGGCCGTCGGACCCGACGGCGGTTCCGACGATCTCCGCGTACACCCGGTTGCCCTCGCGCACCGCGTCCGCGCTGCGCTGCAAGACCACCACGGCGCAACCGTCACCGCGGGTGTAGCCGTCCGCGGTGACGTCGAACGGCGCCGACCGGCCGCCGGGTGAGAGGAAACCGCCCTCGGCCAAGTAGTCCGAGGTGTGTTCCAGCAGAACGAGGTTGACCCCGCCCACGATGGCGAACGGGACCGTGCCGTCGGCGAGCAGCCGCACCGCGAGGTCCACCGCGGCGAGCGAGGACGAGCAGGCGCTGTCGAGCACCAGGCTCGGGCCGTGCAGATCCAGCACATACGACAACCGGTTGGCGATGATGCTGAGCGCGGACCCGGTCACCGCGTAGGGGGCGTCGTGACCGGCCCGGCCGAGCACCGCGATGCCGTGGTCGTATCCCGACGCGCCGAAGACGACGGCGGCGCCGCAACCGCGTGCGCGATAACCGATCCCGGCGTCGTCCAGCGCCTCCACCGCGACCTCCAGCGCGAGCCGCTGCTGCGGATCCATCACCGCGGCTTCGCGGTCGGAGATGGCGAACCAGTCGTTGTCGAAGGACTCGACGTCGTCGAGGTACCCGCCGCGCCGGGAGCCCAGCCGCCCGGTGGGCGGGGTGGAGGTCGCGTCCCTGCCCTCCACCAGCAACTGCCAGAACTCGGCGACGCTCGCCGCTCCGGGCAGTCGGCAGCCGATGCCGATGATGGAGACGGGGGGATGCGAGCCGACGGAATCAGAAGGCGCGCTGCTCATCGCATCGCGAGATACTCGACAAGCTGTTCGATGTCCGGATGGTCGTAGATCGCGGTCAGCGGAACCTCGACTCCCATGGCATCCTCGAGTTGGGCGGTCAGCCTCGCAAGCTGAGTGGAACTGAGGCCGAGATCGGTGAAGGGCGAGCTGGTCGACACCGCGGCGGCGTCGACGCCTAGTAGATCCGCGACAGCCAGAACAGCGGCACAAGTGAGCGCGGTGCGCCGACGATAGCCGAGCGAACCTTCGTTCTCCTGAGCACCGCTGTGCCCGTCCGGAAGACTGGGCCGCATCGCGTCCTCCCTCCCCGTCTCCCGGCCGTTGTTACCCCACTGAAGAACGGTACCCACGCGATTATGCCGGAGAAATCGCGCGGGGCAAGGTCGCGTTTCCGCTGCCTGTCCGGTCTTTCGCGAACCGGACGCAATCACATACCGTGGCGTCGTGACCGAACCGGACAGCGGCGCCGCCGCCCGCGCCGAGCGCACGCCCACTCTGCCCACCTTGCTGCGCTGCTGCGCCGCGCTGGCGGTCACGCCGGGCCGGTTGCTGCGGCCGCGCCGGCCGGACACCGCGCTGCTGGCGAAGCTCGAAGCGCTGCCGCCGTCCGCCGCGAGCGCCGCGGTCCGGTTGACCGTGCTGACGCAGGCCACCATGTCCGCGCCGACCACCATCGTGGCCGAGGGGGTGCGTAGTCTGCGGGAGATGCGGCTGTCGATGGCGGCGTTCCTGGTCGAGCACCCGAAGGCGCGTTTCCTGATCGATCCGGCCCTGTGCGCGGGCGTGCACGACCGGGTACTGCCCGAACTGCCGTTCCCGGTCCCGCTGCTCGTCGCGCCGGACAAACCGGTGCTCGGGCTGTCGGACGCGCTGGCCGCGCACGATCTCGCGGGCGAGGACATCGATTTCGTGGTGCCCACCCACCTGCATTGGGATCACGTCTCGGGCCTGCTGGAATTGCCCGCCGCAGTGGAGATCCGGCTGCCCGGGGTCGAGTACGAGTGGGCGATGGGCGGCCCGCACGCACCGGCCGGTGTGGCGCGCGGCCCGCTGCGCGGGCGCGGCTTCGACCGCTTCGAGCTGGACGGACCGCCGGTGCTCACCTTCCCGCGCAGCAAGGACCTGTTCGGCGACGGCTCGGTGCTGCTGGTCGATCTCGCGGGTCACACGCCGGGCAGTATCGGCGTGCTGCTCGCGGTGGACGACGGCAGCCGCGTGCTGTTCGCCGGCGACGCCGTCTGGAGCAAGTTGCAGGTCGATCTGCTGCGGGAGAAGGCGCCGATGCCGGGCAAGCTGTTCGACGCCGATCGGGACGCCGCCTTCACCACGATCCACCGTCTGCACGCCCTGCCCGACGGCATCGAACTCGTCGCGAGCCACGACTACGCGGCCGTCACCGCTCGCGCGGCCAGGTGACTCCGGTCAGCCGACCACGACGGTTTCCGCGAGACGGGCCGTGATCAGCTCCTCGGCCTCGGTGACCATCCGGCCGATCAGCTCCGCGCAGGTCGGGATGTCGTGGATCAGGCCCTGGCACAAGCCGACCGACCAGATGCCCGCGTCCAGGTCGCCTTCGTCGAACACCCGGCGGCCGCGTGCTCCCGCGACCAGGTCGCGCACGTCGTCGAAAGTGCCGCCGGCCTTCTCGATCTCGACCACCTTGCGGCTGATCTCGTTGTCCGCGACCCGCGCCGTGTTGCGCATGGTGCGGAAGATGAGCTGGGTGTCGCGCTCGGAGTTCGCGACGATCTTCTCCTTGACCTTCTGATCGATCGAGGACTCCTGGGTGCACAGGAACCGGGTGCCCATGTTGACGCCGTCCGCGCCGAGGGCGAGCGCGGCGACCAGGCCGCGGGCGTCGGCGATGCCGCCGGAGGCGATCATCGGGATGCTCAGCTCGCGGGCGGCGGCCGGGATGAGCACCAAGCCGGGGACGTCGTCCTCGCCGGGATGGCCCGCGCACTCGAAGCCGTCGATGCTCACGCCGTCCACGCCGATCCGCTCCGCCTTCAGCGCGTGCCGCACGCTGGTGCACTTGTGCAGCACTTTGATGCCGGCGTCCTTGTAGTAGGGCAGGAACGGCTCGGGATTGCTGCCCGCCGTCTCGACGATCTTCACGCCGCTGTCGATGATCGCCTGCACGTACTCCGCGTACGGCGGCGGGTTGATCGACGGCAGGATGGTGACGTTCACGCCGAACGGCTTGTCGGTCAGCTCCCTGGTGCGCTCGATCTCGCGGCGCAGGTCGTCCGGGGTGGGCTGGGTCAGGGCCGTGATGAAGCCGAGCCCGCCCGCGTTGGCGACGGCCGCGACGAGTTCGGCCCGGCCGACCCACATCATGCCGCCCTGCACGATCGGGTGTTGGACCCCGAACTTCTCGGTGAACCTGGTCCGCAGCATGCGCTTCTCCTATACCTCGCGCGGGCGTGCCGGTTCGCCCGTTGGGCTCGATGGTGACACGAGAATCGCCGAACGTTCAACTCATAAGTAAGCCGAGGTTCGCATGTTGGATGATCTTCATCGATAGGGTTTCGGTCTTGCCCTCCGTGTGCATGAGCGCAAATACGCTGCTAAGAAGGGTATCGGAAGAGTTGGGAGCCGGTCCGGGCTGATTAACCGGGATTCATCCCGCAATCCCTTGCCGGACATTTAAGTTAGTTGCTATTCTGCACGCGATTCAGCCCGTCGCCGCCGTCGGACAACCCGGCGGGCCGATGACGGTCCGAGAGGAGTTCGTGGCAATGACCACCGGGGCAGCAGCGCTCGACGAGCCGATCAGGTCGCGGCGCAACCACTGGAACAACCAGATCGCCGCACACGCGCAGATGCGCCCGGACGCGGTCGCGGTGCGCTTCCGTGGGGTGGACACCACCTGGCGGCAGTTGCACGAGCGGTCGCTGAAATTCGCCGACGGTTTGGCGCGCCAGGGTGTCGGGTTCGGCGACCGGGTGCTGATCCTGGCGCTGAACCACACGGAATACCTCGAAGCCGTGTTCGGCATCAACGCGCTCGGCGCGATCGCGGTCCCGGTCAACTTCCGGCTCACGCCGCCGGAGGTCGCCTACATCGTCAGCGACAGCGGAGCCAAGGCGGTCGTCACCGACACCGTGCTGCAGCCGCTGGCCACCGCCGTGCAGGCGCAGGCGCCCGCACTGGAGACCTGCGTGGTGATCGGCGGCGCCTCCGGCGACGGCGTGATCGGCTTCGACGACCTGCTCGCCGAGCCGGGCGATCCGCACACCCCGCTGGACATCCCCGAGGACACCCCCAGCCTCATCATGTACACCTCCGGCACCACCGGCAGCCCGAAAGGCGCGGTGCTGACCCACGCGAACATGAACGCCCAGGCGCTGACCTGTATCCGGGCGATGGCGCTGCACCCGGAGTCGATCGCGCTGTGCACCTCGCCGCTGTTCCACATCGCCGGACTCGGCAGCCTCGCACCGGCGTTCCTGCTCGGCTCGAAGACGGTGCTGCACCCGCTGGGCGCCTTCGACGCGGGCGAGTTCCTGGACGCGCTGGAGCGCGAGCAGGCCACCACCGCCTTCTGCGTGCCCGCCCAGTGGCAGCTGGTCTGCGACCACCCGACCGTGAAGGACCGCAAGCTCGCGCTGGAGGCGCTCAGCTGGGGCGCCGCGCCCGCCTCCGACACGGTGCTGCGCGCGATGAGCGAGTCGTTCCCGAACGCGTTCAACGTCGCGGTATTCGGGCAGACGGAGATGTCGCCGATCACCTGTGTGCTGGAGGGCAAGGACGCCATCCGCAAGATCGGCTCGGTCGGCAAGCCCATCCCGACGATCCAGGCGCGCATCGTCGACGACGAGATGAACGACGTCGCCCCCGGCGACGTCGGTGAGATCGTCTACCGCGGTCCGACGCTCATGCAGGGCTACTGGAACAAGCCGGAGGCCACCGCGGAGGCGTTCGCGGGCGGCTGGTTCCACTCCGGCGACCTGGTCCGCCAGGACGAAGAGGGATTCGTCTACGTGGTCGACCGCAAGAAGGACATGATCATCTCCGGCGGTGAGAACATCTACTGCGCCGAGGTGGAGAACGTGCTGTTCGCGCACCCGAAGATCCGGGAGGCGGCGGTGGTCGGCCGTGCGCACGACAAGTGGGGCGAAGTGCCGGTCGCGGTGGTCGCCCTGCACAACCCCGACGACGAGCTGACCCTGGCCGAGCTGGAGCCGTTCCTCAACGAGAACCTGGCGCGCTACAAGCACCCGAAAGACCTGGTGCTGGTGCCCGAGCTGCCCCGCAACGCCAGCGGCAAAGTGGTGAAAGTGCAGTTGCGCAAAGACTATTCGTCCTGAGCGCCGAGTGCGTTCGTTTCACGTGAATCGGACGATGCGCGCGAGCGCGGATGCGTAAGGTCGTCGCATGGCGATCCGACGCATCCGCGCCGCAGTGCTGGCGCTGCACTGGCAGGTGAATGTCATTCGGCCGGAGGGTTTTTTCGGCCCCATGCTGGCAGCGCCCGTGGCGGCGAGCGGCGTGGTGGCACGTGCGGCGGACTTCCACGCCGCGGCGCTCGCGGCGCGGGCGCCGGTGGTCTTCACCCGGTTCACCATCCCGGTCGGTGAGGGCGAACTGGTGCGCAACACCGGATTCATGCGTTCGGTGGGTGCGGCGCAGACCGAGTTCCGGCCCGATTCGCCCGGCGCCGCGATCATTCCGGAGATGGCGGCGCAGCCGACGGAAGTGTTCGACAACCAGAAACTCTCCGGCCTCGCGGGCAGCAAATTGCCGGAGTGGTTGGCGGATCAGGGCATCGAGACGCTTTTCGTCACGGGTGTCGCGACCAACCTCACTGTCGAGCAAACCGCCCGGCACGGCACCGATCTCGGGTTCACGGTGCATCCGGTGGCCGACTGCGTGGCCGCCGCCACCGAGGAAGCGCACGAAGCCGCGCTGGCCAACCTCGAACTCGTCACGGCGGGCCGGGTGAGCGCCGCCGAGGCATTGGATCGCATGAATTCTCGCTGATTCGGGCAGCGCGTCCGAAACCTCGAGTCGACCTCGGCGATTGCGCCGAAACGCTTGCGGTAGCGCACCAAGCGGCGCCGGCCGACCTCGAACGTCACCGCGGGCGTGTGAGCGCCCTCGATCCTGGATTCGCGTCCGAATCCGCCGACTCCATTCCGGCGCGGGCTCGAACCGCTCCGATCGGCGGCGCTCGACACCGCGACGGCGGCCTGGAGCCAGGCCCGCTGGACGGCGGTGCTTCGCCGAAGCCCGTCAAACTTCGCCGCTCAGACCGGGACCGACCAAGCGCACCAGACGCCGGTAGGCATCCTCGGCCGAAAGCGGCGGATGCGGCTCGGCGATAGCTCCGAGCAGGCCGACGACACCCCAGGACAGGAACGTGACGGTAGTGGCGAACTCGTCCTCCGGCATGCTAAGCCGGTCGCGCAGCCGCTCGGCGAGAATTTGCGCGACCATCACCCGCGTGGTGCGCAGCAGCACCGCGCCGCTCTTGCGGCCGAGCAGCGCCCGATAGATCTCGGGATGACGCGCGGCCAGCTGGAACAGCGTGCGCACCGGCGCGAGCAACTCGGCAGCGTCGGCTCCGGTCTGCGCGGCGGCCATGGCCGTGCGCAGGTAGTCGGTGCTGCTGCGCAACAGCAGGTCGTCTTTGTCCCGGTAGTGCGCGTAGAACGTGGAACGTCCGACGTCGGCGCGCTCCAGGATGTCGCGGACGGTGATCCGGTCGTAAGCGTTTTCCACCATGAGCTCGATCAGCGCCCGGTGCAGCAGGGCCTTGGTGCGCCGTACCCGCCGATCGTCGGTGTCCTGTTCTCCCGGCATCGTGCCTCCCGGACAGATGTCTCCTATGCGTCCGGTTCCGGACGAATCCCGCGGCATTGTTCCTGGTCGGCAGCGTGAGATCCGACGATCCTGAACTCATGTCCGGAAACGAACCCCAGTCTGCCATCGATTCGCCCACCGAGATCGGTGTGCTGCTCACCCAGCCGCGCCGCTACCGCGCGTTCAAGTCCGCCTTCCTGCTCGGTCGCGGCGGCCGTCTGAATGCCCGGCTCGCCGGTCTCGCCGATCCGGCGGCCGACGCCGACGTGGTCGATATCGGGTGCGGTCCGGGCGACCTCGCCCGGGTGCTGGCCCGCCGGGTCGGCCTGGTCACCGGAATCGACCCGTCACCGCAGATGATCGAGTACGCGAACGCGCGCTCCCGCGACCTGGCGAACTGCCGATTCGAAATCGGCGCGGCGCAAGCGCTTCCGCTGCCCGACGCGTGCGCCGACCTGGTGACCTCGACCTTCGCGATGCACCACATCCCCGCCGCGCACCGCCGCGACGCCTTCGCGCAGATGTTCCGCGTACTGCGGCCGGGAGGCCGGCTGTTGCTCGCCGATACTCATCCGACCGGCCCGGTGCTCTCCGCCGCCGTGCGCGTCATGGCACGGTTCGCCGCCCACCGCACCCACGACACCGCACACGATGAGGGTGATCCCCTGGCGGCCATCGATATCCGGCGGTATCGGGACGCGCTGAGCGCGGCCGGATTCCAGGACGTCCGGTTCATCGCGGTGCGTCCCGCGACCGGCGTTCTCGTGGCGACCAAGCCATGACGGACGTATCCGAGGGCCGTCGACAGCCTGCGGCCGAGCGGTGGCGAGGCAGTCGCCTCAGATGAGATCCCTCTTCGCCATCCAGCGCATCGTGGCCCACCCGCAGAACACCGGAAGCCAGCAGGTGAGCACCCGGTACAGCAGCACAGAGGGCACGGCGATGTTCGCCGGCAGGCCGAAGGCGGCCAGACCGCCGATCAGCGCGGCCTCGACCGCGCCGACACCGCCCGGGGTCGGCGCGGCCGAGGCGAGGGTGCCGCCGATCATGGTGACGATGGTGACGGTGACGAAGGTGGTGCCGCCGCCGAACGCCTCCACACTGGCCCACAGCGCGCCGGCGAACCCCAGGGTGATCGCCGCGCAACCCAGCACGATCACCGCGGATCGTTTGGGGTCGCGCGCGAGGTCGGCGAGCTCGCCGAGAACCTCTTGCAGTTGCGGCCGGACCGCGTTGTTCAGCCAGCGGCGCAGTTTCGGCACGAACATGAACGTGCCGACGATGCCCACGCCGACACCGGCGAGCAAATACAGCACCGTGGCGTCCGGGACGAAGTGCGACAGATCCGTCGAGGTGCCCGCCAGGATGCTGAACGCGAGCAGCAGGCTGACGTGCGTGATCACCTGCACGGCCTGTTGCAGCGCCACCGCGGCCGTGGCACGCACCGCGCCCACTCCGCCCTTCTGCAGGAAGCGCACGCTCAACGCGAGCCCGCCCACCCGCGCGGGCGTCGTCGTCGCGGCGAAGGTGTTGGCGACCTGCATGATCACCAGGTTGCGGAAGCTCACCGCGCCGGACGCGCAGGCCCACAGCGCCGCCGCCGCGCCCACGTAGGTCAGTGCCGACACCACCAGCCCGAGCAGCGCCCACCACCAGTTCGCTGTTCGCAACTGGGTGAAGAAGGTCGGCACCGCGCTGATGAACGGGTAGGCGACGTACACCAGCCCGATCAGCAGGACCAGCTGGATGATCTGGTTGCGGGAGAAACGGGTGATTTGCTCGGCTTCGATCCGATCCTGACCGGTCTGTTTGCGGACCTCGTCGCGGGCGTCGGACAGCGCGGCCTTCCATTCCGGGACCGCTTTGCGTATCCCGGTCGGTATCGCCGACTTGGTCAACCGGCTCGCCGCGGCGAGCACGCGCACTTCGCCGAGGATCTCGATGGCCGCCCGGACCGCGGGTTCCTTGCCGAACGTCGCGGTGGTCGTCACGAGCAGCTGGGCGATGTCGGATTGCAATTGCGCCTCCGACGCTCCGTACTCGGCGTTGCCGAAGCCGCCGAACAGTGTCGCGCCGTCCGCGACGCGGATGTCGGCCGGGCGCAGGTCGCCGTGCGAGATCTGCTTCTGGTGCAAGGTGTCGAGTGCGCGCCACACCCCGGGCAGCACATCGGCGGACTGGTCGGTGATCGCCGTACCGCAGGGCTGGGTGCGCGCGTACAACATCCAGCCACGAGAGAGTCCGGCGACCGCGACGGGAGCGCAGCTGCCGAGCCCGAGGTCGGCGACGGCGATCGTCATGAGCGCGCGATGCTCGACCGCGCGGTGCATGGAACCGTGCATGGCCGCGGTCTCGCTGGAGCGGAACGTGAGCCAGCGCCACAACTGCCGCAGCGCGCCGAAACTGCGCTGGTTCTTGCCGAACATCTCGATGATCAGCTCGCGTTCGGGCCCTTCGGTGGCGGCGGCGAGCACCAGCGGCCCCCGGCCGGCGGGATGCACCACGGTGAAACCGGTGACCGTGTGACCGCGTCTGGCCAGCAACCGGGCGGCGGCGTCGAGCGGGACCTCCAGCGCGGGCGTGCCCACCACAAGCACGATCACCGCCCCGACCAGCCACCCCACCGCGAGGCCGAACATCGCGCGAGCGGGAACCACGGTGCTGACCACGAGGTGGATCGGAGCGAACGCGAGCAGCAGGAACCACAGCCAGCGGCGCGGGCGGACGGGCAGCCACGGGCTGGCGACCGTGAGCATCGCGGCGATCATCGCGATCCAGCGCGGGTCGTCCAGGAACTGGGACAGGAAAGTGTCCAACCGATCCGGCACCTGCAGATGCCATTTCGGCGCGGACAGTCCGGTGCCGGTGATGGACAGCAGCAGTCCGGCGACGATCCCGGCCGCGGCGTAACCGGCCAGCAGCTTCCACTGCCTGCCGATGATCAGCTCGATCAGGATCGCGAACGGCAGCGCGAGAATCGCCATGCCGTAGACCAGGTACACCAGGTTCGACTGGTCCGGGTTGAGGAAACCGACGAT
>NZ_BAFS01000295.1 GCF_000308415.1 Nocardia asiatica NBRC 100129 | reverse complement strand
ATCTACGAGGGCAATCCGATCACGGTGCTCGGGCTCGATGTCGGCAAGGTCGACAAGATCGTGCCCAAGGGGACCCTCGTCGAGGTGCACATGTCCATCGACAAGGACGTGAAGATCCCGAAGGACGCGATCGCCGCGATCGTCTCGCCGTCCATCGTGACCGACCGGCACATCGAGCTGACGCCGGTCTACACCGGCGGCGCGAGCTTGTCCGACGGCGCGCACCTGCCCAAGGCCCGCACCAGGACGCCGGTCGAACTGGACACGATGATCAAGACCATCGATCAGTTCGCCGCCGCGCTGAAGCCGGAGCCGGGCCAGGAGGGCGTCGGCCCGCTGTCGGGCCGGGTGCTCTACCCGATGCTCAACGGCAACGGCGAGAAGATCCGCGACACCCTCAACGCGCTGTCCAGCGCGCTGAAGGTCGGCGTGGACAACAAGGACGCGGTCTCCAGCATCATCATCAAGCTGAACGACCTCACCACCATGCTGGCCGAGAACGACCAGTCGGTGCGCGACTTCAGCAACCGGGTGACCCAGATGACCGGCCTGCTCGCCGACCAGGCCCCGGGCTTGCAGGCCACCCTCGACCAGCTGCTCG
>NZ_BAFS01000296.1 GCF_000308415.1 Nocardia asiatica NBRC 100129 | reverse complement strand
GCGTCTCGCCCACCCCGGCCAGCAGTCCCGCGCTCACCAGCGCGATCACGACGGCACGCACCACATTGGCCGCCAGCAGCACGCCGCGCCGGTCCCACCGGTCCAGCAGCGCACCCGCGTACGGTCCGATCAGCGAATACGGCAGCAGCAGCACCGCGAAGCCCGCCGCGATGGCCAACGGGTCGGTCTGCCGCTCGGGGTTGAACAGGATCGCGCCCGACAGCGCCGCCTGGAACATCCCGTCCCCGAATTGCCCCGCGAAACGCACCACGGCCAGCCGCGACACGCCCGGACTCTGCCGAAGCGTGACACGAAGTCCAACCGGCCGATGTTCTGCGGGAGTGCGGCCTTCGGCGTGACCAGTCGACACGTCCGTGAGCGTACCTGCGTTCGGCGACGACGCCGCACGCTCGGGCTACGGCAGCGAACCTCGCAACGGGCGCGTCACACCCGGTCGACGAGCACGCTCACCGCCTCGCGCATGTCGGGCGCCATCGGCAGCGCGTGGAGCGCGCTCGCGTCGATCCACGCGCAGGCGTCGTGCTCCCCTGGCGCGAGCGCGACCTCACCCGGCTCCGCCTCCACGACGAAGCAGTACTTCCGCACTTTCGACTTGGTTCGGGTGGCGTAATCGAACCCGCCGAGGAAGTCGGTGACGGCGCGGAGCCGCAGGCCCGTTTCCTCCAGCAATTCCCGCTCCACGCACTCGGCGAATGTCTCTCCCGATTCGACGCCCCCGCCGGGCAGTTCGTACATACCGCCGTGATAGTCGTCGGCGACCCGGCGCACGACCAGAAGTCGCCCGTCGCGGAACACGGCGACGCCGATCACGAAATGGGCGATGCCGTCGCGACGGGCTTCGCTGCGGAGTTGCTGCTCGATCCGGGCGAGGTCGTCGGGGTCAAGCACGTCGTTACCTCCGGTTGTCGTTGGCACGCTTGGCAATCGGGACCGGACCGCGATATCCGACGAGGTGACCCGACGTTTCGACGTACCGGTTGGTTCTGCTCGCCTCCCGTTCACCTTCCGGTCGCTCGCGTAAAATGCCGAGTGCGGCACAATTTACTAGGAATGTGGAGTACCGCGGTGGAAGTGCTCCTACCCTGAATGGCGATCGGTGCACGGTCCCGAGAGGAGGACCATGATGTCCACACTCACGACACCACACATCGATGTCCACCGTGGCGGCGACCGCATGAAGACGCGGGTCTCCTGGCTGGATTCGAAGCACTCGTTCTCCTTCGGGGAACATTACGATCCCGAGAACACCCACCACGGCCTGCTGCTGGTCAACAACGAAGACGTCGTCTCCCCGGGGCAGGGTTTCGACACCCACCCGCATCGGGACATGGAGATCGTCACCTGGGTGCTCGGCGGCAGCCTGGTGCACCAGGATTCGCTCGGGCACAGCGGTGTCATCTATCCCGGGCTGGCCCAGCGGATGAGCGCGGGCACCGGCATCCTGCATTCGGAGAAGAACGACTCGTGGCGGTTGGACGGCCGGGTTCCCGAACACGACGAGCCCGTGCATTTCGTGCAGATGTGGGTCGTGCCCGACGAGCCGGGCCTGGCCCCCGGCTACCAGCAGCTCGAAATCGATGACGAACTGGCCGCGGGCGGCCTGGTGGCGGTCGCCTCCGGCCTGCCCCGCTACCGCGATCGCACCGCCATCGCCATCAACAGCAGCCACTCGGCGCTGCACGTGGCGCGCATGACGAGCGCGGAGCCGGGCGCCGAGCAGGCGATCGACCTACCCGACGCGCCCTACCTGCACTTGTTCGTGGCGCGCGGAGAAGTGGACATGGAGGGCGTCGGCCCGCTCTACGAGGGCGACGCGGTGCGTTTGACCAGGTCGGGTGGCCAACGCGTGGTGGCGCGGCGGCCTTCGGAAATACTGGTATGGGAGATGCACGCACGACTGGGCGCCCAGTAGCCGGTTCGCATTAACATCCGTCCGTAGGGATCGCGATCAGTAGGCGACCGCGTGCACCTCGGACCTCGTCCGGACCGAGCATCGCGAGGCATCGAGGGAGAGGAAGTCCATGTCGCAATACCCGCCCCCGCCGCCCGGCCAGTACCCGCCGCCGGGGCAATACCCGCCGCCCCCGGGCGGCCAGTACCCTGGCCAGCCCGCGTACTGGCAGGAATCGCCGAAAGGCCGCGGGCTGGCGATCACCGCGCTGGTGCTCGGCATCCTCGCCCTGCTGTTCTTCTGGACCATCGTCGGCGGTTATCTCTGCGGCATCTTCGCCGTCATTCTCGGCATCATCGCGGTGGTCAAGGCCCGTTCGGGCACCGCGGGCGGCATGGGCATGGCGATCACCGGCGTGGTGTTGGGCGTGCTGGGCATCGTGGGCGCCGTGCTGCTCACCATCGTCGGTTACAGCTTCTTCGTCGACTCGGGCGGCAAGGACTTCGTGGACTGCGTGAACAAGGCGGGCAACGACCAGTCCAAGATCGAGCAGTGCGAGCGGGAGTGGAATCAGAAGCTGCAGGACAGGTACAGCGTCACGCTCACTCCGCCGCCCGCGCCGACACCCCGGTAGCCGCGGCGCACGCCCGGGTCGCGGCGATCACCTCGGCGAACTCGCGGCGGAAGTCACCGTCGGGCGCCGCGACCCAGGTTCGGTAGCCGCCGTGCTCGTCGGTGGGCGAGGGCAGCACGATGTGGCTGCCCGGCAGTGCGATCGAGGCGCAGACCCGGAACAGATCGGCGAACAGTCCGGTGTCCAGATAGGAGTTGTCGGTCGGGCCGGTCAGGAACGTCCAGCGATCCGCACGCGGATGCGCGATGACCGGTCCCGGCCGGGACTCGGGCCCGGCCGCCAACCGATCGCGAACGCGGCGGCCGAACGCGGCGGGCATCACGACCGCGCCGACCGCGCCGACTTCCAGCATGATGCGACCGAGGATCGGGTCGACGAGGGCGTACAGCTTGTTGTCCTCGCGGTAGCGGCGACAGCGAGCGAACGCGTCCTGGATCGCCGGGAAGTCCGTGGACGCGAGCTGCCTGCCTGATTCGATGCGCGATGTACTCATGACAACCTCGCCTCGCTGCGGTGGAGCGTGCTCGGGAGAAACGATCGCTGGTTCACGACAGTAGACCCGGCCAAGTCGCTTGACAATAGTCAACGAGGGGCGCGTCCGAGTGGGCGTAGCATCCCCACATATGGCACCCGTCTCGCCCACCGTTGCCCGCTGGGAATTGGTGCTTCGGCTGCGTGAACTGCGCGAACAGCGCGGGTTCGACTCCGCGGGCTTCGCGCGGCGGGTGGGTTTCACCCCGGCCAACTGGTCCCATGTCGAGAAGGGCAGGCGGGTACTCACCAGCAAGACCATCGGCCCGGTGCTCGAACTCCTCGAGGTGGAAGCCGAGGAACGCGCCGAGCTGCTGGCCCTGCTGGAGGCCAGCAAGCAGCGCGGCTGGTGGACCAAGTCCTCCGCGCTGATCGGGCCGGAGTTGCAGCGTCTGTACGGCATGGAATACGGCGCGCAGAGCATTCGCAGCTACGACAGCCTCGTCGTGCCCGGGTTGTTGCAGACCGAGGACTACGCTCGCGCCTTGATCAGCGCCGACGTGATGATCCGCCCGGTCCAGGTCGAGCAGTTGGTGGCGATCCGGATGCGACGCCAAGAGCGGTTACGGGGCGCGGATCCGGTCGAGCTGACGGCGGTGTTCGGCGAAGGCACCCTGCTGCAGCAGACCGGAGGCCCGGAAGTACTGCGCGGGCAACTGGAGTATCTGGCGGATCTGATCGAGGAATTGGACACCGTCGAGGTGCGCGTCATCCCGTTCACCGCCAGCGCGGGCGCGGTGCTCGGCGGGTCGAGCTTCCACCTCATCGACTTCACCGGCGAGCAGCTGCCCACCTTCGGCTGGGTGGAGAGCGCGGTGTTCGGCGGTGCCGTCGAAGATCCGGAACTGGTCCGTGATCTACGCTTCGCATACCAGCGCGCGGTGCGGCAGTCGCTCTCACGGATGGAGTCGTTGGCCCTGATCAGACGGTATTCCCGCGTGTAAAATCCTGCGCATGGCCACCACCGCACGGCCGGTACGCACCGGCTGGTTCACATCGACCAGATCGAACAACGGCAATCAGTGCGTCGAGGTTCGGTTCGAGGGTTCGGCGGTGCTCATCCGTGACAGCAAGTATCGCCGCAACCCGGCCGACCGCCCCGTCGAAGAGCCCGTCATCACCGTCACCGCGGCCGAATGGGCCGCGTTCCTCGACGCCCTGCGCACCAATGAGCGATCACCTGGCGACCTGCGCGCGCACACCACCGCCGACGGTCACACCGCACTGCGCCACGGCGCGATCACTCTCCTCTACACCCCGGAGGAGTGGGACGCGTTCCTGCTCGGCGCGCAGGACGGCGAATTCGACCGCGTCGTGTCGCCCGCCTGATTTCCCTGCTCGGGCGCCCTGGTCGGGGGGCCTACGCGGGTGGGTATCGGCATACTGGAGACCGTGACTTCCGAACCGACTCGACCATCCGGTATAGACCTGTCCCACCTCGACCAGAGCGTGCGAGTGCAGGACGACCTGTTCGCGCACGTCAACGGCAAATGGCTGGCTGAGCATCGGATTCCGGCCGACCGGGCCGTGGACGGCGCCTTCCGCGCGCTGTACGACCAGGCGGAGTTGGACGTCAAGGCGATCATCCAGAACGCCGCCGGCGCCGACGCCGTGCCCGGCAGCGACGCCCGCAAGATCGGCGACCTGTACTCCAGTTTCATGGACACCGAGGCGGTGGCCGCCGCGGGGCTCGCGCCGATCGCCTCGGAGCTCGCCGCTATCGCCGAGGTCGGCGACAAGAAGGCGTTCGCCGCGCTGCTCGGCCGGTTGCAGCGCACCGGCGTCGGCGGCGCCGTCGCCGTCTTCGTCGACACCGACGACAAGGACTCCAATCGCTATCTGGTGCACGCCACCCAGTCCGGCATCGGCCTGCCCGACGAGTCGTACTACCGGCAGGACGAGTTCGCCGAGATCCGGGCGAAGTACATCGCGCACGTCAACCGCATGTTCGCCCTGGCCGCCGCCGACCAGCGGGTGGCCGGGCTGCTGCCGGAGGACCTCGACACCGTCGGCGACCGCGTCTTCGCGCTGGAGCGGAAACTGGCCGAGGGGCATTGGGACGTGGTGCGCCGCCGCGACGCCGAACTCAGGTACAACCTGGTCGCGTTCGACGCCTTGATCGCGGACAATCCCGAGTTCGATTGGACCGCGTGGGCTTCCGCGCTGGCCGACGGCGTCGACCGCGCGGGGCCCGAGCTGTTCGCCGAGCTGGTGATCCGCCAGCCGGATTATCTGCGCACCTTCGCGCAGCTCTGGGCCGAGGAGCCGCTCGCGGACTGGCAGGCGTGGGCGGCTTGGCGGGTGCTGCGCTCGCGGGCGCCCTACCTGACCGAGGCGGTGGTCGAGGAGAACTTCGACTTCTACGGCCGCACGCTCACCGGCGCCGAGGAGAACCGGGAACGCTGGAAGCGCGGCGTCACGCTGGTGCAGGATCTGCTCGGCGAGGCGGTCGGCAAACTGTATGTGGCCGAGCACTTTCCGCCGGAGGCCAAGGACCGGATGGTCGAATTGGTGGCCAACCTGCAAGAGGCATACCGCCGCAATATCGCCGAGCTGGAGTGGATGGGCCAGGGCACCAGGATCGCCGCGCTGGCCAAGCTGGAGAAGTTCACCCCGAAGATCGGCTACCCGGACAAGTGGCGGGACTACTCGCGCGTGGTGATCGACCCGGCCGACCTGGTCGGAAACTACCGCAGAGGCTATGCGGCCGAACACGATCGGGAAATGAACAAGCTCGGTGGTCCGGTGGACCGGGACGAGTGGTTCATGACTCCGCAGACGGTGAACGCCTACTACAACCCGGGCATGAACGAGATCGTCTTCCCGGCCGCGATCCTCCGGCCGCCGTTCTTCGACATGAACGCCGACGACGCGGCCAACTACGGCGGCATCGGCGCGGTGATCGGTCACGAGATCGGGCACGGCTTCGACGACCAGGGCGCGAAGTACGACGGCGACGGCAACATGGTGGACTGGTGGACCGACGAGGACCGCGCCGAATTCGGCAAGCGGACAAAGGCGCTGATCGATCAGTACGACGTGCTCTCACCCAAGGAACTGCCGGACGAGCACACGGTGAACGGTCAGTTCACCATCGGCGAGAACATCGGTGACCTCGGTGGCCTCTCCATCGCGCTGGAGGCGTACAAGATATCGCTGGACGGCGCCGCGGCGCCGGAGATCGACGGGCTCACCGGGCTGCAACGGGTGTTCTACGGCTGGGCGCAGGTGTGGCGCACGAAAGCTCGTGTGGAGGAGGCGATCCGCCGGCTCGCCACCGACCCGCACTCCCCGGCGGAGTTCCGCTGCAACGCGGTCGTGCGCAATATCGACAGCTTCCACGAGGCGTTCGACGTCCGGCCCGGTGACGCGTTGTACCTGGAACCCGCTGAGCGCGTGAAGATCTGGTAATGCCAGTGCCTGGGCGGTCCCGCGAGGGCCGCCCAGGCACATTCCGCTCTCAGTTCCAGTCGCCCAGGCCGTCGCTGGCGCTGAGCGTGCCGCCCTGGGTGTTCTGCACGATCACCGGGTCGCCGCGGCGCGCGTTCTCGAAGAACCACTTGCCGTCTTCGGTGCTGACGTTCAGGCAGCCGTGGCTGGCGTTGGAGACGCCCTGCTGGGCGACCGACCACGGGGCGGCGTGCACGAAGATGCCGCTGTTGGAGATCCGGGTGGCGTACTCGACCTCGAGCTTGTAACCCTCCGGGTCGGTGATCGGCACGCCGTAGGTGGAGGAGTCCATGACCATCTTGCGCTGCTGCTCACCGACGATGTAGGTGCCGTTCGGCGTCTCGTGCTTCGGCTTGCCCATCGAGGTGGGCATCTCGCGCACCACCTCGCCGTTGCGGGTGACGGTGATGGTGTGGGTCTGGTCGTCGGCGGTCGAGACGAACGCGTCGCCGATGCGGAACGAGCTGGTGGTGCCGCCCGCCTGCACCTGCACGTCGGTGTTGTCCGGCCAGAAGTCGTCCGGACGCCAGCGCACCTGCTTGTCACCGCGCCAGTAGAAGTGCCCGGGGGCGGGCTTCGACGAAGTGATCTTGATGGCCTGCTCGGCGGTGGCGTGATCGGTCACCGGTTCCTTGAAGGTGATGATGATCGGCTGCGCGATGCCCACGACCTCGCCGTCGGCGATGTTGATCGAGGGCGGGGCGAAGTTCGCCTGCGGTGCGGGCTCGGTGGCCGCGGCGGCCGACCCGGTGTCGATACCAGGGATCGGTTCGGCCTGCGCGGGCGCGACGAGCATGACACCGGCCGCCGCGATAGCGGCGGACAGCAGGACGCCCTCGCGCAACCGGCGGGCTAGCCGAGCTCCCTTGCGGTGAGCAGGCAACGACGCGGTGTGCAAAGCGGCATGCATAGGTTTCTCGTCCATTCCATCTCTCGCGCGCACGCGCGTATCCGCGCGTAGCGAGATTTTCATTTCAGCGCGGAGCCAGAAGAGCGCCCCACAGGGATTGACGGCCCGACCCGTCGTCCCTTCCTACCGTTTCTGGGCGGGATGCGGCCAGTGGCGTTTCGGATTGATCAGTCACCGGAGAAGGTTGTGTCATGAGTCACAATTGACCTCGACGGGTATCGGTGCGGCGAAATGGCCCGGTCAGGAGGGTCGCGCGACTGCGGGCCGATAGTCGGTGGATAGGCGAAAGATGGTTCACCGCAAACCTGTTAGTGACGAAGCTCACTGATGGAAGGGGCTGAATCGCATGCCGCGAGCGGGTCTCGCCGGACCGTTCTAGTGGTCGATCTGCTTGTGCTTGCGCACCGTGGTCTGCGTGGTCGCGGCCAGGCGCGCCAACCTGGCGTCGCCGAGTGCGGTCACCATGCTGCCGAGCCCGTTGGTGACGAAGGCGATCGACATGCCGAGATCCAGGTCGGCGTACGCGCCGGAGCCTCCGACACCGTAATGACCGAACGCGTTGCGCGGTTGCTGCTTGGACATAAGGACCGGGCGGTGATAGCCGAGCGTGAAGCGGATCGGCACGCCGAGCACGTAGTCGCGGCTGTGGGCAGGCTGCACCTGGCTGATCGTCGCGATCGTCTCCGGCCGCAGCAACCGCACGAGACGCTCCGATCCACTCGCGCCGGCACCGTGCCCGCCTCGGCCCGATGGGCCCGCGTAGACCACCCCGTGGTTGGCCAGCGCGCCGTACATCCGCGCCAGCGCGCGGGCCGTGAACACGCCGTTCCAGCCGGGCATCACCGCGTCGTGCACCCGGGGGTCGCGGACCAGCTCGTCGAAGCTCTCCGGCATGCCCGCCTCGGCGAGCCCGCGCACCGGCCGCACCCAGGACAGCACCGAGGAGGCGGTGTTCCAGCGGATTCCCGGTGGGCCGAGCGGACGGAAGATCTTGGCGATCCGATGCCGCTGCGATTCCGGGACGCGGAACCAGTATTCGTCCAGGCCGAGCGGCTCCGCGATCTCGGTGCGCAACACCTCGGTGAACGGCGCGCCGGTGGCCCGCTGCACGATCTCCGCAACCAGCCAGCCGAAGGTGATCGCGTGGTAGCCGGAGGTGCGGATGCGGCGCGGGTCCGGCGGGCTGTCGGCCAGCGCCCGCACCACCGCGTCGTAGTTCAGGATGCCTTCCCGGCCGGGAACGAGGCCGCGCACCCGGTGCAACCCGGCGCGATGCGAGAGCACGTCGCGCACCGTGATGTCCTCTTTGCCGTGCGCGGCGAACTCCGGCCAGTACTCGCCGACCGGCGTGTCGTAGCCGATCAGCCCGCGTTCGGCCAGGCGGTGCACGACGGTCGCGGCCACGCCCTTACCGGTGGAGAAGGTGAGTGCGACGGTGTCGCCGTTCCAGCGGCGCTCCTTGTCCGCCCAACCGGCCCAGATGTCGACCACCGGTCGGCCGTCGAGATAGACCGCCAGCGCGCCGCCGCCGCGCGCGGGCTGGGCGAACAGGCCGAAGAACTGATCGGCCAGCCGGATGAAACGCGGGTCGACCAGCATCTCGCGCGGTGCCGCCGGTTTCTCGCATGCCGAATCGGCGGGCTCGAAGTCGTCCGCCGCCATTGCCGAAACCATGGGGGTCACCTCCTGACCGCCGTTAGCCGGGCTGGTCAACCAGGGTAACCGCTCAGTCGGTCTGCCAGAGTCCAAAAGGCGTGGCGAGGCACGCGTCGCCGGTGGCCGCGTTCCAGGCGAAGGCCGCCGCGCCCAAGCACACGACCGCCTGTTCGGCGGTCTCCACTCCGGCTCGCGATCCTTCGAACGCGATCGAGACCGCGAAGGTCCGCGCCTGCGGATCGTCGTCGATCGAGGTCAGCGCGACGGCGTCGGGGCCGAAGCCGACCGCCACGGGCATTCCGCCCGCGCCCTCGCTCGCGCCGACACCGCCCGCCGCGCCGATGCCGATGGCCGTCGCGCCGAGCGTCGCGTTGGCGTAGCCCACCCCATCGATGCCGGTGGCCCCGGCTCGGCCGTAGCTGTCGGTCGCCGCGCGGCAGGCCGTCTCCCCATCGATGACGGTGACGTCGGTCCCGTGTTCGGAGCGGCAGTGCACGTCGGTGGCGCCGGCCACTCCCGGGAAGACGAGGGAGCCTCCGATCGCGGCGGTCGAGCAGACGATTGCGCTGATCAGCTTCACCGGGAACTCCTCTCGAACCAGAAATCCCACCATACCCAGACAGGTTGGCCGCGCGTCGTTTCCGGCTTCGGCTCGACGGGCGCTCGGTCGATGGTGTATTCATGGCGTGGTATTTCAAGCACAGCCATGGCAACTTCGGTTTACGGGGGCGTGAGTTCGCCGGCGTTACAGCTCGGGAGGACTGTACGTGTCTCGTCAACTGCCCTGGGGTCGTCTCGCCCTCGCCGGGCTCGCCGTTGCGGCGGGGCTGTCGCTGGTCGGGTGCAGTTCCACGATCAGCGGCACCGCGCAACCCGCGGTGGACAACGGGACGATCGACGCGGTCGTGACCAGCACCCCGAAGCCGTCCTCGGGCAGGCCGACGCCGAGCACCGGCAAGCCGACCACGAGCAAGCCGAGCGGCAGCACCGATTTCGACGCGGCCATCAACGACTGCGTGAAACTCGGCGGCACCACCACCAACGCCACCATCGAGAAGGCGTCGTGCGGCAGCCGCGAGTCGAACTACAAGGTGATCGACAAGAAGTCGAAGAGCTCGCAGTGCAGCAGCGATGCCGACAACTACTACGCCGAGACCATCAACGGCATCGAACAGGGCGCGCTGTGCCTGGACATCGACTGGGTGGTCGGCGGCTGCATGGACGTCGGCGGTGACGACCCCAAGCGCATCGACTGCACCGGCACCGCGCCCGCGAAGGGCGTCAAGGTGGTGAAGCGCGTGGAGAACGCCGATGACGTCAGCGTGTGCGGCAGCGGCACCGGGTACGTCTACGACAAGCGCCGTTTCGTCGTCTGCGTCCAGGAACTCTGACCGGCGCTTCCCGGTGACGGCCGTGCCGTGACCGGCCGGAGCGCTAGGTTGGGTCGGTGAGCACCACCGAGCTTCCCCGGTTGCGGTCCGGTACCGGTCGCTGGATCCTGGTCGCCACGATTCTCGGATCGTCGGTGGCCTCGCTCGACGCGACGGTGGTGAACATCGCGCTGCCACGCATCGGGGAGTCGCTGGAGACGGATGTGGCCGGTCTGCAGTGGACCTTGAACGGCTACACCTTGACTTTGGCCTCGTTCATCCTGCTGGGCGGCTCGCTCGGCGACAAGCTCGGGCGTCGCCGGGTCTTCGTGTGCGGAACCGTCGCTTTCGCGATCGCTTCGGTGCTGTGCGGGGCCGCGACGACCATCGAGATGCTGGTGGCCGCGCGGATCCTGCAGGGCGTCGCGGGCGCGATGCTCACGCCGGGCAGCCTGGCCCTGATCTCCTCGTCCATCGATCAGCGCGATCAGGGCGCGGCGATCGGCCTGTGGTCGGGCTTCGGCGGCGTCGCGGGCGCGCTCGGCCCGTTTCTCGGAGGCTGGCTCATCGAGCTCGCGGGGTGGCGGGCCATCTTCTTCCTCAATGTGCCGCTGGCGGTGGTCGTCGTGCTGGTCGCGCTGCGGCATGTGCCCGAGAGCCGCGATCCGAACGCGGCGACGCGGCTCGACGTGCCCGGCGCGCTGGTGGTGGCGCTGGCGCTCGGTGCGCTGACCCTCGGATTGATCGACACCATGCCTTTGCTCATCGTGGCCGGTGTCGGCCTGCTGGGGGCGTTCGTCCTGATCGAGTTGCGCGGCGACCATCCATTGGTGCCGCCATCGCTGTTCGGCTCGCGTGTGTTCACCGCGGCGAATCTCGTGACGTTCGCCGTCTACGCCGCGCTCGGTGGCGTGTTCTTCCTACTGGTGCTGGAGCTGCAATTGGTGGCGGGGTACTCGCCGCTGATGTCCGGTGTCGCGACCGTGCCGGTCACGCTGATCATGCTGCTGCTGTCGGCTCCCGCCGGCCGGTGGGCGCAGGTGCACGGCCCGCGCATCCCGATGACCGCCGGTCCCTTGTTCGCGGCAGCGGGCCTGGTGCTGTTGCTGCGCATCGGACCCGACACCACCTACCTGATCGACGTGCTGCCCGGTGTCCTGGTCTTCGGGCTCGGTCTCGCGGTGCTGGTGGCTCCCCTCACCGGTGCGGTGCTGGGCGCGGTCCCCGCCGGCGAGGCGGGCATCGCCTCGGGGGTGAACAACGCCGTCGCGCGCACCGCGCAACTGCTCGCGGTGGCCGCGCTGCCCGGCCTCGCGGGCATCTCGGGCGCGCTGGGCGATCCGGCCGCCTTCGACGAGGGTTTCGCCACCGCGATGTGGCTGTGCGTGGGACTGCTGGTGCTCGGCGCGGCGCTCGCCGCCGTGCTGCTGCGACCTCAGCGGCGCCCGGCCACCTTGGACAACGTGGATTGCATGCCGCAGTGCGCGGTCGCGGGTCCGGCGCTCGCCCCGGCATCGAGCGAAAAATGAGCGGCCCGAACGGATCGCTGTCCGTTCGGGCCGCCTGTCGGATGATGTCCGGTCAGATCGGGACGTAACCCGCGCCGATGCCGCCGCGTGCGTTGACGTCGGCCATGATCGCGCTCAAGCTGGTACCGACCTCGGGACCGAAGCAAGCGATCGCCAGGTAGGCGTTCACCATGCCCACCAGTGTGCTGCCGACGACGACCGGCGCACCGGAGTCACCTTCCACCACGCACATCTGGCTCCAGGTCTCGACGTTCGTCCTGAAGACGTCGCCCCAGGCGATACCGCAGGTGTTGCCGGTGGTCCGCCCTTCCTTGCACACGATCTGCGGGAAGGTGGCCGGTCCGCCGATTCCCGTGATGGTGACATTGCCGACCCGGTTGACCGGGGTGATCTTGCCCGGATCGAACTGGATGACGGCGTAGTCGAGGTCATGGTTGGAGTAGGCGAACCGGCCGATCACGCCCGCGCCCCGATCGGCCTCGGCGTAGACCTGTGCGCCCGGGTCGCCGCAGTGCCCCGCGGTCAGTCCGACCAGACGTCCCGCGTTGTCGTGGCCGACAGTTGTGACCGTGCACTCGAACTGGTTGTCGATGATGATGCCGGATCCACCGCCCAACACCGGCGGGCCCGGTTGGGCGTTAGCGGCCCCTGCGCCCGTGCCGAGCAGCGCCGCGCCCAGGGCGACGGCGAAGGCGGCGTTGGCCACCTTGGCGAGTTTGCTGAACATGTCCCTCCAGACGTCGGAAGCCCGCACGATATCAATCTGTCGCACCCATCGTGTCAGTAAACGACCTCGGGCGCGTCACCTACTACCGGGTTGTCCCCACTGCTCCGCGCTTCAACCCTGTTTCATACATCTGTGATCAAACGTATCTTACGGCTCAATAGCATTCCGCTATCACAATTGTGAAAATCTCGTGTTCATTAGTGTCCGGGTGATAGTAAGGAGACGTTGTCTTGGTCCTCGGAAACAAATCCGATTTTCTATGAGATTTTTCCAAACTAATTCGCCGAACCCCCGGGGTGGATCCGGGATTCGCGCAGCTGGGGCTGTAGCTTGTGCCAGAGGTGAGGTCGCTGCCTTTGGGGTGGTTCCCAATGTTTCGCCGCA
Organism: Nocardia asiatica NBRC 100129; assembly: GCF_000308415.1. GTDB lineage: Bacteria > Actinomycetota > Actinomycetes > Mycobacteriales > Mycobacteriaceae > Nocardia > Nocardia asiatica. The sequence goes on along the minus strand of NZ_BAFS01000296.1, from coordinate 5,546 downwards.
ATTCCGGAGACGGTGAGCGACATCTATGACTGCGATCACAAGTCGGTGGTGTGTTCTGCACTACTCCGTAGTAAGGTGCGTCAAGCAAACGAGTCGCCGGGGTAGGCAACCGGCGTCGAGGAGGGTTAGCCAGTGCAGTCGACCGAGAGTCCACCTTCAGGGTCACGGTTCAGTGATGCGGCCGATTGGACGAGGTCTTACTGGCAAGATCATCCCAAGCGTTCGCTGGAGACCTTCGGCAGGCAGATCACGATGGGCTTCGCGGCCGTCGCCGAACTGTTCGTCTCGATTTTCCGCAGGCGCTTTCCGTTCGGCGAGTTCGTCCGGCAATGCGCGTTCATGGCCAGCGTCTCGGCGGCGCCGACGCTGCTGGTCGCCATCCCCATCGGCGTGATCGTCTCCATCCAGGTCGGCTCGGTGGCAGGCCAGGTCGGCGCCACCTCGTTCATCGGCGCGGCCAACGGCCTCGGCATCATCCAGCAGGGCGCCCCTCTGGTCACCTCGCTGATGATCGCGGGCGCGGTGGGTTCGGCCGTCTGCGCCGACCTCGGCTCGCGAACCATCCGCGAGGAGATCGACGCGATGAAGGTCATGGGCGTCGACCCGCTGCGCAGGCTGGTCGCACCGCGCCTCGGCGCCGCGATGCTGGTGAGTGTGCTGCTGTGCGGCTTCGTCGTCTTCGTCGGCTTCCTGACCGGCTACATCTTCAATATCTTCGCGCAGAACGGTACGCCGGGTTCCTACGTCGGCACCTTCTCGTCGTTCGCCGTGACCACCGACCTTCTTGTCGCGCTGGCGAAATCGCTGATTTTCGGTCTGCTCGCGGCAATCATCGCCTGCGATACCGGATTGAACACCCGCGGTGGTCCGGGCGGTGTGGCGAACTCGGTGAATTCCGCGGTGGTGAGCTCCGCCATCATGCTGTTCGGGGTGAACCTCATCATCACCCAGGTTTACAACGCACTATTCCCGTCACAGGTGGTTTGAGCCGGTGTCATCAACCTATGTTCCGCCGCTGCTGCGGCCGCTCCGGACGTTCCGGAAATCCGCGCAGGCGCCGGTCGATCTGCTCGCCAGGCTCGGCCACCAGGTGTTCTTCCTGCTGCGCTCGATCGGCTCCATTCCGCTGGCGCTCAAGCACTACCCCAAAGAAGTTTGGCGCCTGCTCTCGGACGTCACCTGGGGCAACGGCAATCTCGTCGTCGGCGGCGGCACCATCGGCGTCGTCCTCATCCTGAGCGCGTTCGGCGGCATGACGGTCGGCATCCAGGGCTACAACTCGCTGAATCTGCTCGGCCTGAGCCCGATCACCGGTGCCATCTCGGCGTTCGCGACAACCCGTGAACTCGGCCCGCTGCTCGCGACGCTGGCTTTCGCCGCCCAGGCGGGCTGCCGGTTCACCGCGCAGCTGGGCGCCATGCGCATCTCCGAGGAGATCGACGCGCTGGAGTCCATCGCCATCCGGCCGCTGCCCTATCTGATCAGCACCAGGATGTTCGCGGCGATGGTGGCCATCATCCCGCTCTACTGCCTCGGCCTGACGATGGCCTACGTCTCCTGCGCGGTCACCGTCCAGCTGATCGGCGGCACCGCCGCAGGCACCTACCAGCATTACTTCTATCAGTTCCTCATCCCGACCGACGTCATCTATTCGCTGATCAAGGCGATCCTGTTCGTCGCGATCACCACGTTCATCCAGTGCTACTACGGCTTCTTCGCCTCCGGTGGCCCCGAGGGCGTCGGCGTGGCCGCGGGCCGCGCGATCAAGATGTGCATCATCGCGGTCGTTTTCGCGAACCTGTTCATGACATTGGCGATCTGGGGTGTCAACCCCGGCATCCGAATCTCGGGGTAGACACCAGATGATCATCGATCCCAGTGGGCGCGGGCCCACCATGCGGCAGCTGCTGATCGCAGGAGTGTGCGGTCTGGTCGTCTTCGCGCTGGTGCTCGGCTTCCTGATGCTGCGCTACCAGGGTTACTTCCAGGAGAAGATCAACGTCACCGCGAACCTGACCACCACCGGTGACGGACTGCCCGAGCAGGCCGACGTCAAGTTCCGCGGTGTGCTCGTCGGCGCGGTGAAGAATGTCGACGTCGCGGCCAAGGGCGAGCTGCAGAAGGTCCGGATCGAGATGAAGCCGGAGTTCGCCGGTGACATCCCGGCCAACGTGACCGCGCGCGTCGTGCCGAGCAACCTGTTCGCCGTCACCTCCGTGGAGCTCGTCTTCAACGGTCCCGCCGACCAGTACCTGCACGAGGGTTCGGTCATCGAGGAAGACCGCAGCAAGGGCACCATCGCGCTGCAGGACACGCTCACCACGGTGCGCAACATCCTCGACAAGATCGATCCGGTCCAGTTCGGCCGGGTGCTCGGCACCCTGTCGCAGGCGCTGGACGGCAGCGGCCGGATGCCCGGCTCCACCGTCGAGCGGCTGGACCGCTGGCTGCTGGCCGTCGACGAGTCGATTCCCGATCTGGGCGCGCTGCTGGGCGATTTCTCCGCGTCGTTCAACGCGCTCAACCAGTCCGCGCCCGAGCTGGTCGACGTGCTCGGCAGCTCGGTGCAGACCGCGCGCACCATCGCCGACCGCCGCAGCGAGCTGGTCTCGCTGATCACCGGCACCGGCGGGACCATCGACACGGTCAACGACCTGTTCGCCCGTAATCCCAACGTCGGCATCGAGGTCACCGCGGGGACGAACGACATGTTCGGCGCTCTCGCCGCCGACCCGGACGCGATCACCAGGAGCTTGCTCAACCTGAGCGAGACCATGCGCCGGATGGACACCACGTTCACCTGGGGTCCGCAGAAGCAGCAGGTCTGGGACGCCGGCATCACGCTCACCCCGTACCGTCCCTACACCGTGGCCGACTGCCCGCGCTACGGCGAGATGGCCGGACCGAGCTGCTTCACCGCTCCCGCCGTCGCGGACGTCGGCGAGCTGCCCGAACAGCTGAAGCCGCGGGCGCTCGAATCGGCCGCCGGACTGCCGCCGGTGGTGCCGATGCCCGGTCTGCCGCTGATTCCCGGCGTCACCACGCCGGACCCGAACCGCGCCACCGCGGCCGCTCCGACCGGCGGGGTGCCCGCGCCGTTCGCGGGCACCCCGCTCGAGGGTCTGTTCCCGATGCTGCCGCCGGGTCTGCTCCCGCCTGCCGCCGCTCCCGCTCCGGCGCCCGCGGCCGCGCCCGAGGGCACCCCGTCGGCCGCGCCGATCTCCTACCGGGGCGACTCGGCGATCACCGCGCTGCTCGGCCGCCAGCCGACCACCGCCGAATATCTGCTGCTGAGCTCGATTCTGAAGGGCGGAACCATGCAGGTGTCCGACAACGGTGCCCGACGATGAGCATTCGTAAACCGCTGATCGGATTCAGCATCTTCGCCATCGTGTCGGTCCTGGTCACGGTGGTGGTGTGGAACACGCTGGCGCGCATCGTCAGCGGTGACACCTACACCTACTCCGCGACGTTCTCCGACGTGCTCGGTCTGCACGAGGGCGACGACGTGCGCATGGCGGGCGTGCGGGTGGGCAAGGTCGAGAAGATCGAGCGGGCCCGCGACGCGAATCTGAAGAAGTCGGTCGCGAAGGTCACCTTCGTGGTGCAGCGCGACCAGACGATCTACAACGACACCAAAGCGCTGGTCCGCTACCAGAACCTGATCGGCCAGCGGTACGTGGCGCTGGCTCCGGGCAAGGCGCCGAACCCGGCGCCGCTGAAGGACAACGGCACGATCCCGATCGATCGGACCGAGCCGTCGTTCGACGTGTCGGGTCTGCTCAACGGATTCCAGCCGCTGTTCCAGGTGTTGCAGCCCGAACAGGTCAACCGGCTGTCGGAGACCTTCATCCAGGCGTTGCAGGGTGACGGCGTTTCCTTGAGCGCGTTCATCGTGCAGGCCGCTCAGCTGGCCACCGACTTCCAACGCCGGGACGCGATCCTGTCCGATGTGATTACCAACCTGTCGGGCGTGATGTCGGGGTTGGCCAAACGAGGTGATGAATTGGAGACCCTGGTGACCCAGACCCGGGCCTTGATCGGCGGGTTGTACGAGCAGGGGCAGTCGCTGCTCGCCTCGACCGAGCAGATCGCCACCGCCACCACGTCGCTGGTCGGCATGATGGACCAGATCCAGCCGAGCCTGCGCAACGCGCAGAACTCCACCAGCGCGGCGCTGACGCTGTTGCTCGACAACGGCGCCAAGCTCGACCAGGCGGCGATCGACCTGCCGAACGTGCTGTCGGCGGCGGGCAGGCACACCTCCGAAGGTGGTTACGCCAACGCCTACCTGTGCGGGCTGGACCTCTCGCTCTACGGCGTCCTCTTCCCGCGCGGTCTGTTCTCCCAGATCGGCGGCACCTCGCATTCGGCGGTGTGCCGCCCATGATGACGAAGCTCAGGTCCAGGTTCAACAGCAACCGGTACTTCTGGTTGGGCATCGTCGGCGGCGTCCTCATCGTGGTGCTGCTGCTGGTGTCCAGCGTCTACAAACTGATCGGCGTCGGCGAGCAGTCGATCAAAGCCGAATTCGTGCAGGCCGCGGGCATCAAGGTCGGCGACAAGGTGAACGTCGCCGGGGTGTCCTCCGGCCGGGTGGTCGGCGCCGAACTCGAGGGCAGCCACGTGCTGCTCACGCTGAGCGTCAGCGACGACGTGAAACTCGGACCGGACGCCCGCGCCTCGATCAAGATGGCCACGCTGCTCGGCGCGAGGTACGTCGATCTCGAGCCGGGTGACGGCTCGGGCCTGAAGGGCAAGCGCATTCCGGTGTCCAACACCGCGGTTCCGTACAACCTGTCCGACGTGGTGCAGTTCGGCACCCCGAAGTTCGAGGCGCTCGACACCAAGAAGCTGTCGGACTCGCTGAACTTGATCAACGAGCAGATGAACGGGTCACCGCAGCTCACCGCGCAGGCGCTGGACAGCGTCGGCGCGCTGGCGAAGGTGATCGACAGCCGCAAGGCCGAAGTGGACAGCCTGCTCAAGGACCTGGACCGGGTCACCAGGATCCTCGGCGACAATCGCAACAGCATCCTGCTGGTGATCACCCAGGGCGAGGCCATCGCCAACCGGGTGATGGAGCGTCAGGCGCTGCTGCGCCAGCTGCTGGACAACATCGCGACGCTGACCAAGCAGCTGGAGGCGATCGGCGCGGAGAACAACGATCAGCTCGGCCCGACCATCGCGCAGCTGAACACCATGGCCGAGGGCCTGCAGAAGAACAAGGACAACTTGGATCGGATGCTGTCGATCATGCCGCCGACCCTGCGCTACCTGGCGAACTCCTGGGGCGGCAGCGGTCCGTACGGCGATGTCGGCCTGCCGTGGCTGTTCCCGGACAACTGGTTGTGCTTCGCCCAAGTTATCGAGGGGTGCCAGGGATGAAATTCCGCACGGGCTTTCCGCTGAGGACCGTCGCGAGAGCGCTCATGATCAGCGCCGCGGCTGCGACGGTCGGCAGTTGCTCACTGCTGCCGAGTTCGGTGAACGACGCGCTGGGCACCACCTTGCAGGTCACCGCCGACTTCGACAACATCGCGGGC
>NZ_BAFS01000297.1 GCF_000308415.1 Nocardia asiatica NBRC 100129 | reverse complement strand
AGATCGGCCTCGCGGAATCCATCGCCTGTCGGTGCTCCGGATTTACCTCAAGCCTCGGCGTTGCGGGGACTCAATGGCCGGCGTGCGTCGGAGGGCGGGGTGCGTCGGGAGGGCGGCGCGGGTCGGGGGCGGGGTGGCGTCGAGGAGGGCGGCGCGGGTCGGGGGCGACGTGGGTCGGGAGGTTGGCGTGGGTCGGAGGGCGACGCAGGTCGGAGGTTGGCGTGGGTCGGGAGGTTGACGTGGGTCGGAGGTTGGCGTGGGTCGGGAGATCGGCGGGCGTGGGTCGGGAGGTAGGTGCGGGTCGGGAGGTCGGCACGAAGCCGGGTCGCTGAAAGTGCTCGGCGCCGCCGCGTTGGCCGCCGCCTGTGACGCGCTCTGTGCCATCGACGCGGAAACCCTCGCCGCGCACGAACACCGGCTGGCCGACCGGCTGCGCGACGGCTTGGCCGCGATTCCCGGCGTCCAACTGCTGCGCATCTGGACCGACAGTCCGGACGCATGGCGTCGGCTGGATATAGCGCAACGATGGCGATCGCGTGAGCGGGAACCGTCGTTCGGTGCAACCAGATGACTAGTCACAGGTGGCGCGCCGTCGGTCGGGTGCTGCTGCTCTGCGTTCAGGAAGTGACCGTATCGCTTGATTCACGTGAAACATCCGCCTTAGGGGAACAGTTTGCGATCAGAAGGCGAGTTAGCTTCGGCGTCCCCGGCTTGGTGGATGGGGAGGATCGGATGGCCCGGGCACTTCGCCCACAGCACCGTCAGGAAAGCCATGCCGCTCGCGGGGGCGCTTCGTTGGTCGGCATCTCAGAGCTGGCGCCTTGCCCGAGAGCACTGCCACGGGCCGGTGCTGAATCAACCTGATGCTGACCCTGTTCGATATTCCTTCCTCCATGACGTCCACGCCTGTCGAGCAATGGACTACCCCATCGGACAACGCTTTCGTTTGTACAGCCGCGGATCGGAGACGCCTACGGTGCGGTGCGTTCCGCGACAAGGATCTGCAATGCGAAGTCCCGGGTCCGAAGAGGCGGGCCGAGGTGCGTGGAGGCAGGACGACCGAACCAGCACCGCGAGTAGCTATCCGATATCCCGACGACTCACGTGCGGTCCCCCACAGCTGTCGACCGGTCGGAACGTCGGTGCACGGGCGATGTTTCATGTGAAACAACGGGCGCGTCGGTGTGAATTGATGCGGTTTTGCGTGTCGTATTGCGCGTCGCCGCGATTCAGCTTTCTTAAAGCGCTCAGTGCTGGCAAGCTAGTGGGCGTCGGGCGTGAGCGTTGTTGCCACGGAGGGATCTGGTTGTCACAGCGGCGAGAAACTCCGCTCGGTCGATCGGACGCCGCGAACCCGGTTGTGCATCGTGTTCGATCCGACAAAGGCTGTTGCAGGCACGACGTCGACCCGTCGCGCGCGCGTGTCCTGAAGTTCTCGGGTTAGGAGCTGTCTATGTCGAGCGGTCCGGCGAATGTTTCACGGGAAACGACGTCGCGCGTGCCGGGAATGCTGGACTCCAGCAATTTCGACGCGGAAGCATTCGGAAGCACACCGTTCGGGCACATCTCCCCCAGCGAGACCCCGATAGCTGCCGAAGCGCAACGTGCAAGTCAGGTCCTCCATCCAGGAAAGGTGACTGTGCCGAAACCGCACGAGCAACGCATCATCACCATCGCCAATCAGAAAGGCGGCGTCGGGAAGACGACCACCGCCGTGAATCTGGCGGCTGCGCTGGCGCATCAAGGGATGACGGTTCTCGTGATCGATCTCGATCCACAGGGCAATGCCAGCACCGCCCTGGGTATCGAACATCATTCGGGTGTTCCCTCTAGTTACGAGTTGCTCATCGGCGAGGTTTCGGTTCGGGACGCGATCCAGACGAGTCCGCACAGCGACCGCCTCCTGTGCATCCCCGCGACCATCGACTTGGCGGGCGCCGAGATCGAACTCGTGTCGATGGTCGCCCGGGAGGGCCGGTTGAAAGCGGCCATTCAGGAGGCGAATATCGCCGGATACGACATCGATTACGTGATGATCGACTGCCCGCCTTCGCTGGGGCTGCTGACGGTGAACGCCCTCGTCGCGGCGAAGGAGGTGCTGATCCCGATCCAGTGCGAGTACTACGCGCTGGAGGGTGTCGGCCAATTGCTTCGCAATATCGGTCTGGTGCAGGCGCACCTGAATCCGGAACTCCACGTCTCGACCGTGATCCTCACGATGTACGACGGCCGCACCAAACTCGCCGACCAGGTCGCCGAGGAGGTCCGCGGTCACTTCGGTGATGTCGTGCTGCGGTCGGTGATTCCGCGCAGCGTGAAGGTGTCGGAGGCGCCGGGTTACGGCATGACGGTGCTCGATTATGATCCAGGCTCCCGGGGCGCGATGAGCTACCTGGATGCCGGACGTGAGATGGCGGCCCGCGCGGTGGTCCCGCAGGCCGCCGCGGCGAAGTCGGCGGAGTGACTCGGTCAGCCGAGTCGACGCTCGGCACAGTCCGGTTTGGTGGCGGAACGAGGAAGGGGTCGGTAGACCGATGAGTCAGGCGAAGAAGGGTGGGCTCGGGCGCGGTCTCGCCGCACTGATCCCGACGACACCGACGGCCACACCGGGTCTCAGCAGCGCCGCTGCGAGTGTCATCGGTCTGGATCCGGTCGGGCCGCAGCCGCCCTCGACCTACCTGCATCGGCTACCCGATCCCGCCGACAACGCGGAACTCGAGGTCGGCGGCGCCGTCTACCGGGAGATCCCGCCGGACCAGATCGAGCCGAACCCGAAACAGCCGCGCACGGTCTTCGAAGAAGACGCACTCGCCGAGCTGGTGCATTCGATCCGCGAGTTCGGTCTGATGCAGCCGATCGTGGTGCGCCGGACCGAACCAGGTGTGGACCGCTATCAGCTGGTCATGGGTGAGCGGCGCTGGCGAGCCTGTCAGGAAGCGGGCCTGGCGGCCATCCCGGCGATCGTCCGGGAGACCGCGGACGAGTCGATGCTGCGCGACGCCCTGCTGGAGAACATCCACCGGGTACAGCTGAATCCGCTCGAAGAGGCGGCGGCCTACCAGCAACTGCTGGAGGAATTCGACGTCACCCACGAGGAATTGGCTGCTCGAATCGGCCGCTCTCGCCCAGTGGTGACGAATATGATCCGTCTACTGAAGTTGCCGATCCCGGTGCAGCGCCGGGTCGCGGCGGGCGTACTGTCCGCCGGGCACGCGCGAGCACTGCTCGGTCTCGAAGCGGGTGCGGACGCTCAAGAGGTGCTCGCCGCCCGGATCGTCGCCGAGGGACTCTCGGTCCGGGCTACCGAGGAAGCCGTCATGCTGGCGAACCGAGAGCAGGACGCGGCCGCACCCTCTCCCGTGGCGCGGCGCAAGCCGATCGAGATGCCGGGCTTACAAGCCGTGGCCGATCGACTGTCCGGCTCGTTCGATACTCGGGTTCTCGTGAGTATGGGCAAGCGCAAAGGCAAGATCGTCGTCGAGTTCGGGTCGGTCGAAGACCTCGAACGCATCGTCGCCCTGATGGAGCAGAACGCCCCCAATGTGTGACAGAAGTGACGAAATTTAACTTGTGGTTTCGATAGGTGCGGGCCCCGGCCAGAAACGTCACTGTGACGGCAGGGATTCGCGCGGTCGTGGAGCGCGCCTCGCCTCCCCGGCGAAGCAACACAAGTTCTTCTGACCAACAGCACAGCGACATGGAATGAGGCGGGTTCTCGTTGATCGCTTATTCTTGCTGGCGAGCGAACTTTGATGCGACGTGAGCGTGGATGAATCGGACAGCTGGAGGCTGAGCAGAGCGGTGTCGACCAGCGTCACAGCACTAACCCTCGGCGGACTGGAAATGCTTCCCGCGCATGCGCGCCGTTGTGTGTTCTGGGAGATGGACCCCGCGGTAGCGGAGGATTCGCGAAATTTCAGCGATCCGGTCTTCGAGAAGGAAGCCTGGCTGTCCACGGTCATGCTCGAGTGGGGCTCGTGCGGACAGGTAGCGAACGTGGACGGCAATGTGGCCGGCTGTGCGCTCTACGCACCGCCGAGCGCGGTACCCAGGGCCGCGCTCTTCCCCACCTCCCCGGTAAGCCCGGACGCGGTCCTGCTGACCACGCTGCGGGCCGAATTCCCCTACCACGATGCCGACGTTGCCCACCGCTTGATCCAGGCCGTGGTAGCCGATCTGGTGCGGCGCGGCGTGCGCGCGTTGGAGGCATTCGGCATCCGCACCGAACCGCCGACGCATGCGCTGTCCGAGCGATTCGGCTCGATGACACTACTGGAGCGGATCGTCGCTCCGATCAAGAGTGCGAGCGCGGCGGGCGCCGCGACCGAATGCTCTCCCGAGAGCTGCATGATCGACGCCGACTTCTTGGAGGACGTCGGCTTCGAGATCGTGGCCCCGCATCACCGCTTCCCCCGCCTGCGCTTGGAGCTCGACTCCGACCACGGCTGGAAGGAAGACGTCGAACGGGCGCTGGATCAGCTGCTCGCGGCGGCATCGATGACCGCACCGACCCGCATCGGGGCGCGCTGAGATAGACGCTCGAAGCGCCCCCTGCCGAGATGAAAAGGCACGGGGCGCTTCGCTTTGTCGAGAAGACGGGGACTACATCCGGTCGGCGGCGGCCAGCTCTTCGGCCAGTAGCTCCGCGAAAGTATATGTGCCGGTGGGCTGATCGTCCTGGCCGAGCAGGTACAGCCGCTTCACCGAGATCAGGATGGCTTCGGCGATCACGTCGCGCATGCGCGGGTTGGTGAGCACCGAGGCGTCGTAATCGTTCGTCAGATAACCGATGTCGACCTGCACGGTGGGCATTTTGGTGAGCCGCAACAGATCCCAGGTGCGCGCGTGAGTACGGCAGTCCTGCAAGGAGGTTCGCGCGACGACTTCTCGCTGGATGAAGCCGGCCAGCACCTGGCCGATCATGGACACCGAGCCGTGCGAATTGCCGAAATAGAATCCGGCCACGCCGTTGGCCAGCGGACTCGGGTTGGTGGCACAGCGCAGCGAGATCATGAGGTCGGCGTCGAACGCGTTGGAAGTGTCCGCGCGTTCGACGTCGGTGGGGTTGGCGCCCCACGGACGGGACAGGAAGGTCTCCATCCCCGTGGCCGCCATCCGCCCTTCCAGCCGGCTCGCGAGGTCCCACAGGATCTCCGACTCGTAGACGTCGCCGTACTCGGTGGGCACGGCGCATCCCTTGTCCGGGCCACCGAGCCCGGGATCGATGACGATCCGCTTGCCGGTCAGCTGTGGACCCGCCCGGTGCACCACCTCTTCCTCGGCGATCCGATGTGGGTTGCCACCGGTCACCCTGGCGCCGAGCAAGTCGAGCGAGCGAAGCGTGTCCGGACCGCAGATGCCGTCGGCCGACAGCCCGATCTCGCGCTGGAAAGCGGTCAGCGCGTCATGGGTGTGCGGACCGAAGTAGCCGTCGACGCGGTGCACGTAGAAACCGAGGTCCTGCAGTCTGCGCTGCAACGTGGCCACGTCGTCGCCGTACAGCGGCGCGGACAGCTGGTAGATCAGCGTGCGCGCGCCGAGCCGGTAGGACGCTTCCTTCAGTGCCCGGTAGGTGGCCGGACCGACCACGCCGTCGACGAGCAGACCGCGATGCTGCTGGAACGCGCGAACCGCTGAGTCGAGGCTGTGATCGAAGGAGACCTCGGTGTCCTTCCAGTATTCGCGTGCGTCCGAGTGGTCGGTACTGACGTGCGCGTGTAGGAACCCGAGGCTTGCCAGGGTGCTCCGAACCTCTGCTACGGCTGGACCGGAATCGCCGTGACGAAGTCGGTGCATGCGTGAGAGCCCTTTCCTTCCGTCAACCCGCGGGTACCCACTCATGCGATGGGATACACCTTCGCACGACCGGAGCGTCGGTCGATTGTCTCAGACCCGGACCAGGTTTCGACAATCCCGGGTCCAGGCATCGTACGGCGCGTCGTCGGGTCGCGTCGTCAGATGACGTCTTCGAGTTCGCGCAGAAGAGCCGCTTTTCCCTTCGCTCCGACGATCTGCTTGACCGGCTTACCACCGCGGAACAGCATCATAGTGGGCAGCGAGAGGATCTGATAATCGCGGGCGGTGTTGGGGTTGGCATCCACGTCCAGCTTCGCGACGGTCAGCTTGTCCGCGTGCGCGCCCGCGATTTCCTCCAGGACGGGTGCGACCATCTTGCACGGCCCGCACCAGTCGGCCCAGAAATCGACGAGGACGGGCTTCTCACTCAGCAGCACGTCGTCGGCGAAGGACGCGTCGGTGACGACGACCGTGTTGGCGGATTTGGACATAGATGTTCTCCTTGCGGTACAGCGAGACGAAAGATCAGCGGCTCGGGCGCGAGCTCAGTTGGCGGGGACGGCCACCGACTCACCCGCGTGCTCGAGGGTGTTCGAGGTGATGTCGCCTTGCTCGGCCAACCAGCGCTCGGCGTCGATGGCCGCTCGGCAGCCGGTGCCTGCGGCGGTGATCGCCTGCCGGTAGGTGTGGTCGACCAGATCGCCCGCGGCGAAGACGCCGGGGATGTCGGTCGCCGTCGTCGGATGCTGGACCTGCACGTATCCCTCGTCGTCCAGGGCTACCTGGCCCTTGACGAGCTCGCTGCGCGGGTCGTGACCGATCGCGACGAACAGGCCGGTGGCGGGCAGGTCGGAGGTCTCGCCGGTGCGGGTGTCGCGCAAGGTCAGGTGGGTGACGCTGTTCTCACCGTGCACCTCGACCACTTCGGCGTTGAGCACGAACTTGATCTTCTGGTTCGCCTTCGCGCGCTCCAGCATGATGCGGGAAGCACGGAATTCCTCGCGGCGGTGCACGATGGTGACGCTGGAGGCGAACTTCGTGAGGAAGGTCGCCTCTTCCATCGCGGAGTCGCCGCCGCCGACCACCACGATGTCCTGGCCCTTGAAGAAGAAGCCGTCGCAGGTGGCGCAGGCGCTGACGCCGCGGCCGAGCAACCGCTGCTCACCCGGAACGTTCAGGTAGCGCGCGGCCGAGCCCATGGCGAGGATCACGGCGTAGGCCTCGAAGGTTTCGCCGCCGACCACGACCTTCTTGACCGGGCCGGTCAGATCGATGGCGTCCACGTCCTCGGTGCGGATCTCCGCGCCGAACCGTTTGGCCTGCTCGCGCATCTCCTCCATGAGATCCGGGCCCATGATGCCCTCGCGGAAACCGGGGAAGTTCTCGACCTCGGTGGTGGTCATCAAGGCACCGCCGAACTGGGTCCCCTCGAACTGCAGCGGCTGGAGTTCGGCGCGGCCGGCGTAGACGGCGGCGGTGTAGCCGGCGGGTCCGGAGCCGACGATGATCAGGTCGCGAACTGGCGTGCCGGTGTCAGTCGTTCGCTCGCTACGCTCGCTCATGGGGCCCTTTCGGGAAGATTCGTTCGGACGTCTCGGTCAACAACAGGGTAATGGCTGTTGTTCCCGCGTCGCCCGGGTCACACCGTGCACGTGGCCCAGGTCGCAACGTCAACCGATGTCCTGCAGCGCTCTGCGCTGTGGATCACCTGTATCGCAACCGGTTCCGACCACCAGCGCGGTGATCTTGGGCGGGCGCGGCCCGTTGAGCAGGATGAGCACCGCGTTGCCGCCCTGGAACCTGATGTCGGTGGAACCGAGCACCGTGCGGTCGAGTCCGTTCGCCGAGACGCAACGCTCGAGTGCGCCCGGGCCTGCCAGCGAGCCGGTGACGTTGTGCCGCCCGAGCGCACTGAGGGCGGCTGTGGCGGTGAGGTCCTCACCCAGACCGTCGGGGCCGGTGGTGGGCTGTGCGGTGGGCGCGGGAGCGTCCTCGTCGCGCATTGTCGAGACGAATACACTCGCGCACGCCACTGTGACGATCGTCGCGGCCGCTGCGGCCAGCCAGCGCAACCTGCCGCGGCGACGCTCGTCGAGAACGATCGGCGCTGGCGCGGAAACCTCTGCCGGGCGGTCGGATTCGTCCGCCGGTGGGCGCGGCAGCCGGTGAACCGCGGCATCTTCCGTCGGCGCGTCCTCGGGCGGTTCCAGCGCGTCGACGAACAGCGCGAGGCGGGCAGCCACATCCTCGGGCATCGAGTGAACGATGCGCTCCTCCCGGCCGAGGGTGCGCAACTCGGCGCTGACCTCGTCGAGCGAGCGCAGATAACGCATGGCTTCCGGATCGCGCGACACCACTGGCCACAACTGCGCGCGCTGCTCCGGCGTCACATTGTCGGCGTGCAGGTCAGCCAGCAATTCGGAGGTGAACGGGGGCTGCGGCACGGACCAGGTCGCCATCGCACCTCCGTTGTTCGCATCTGACATCGCGGGTATCCCCTCGCCGACGGGGACTGCCTGTGGATCGTTCAGTGGTTCGTCACTGTTAATGACGCATCCCAACTACTTCCGGTTCCCCGGATCACGCAGAAAATCCAATCGCTCTTTCAACCGCTGCCGTGCGCGGGCGCACCGGCTTTTGATCGTTCCCTCGGGCACACCGAGCAAGGCGGCCGCCTCGGCCACGCTATACCCCTCCACATCGACCGCGACGAGCGCGGTCCGCTGATCCGGCGGCAACGAGAACAGCGCGCGGTCGATGACCATCGACGTCTCCACCTCGGCCATCTCGTCGCGATCGTACGTGGGCTCCGGCATCGTCTCCGGCGTCAGCGACAACGCGCGCCTGGTCTTGTTGCGGCGGATCCGGTCCAGGCAGGCGTTCACCACGATCGCGTGCAGCCAGCTGCGCACCTCGGACTCCGCGCGAAACGAGGCGGCCGTGCGATGCGCCGACAACAGCGCGTCCTGCAGCGAATCGGCCGCGTCCTCGCGCGTGTAGGACGTGCGCAGCGCGGTCTGCCAGAGATGATCGTTGTGCCTGCGCAGCAACTCGGCGAACGCGTGCCGCTGACCGCGGACATGCGCCCGCAACAGTTCGACATCGGTGTACTCGCCGGGCGCGAACGAACGCTGATGACACACCACCTGTCGCGACGTCCCCCCGCCAAACTCCTCGTTCACTTCGGACGACAAATGCCAACCCCTTGGACAGCTCTCACGGCGGCAACGGGCACGGTTTGACCGTCACCGAGATCTCGCAGCATCCAGGATCGAAACACCGGAACCTGGGAAGCTCCCCTGCTGAGAGCGCCCGAAGATCATAGCGTCCGTGAAGATTTGGCAGCAACCGAACTCAGCGGCCGAGTACGGCGGAATACGCGTGGCTCAGCGTCGCATCGGAACGGCCCGCACGCGGAAGGGTGCGGCCGAAGAGAACCGGCCTAGGGCGCGGCGTCGAGACGAATATCGGCGATAGCGGTCTGGAACTGTCCTCCGGAGTTCCCCAGTCCGGTGATCCAGACGAGAACGTAGCGGGCGGCCTGGTCGGCGCGCACGGGGATGTCGGTGACGCCGTCGTCCAGCCGGGCGGAGCCGATCAGCTGGGTCTGATCCAGCGTCGGCGAGCCGGTGGGCGAGGTGCGGATCTCCACCGACGTGCCCGCGCTGGGCGAGTTGATCGAGACGTTCGTGAGCGTGGCGGGGGCTGGCAGCGTAGCCAGCAGCCCGACCCCCTTCTTGAGCGCCGGGAACTGCTGGAAGTACTGGTCGGTGCGCCACTGGGTGCCAGGATCGTTGTCCAGCACCGCCTGGACGTTGGCCACGCCGTCGGCGGTGCCCTCCGGCGAGAACACCGACACGCCGGTCACCGGGACCGGAACACCGGTCGTCGTCAGGTTCGGGCCCGCGGCCGCCGGTGTCGGCACGGGCTGGTTGTTCGTGGTCAGGCCGATATTGCGCTGCTCGTTCAGCGGCGCGTCCGACGCGCTGGGCGCGAACACACTGACCATCCACCAGATCACGATGCCGACCACCAGCGCGGCGAGGATGCCGAGGCCGACCATGATCCACATCATGCGCTGGGAGCGTTCGCGTTCGGCCGCGAGCAGTTCCGGATCGGCCAGCGAGTCGTCCATGTTCGCGGGCGCGCGCTGGCCGAGCCGCAGCACCGGGATGAAATCGGTCTTCTGATCGACCACCGATGCCTGCTCCAGCACGTGCTGGACCGTGGCGGCGGTGCGCACGCCCTTGTTCGACTCCAGCGAGCGCACGGCGACCGCGGAGATCTCGAATGGCACCTCCGGGCGGATCTGCCTCGGCTCCACCGGCGTGCCGTCCGGGCCGAAGTCGGCCAGCCGCAGTCCGCCCACCGTCGCCGCGCTGCCGGTGACGCCGCCGGAGCGGATCGGCCAGCGGGCGGTGATCAGCGCGTAGAGCATCGCGCCCAGGCCGCGCACGTCGGACTGCGCATCGGAGTCCGACAGCGTGCCGGGGAAGGCGAGCACCGCGTCGCCGGAGGCGCTGATGCGCACCCGGTCGGGATGGTCGATGGACAGCGATCCGCCGCCGCGGTGAGCCAGCTCGGCCGCCGAGGCGAGGGCGCGAATGGCGCGCGCCGCACCGATCGGCGAGGGCACCGTCTCGGCCATCTCGCGCAGCGATCGGCCCGGCGTCCACTCCGCCACCACGATGCCGCCGGAGCTGCCGCGCACGACGTCCAGCACGCGGGCGAGGCCCGGCGAGTTGATCCGGCCGAGACGCAACGTCCGCGACAGGATCGCCTGCGGGCCGTCCTGGCCGGAGTTCTCGGTGGCCTTCTGGTCGGCGTCGACGAAGGTCAGCGCGACCTCACGATCGAGTTTGATGTCCAGCGCCTGCCAGAACCGCAGACCGCGAGCCCCGCCGTGGCCGGCCAGCAGGCGGTAGCGCCCGCCGGCCACCGAAGCGCCCGGTATCAGCTTGGGACCGCGCGGAATCCGCCGGGCGCCCAGGTTCTCACCGCCCATCGGGGGCATCTCCGGCGAGCCGATGGGGATCATCCCCGTGTCGTACATCGGATCGCGTGGCGGCAGCTGGTTGTCCTGCGGTCTCGCCGCGGCCTGATCCGGCGGAGCCGTGCCCGATTCCGTGTTCGCGTACGCGGGATCCAACGGCTCCCCCGCGGTCGGCGGTACATCGGTGGACAGTCCGCCGGGCGTGGTCGCAGAAGAATCGGCGGCTGGGACGCCGCCCACCGCGTCGTCGCTCACCCTCGGTCCTCCTTCGCCCTGGTATGTCGAGGTTCCGGCGAATTCGCCACTTGTGCTTCTCTGCCGAACAGGGTACGGGAACTCACCCACGCCGGTGCGGTCAACGGCATCGGGTCTGATCACAGGCAGCACCATCGTCTGGGCGTCCATGTACGGATCGAACCGCGGGTAGTCCAGATACGAGTCGGGCCTGCGCAGTACCTGCGTGACGTAGGGATCTTCGACCGGGCTCTCCAAGTCGAGATCCGGGGCAGGCGGGGTCCAGCCGAGACGCCGGGAGATGGCCACGGTGATCGCGACGATCTCCGGGATACCGGCGAGTCGCATGAGGCCGAACGCCACCGCGAACATGACGATCGCGGTGATCGCCACCCGGATCAGCGAACCGGGTCCGTGGAAGGACGCGGTCAGGCGATCCAGTCCGAGTACCCGGTCCACGATCCACATCACCGCGCCGCCCGCGAGCGACGCAAGTACGACACGCGTCACCGTGCGGCCGACATTGGCCATCCGGAGATCCCCCAGACTGCGGTGCAGCAGATAACCGCCCACCACGGCGCCGACCGCGAAGCCGAGCCCGTTCGCGACGCCGAGCGCGATCACCACGTGCTCCGCGTCGGTGAGCACCGGAGCCAGCGCAGAGAAGACGATCTTGGCGGCGGTGATGCCGAGGATGATCCAGGTCGGGATCCACGCCTGCTCCCTGGCATAGAACACCCGCAGGTGGATCAGCACGAGCGAGTAAGGGATCAGCGCGAACGCCGACCAGCTGACCGCGAGCCCGAGACGTTCGGCGTCGGAGCCGAAGTTGCCGTAGCCGTACAGCGCTTGCCCGACCTGCGGACCGGCCAACGTGAGGAAGGTGACCACCGGGACAAGCGCGATCATGGTCAACCGAGTGGCGGCGGAGAGATCGTCGACCACCGCCGGCGTGTCGTCGGCGGCGGCGTTGCGGCTCAACCGCGGCATGATCGCGGTGAGCACGGTGACGCCGAGCACGCCGTAAGGCAGTTGCAGCAGCAGCCACGCGTTGTTGTAGATCGCCGGACCCGCGGCGTCGGCGTGCGAGGAGATCCGCGTGGCGAAGACGAAGCCCGCCTGGCTGATCAGCACGTACAGGATGATGGCCGCACCCATGCCGCCGAACTGCTTGAGGCGGGCGTCGATCCCCCAGAGCGGGCGCAGGTCGATGCCGGCCCTGCGGATCGCCGGAAAGAGGCTGACCGCCTGCACCACCACGCCGGTCGTGACGCCGACGCCGAGCACCAGCAGCTTCGGGTCGCTCATCCGGACCGGGTCGAGCGTGATCTCCCCCGGCATCAGGACGTACAAGCCCAGCACGGTCAGGACGACCAGGTTGTTCAGCACCGGAGCCCACGCGCCGGGCTTGAACATCTGCCGGGTGTTCAGGATCGCCGTGAGCAGCGCCGACATGCCGTAGAACAGGATCGCGGGCAACAACAGGAAAGCCAGCGCCGTGGTGAGCGCGGTGTTGACCTTGCCGTCGTCGGACAGGAAGACGTGCGTGGTCAGCACCGGCGCCGCGGCCGTCGCCAACAGCGCCGCGGTGGCCAGGACCACGAACGCCGCGGTCACCAGACGCCGGACGAACGCCGCACCGCGATCGGGGTCCTCCTGCTCCGCGCGCACCAGCGTCGGCACCACGATCGCGGTGAGCACCGCACCGAGCACCAGTTCCGCGATCATGTTCGGGATCTGGCTGGCGACGGTGAACGCACTGGCGATCGCGGGGCCGAGCACGGTCAGCAGCATCAACTGCTTGCCGAAGCCGGTGATTCGGCTGATCAGCGTCGCGAACGCGATCGATCCGGAGTCGCTGAGCAGCCGGGAACTCGCACTCTGCTTCGCGTCCTCCGCCTTCGGCGGCTCGGCGGCGCCGGTCGCGGCGGGCCACTCCCTGGTCCGTGGGCGATCCGGTTCCACGGGCTCGTGCCGGACCGGGGCAGCGGGCCGCTGCCGAGGCGGTGGCGGAAACTGCTGCGGCTGCGGCGGGGCGTAGCGCGGCGGCGGCACCCGATCGGATTTCGGCGCGGCGGTCGGTATGGGGCCCGACTGAGGTGGGCGTTGCGCGGCCGGGATCGGACCCGATTGCGGGGGCCTCGGCACCGCGGGCATGGCGCCGGAGCGGGGTGGACGCGGCGTGACCGGCAGCGCGCCGGACTGCGGTCCACGAGGCGCGGCCGGTGGCGCCTGCCGGGGCGCACTGGCCGGTAGCGGGCCGGACTGGCCAGGCCCGGGACGGGCCGGACCAGGCGGCGCCGGGTGTGGTTGTGGTCCCGGACCAGACGGTGGCGCCGGGCGTGGGTGTGGTCCGGGGCCCGGCGGCGGGGCGGGGTGTGGCTGTGGTCCGGGGCTTGGCGGCGGGGCCGGGTACTGCCGCTGTCCCGGATGCGGCGCGGAGCCGGGCCGAGGCGGTGGCGGCACCGGCGGACGCTGCGGCCTCGGCGGAACCGCGGGCGGCGGCTGCATGCCCTGACCCGGCCGTGGCTGTGGTGCGGCGGCGGGACGACTGATCTGCGGCACTCGCGGCGCCGGCCCGTCGTGGTACGCACCGCTGTTCACGTCCGGGTTCTCGGCTTCTGATGGTGCGGGGCCGCGCTCCCACGGCGCGGCTGGCGCACGCCGAAGCGGCGGCCCGTCGAGCCGTTCGTTTGGTCGAGGGCGATGAGCCGATATGTCATCGTCGCTCATCATGCCTCCTGTACCAGCCGGGATGTCCGCACCCCCGTCGGTGCGGTGAGCCGCGGCTCGCCGCAACGGTTGGCCGTGACCGGTGACCATTCTGTCAGTGGTCCCCGTCCGTGCCGGACCGGCCCGGGAACACCGTGATTGTCCTCCACCGTGCCACACGACACCGCGATGCACCACATCGACGCAGGTAGACGCGGTTCGCGCGGCCCCGTCGGAGCGGGACCGGTCACCGCGTCTCCTGGAGCTGCTCCTGCTGCTGTTCCTCCGCCTGCAGTACCCGCCTGCGCGCCCGCCGGTACCGGTTGACCCGGCGCCTGGTGCCGGGATCGAAACCTTCGTCCGCCGGATCGGGCTGCCCGCGGAACCGGCGCCACAAACGGCGACCGGCCAACAGGAGCAGCAGGAGTGCGGCGCATCCGGTAATTATCGCCAAGGCCTGACCGTAGGCGTTCGAACGCACCGACACCTGCGTGGGATTGCCCAGGGCGACTTCCTCCGGCGTGGTGAGCGAGATCGGAATGACCAGGTTGCGGCTGTCGCGGACCTCCGTCGGGATCTGGAAGGACCGTGACCCGTTCGCCGGGAGCTGCTGTTCGCCCGGATCGGTGATGTCCGTGCCTGCGGGCGCCTCGATCCGGAACCTGACCCGGATGGCCACCGGCAGGTCATTGCGCGCGACCAGCAGCAAAGGGCTCTGTTCGGAGGCGAGGGTGTACACCCCGCCCGGCGGAAGCACGGTGACCGAGCGATACAGCTTGTCCATCGTTCGCGTGTTCTTGTCCAGCCTTCGCTGGGCGAACGTGTCCGGTGGCGCGGCATCGCCCGCACGCCGATCGGAGAGGCTCAGCACGCGCAGCAGATCGTCGCGCAGCGGCGTCAGGAAGTCGTGCGGCGTCGGCTCCGCTTCCGGCACGTCCACCAGCGCGCGCATCATCTCGGTGATCCGGCGGCTCTGGTCGCGCACGGGCGGCACGAACCGTTCCGGCACCGCGTCCTGCGCCGCCTGCGGCAGATAGTCCAGCTGGTAGGGCTGCGGGGCCGGCGGCAGCGCGACCAGATCGTGGAACGTGCGCGCGGTGGCGAGATCGCCGCGCAGCAGCAGGTCGACCTGCCGCAGCAGCGCGGTGGCCTCGTCCCGGTTTGCCCCCCACTGCTGCGGGGGGACGAGCAGCAGCGAACGCGGCCGGTTCGCCTCCGGATGCAGCGCGCTCCACGAGATCGCCCCGAGCGCGTCCTGCAGGCGTGCCGCACGCGAGTCGTTGGTCACGTCGTAGCGGACCCGGGACGGGGTGAACGGTGGCGTGGGCGGATTCGAGCCCACCGCGGCGAGCGCCGTCGCCGACCAGATGTCGAATGTCACCGCGTGCAACGCCGGATCGGCGGCCGGGGCGGGTGCACTCGCGGCGGGCGCTGGATTGCCGGTGACCGGCGGTGCCGGCGCGGGTGCGGCCGGCTGCTGGATCGCGGTGATCTCGGGCAGCCGGACCACTTCTGGGCTCACCGGGTCCGGCGTCGAGGCGGCATCGTTCGAACCGGCAGTGGCGGGGCCGCTATCACTGCTGGACTGCGCCCAGTCAACGCTGCCCTGCGGAACGGCCGCCGTCGAGGCCAGCACGGCGGTGCTGAAACCGTGACTGCGCAGCAGCGAACCCGCCCCCGCGTCGATGCTGCCGGAATCCGGCAGGCTGACCCCGCGCACCGATCGGGTGGCCAGGATCGAGTCGATGATGTCGGCCGGTTCGGTGATCGCGCGCGCCGACAGCAACGGATCATGGACCGCGGCCAGCGCGCTGAGGTCGACCTGCGCGAACGGCAGCGCCACGGTGCACATCGACCCGGCCAGCGCGCGCAACCGGTCCAGCCAGACCTGTGCCTGCTCGGCGCCCGCGCCCGCCCTGGTCGCGCCGTCCGGATCCGACGGGCTGGCCAGCACGCGGTAACCGTTGGTCATCGCGCGCACCGTGAGCAACAGGTCGGGGTCGACGGCGAGGCACACGGCCGAGGTCAGCTCGGCGTTGCGGCTCGCGCCCGGGCTCGATACGCCCTCCAGGGCGGCCAGCAGCTGATCGAGACGGCCGCCCTTGCCCAGCGAAGCGGCCAGTTCGTCGTCGGTGAGCTCCACCTTGCCGTCCACGTTTCCCGGACGACCGCCGACCTGCCTCGGCCGGTCGGCCAGCGGCCACAGCAACGTCGTGGCCACCGGCGCGTCGGTGGGGGCGGGCACCGGCGCGGCCGGGGAGCCCGTGTCCTCGCTCGCGGTCGGCGGCACGCCCAGCACCGGAAGCAGGAACCTGGCGTCGTCCAGGCGGGCCTGCGTGCCGTAAGCCGGCTCCCCGTTGACGTTCAGCAACAGCGGGTAGACGCCCGGCTCCGTGATTCGCAGCGAGGTGGCGCCGCTTTCGGAGCGCAACGGGATGCTCAGCGTGAACTGCTTGCGCTGACCCGGATTCAGTCGCTGCGCGACATCCTCGAACTCACCGTTGAGGTCGTAATTGACCTCGTCGAGGCGCAGCGTGGCACGCAACCCGACCGGCGTGGTGATCGCCGCTGCCCGCTGGATGCGGATGCTCACGTCGTCCACCACACGGTCGCCGATATTGGTGACCGTGCCCGAGACCGTCAGCAGCGAGTCGCTGGTGGTGGTCACCGTGGTCGGGGTCACCGAATCCAGGGACAGCTTGAGGAACTTGGGACTCGACGAGGTACCGGACCCGGCCGGTTGCGCCTCGGCCGACGCGGAATCGAGCAGTGGCAGCGTCGTCACCGGGCCGAGGATGGTCAGGACCGCCACGAAGATCCGGAACAGTCCACGCGTCATCGCTTGCCGGTCTCCATCCGGTCGATCAGCTTGTTCGCCATCTCCGCCAGCCGCCGCTCGTCCGCGTAGGCCAGCCGAGAATCCAGTTCGCTCAACGGCACCCAGGCGACCTGGGTCACTTCCACGTCGGCGTCCGACAGTTCACCACCGACCGAACGCAGCAGATAATGATGCACCGTTTTGTGTACCCGCCGACCGTCGGTCACGAACCAGTAATCGATGCTGCCGAGTTCGGCGACCACCACACCATTGATGCCGGTCTCCTCGGCGACCTCGCGGATCGCGGTCTGCTCGGCGGTCTCACCTTCTTCGATATGTCCTTTGGGCAGCGACCACAGTAACCGCCCACGGCGATCCGTGCGTCCGATGAGCGCGGCGCTACGAGATTCCCGCGGCCCGTCCAAGCCGTCGACGACCAGTCCCCCCGCCGAGGTCTCCCGCACCGTGCGCATCCGCGGCTTCGCGGCATTGGCGGCCGAACCGCGGCGCCGAGGCTGGCGGCGTCGACTGTTCGCACGATCGGCCGGAGACACCTGGCAATCCTACTGTGTTTGATTTGCAGCGCCTGCGGCGCTGCGTGTTCGCGGCCCCTTTGGGGCTCGCGTTTGCGCGGCCGCCGCTTGCTCCTTCGTCGCTTGCGCGGCGGCCGCGCAAACGCGAGCCGGGCCGCGAACGGGCAATGCTCGGTCTCGCTCCGCTCGAAAGTCGTGGTTGAGGTGCGCTGGGCGCGTGGGGGTGGTGGAGCACGGGCATCGTGGATGCGGCTGGCTTCATCGTGGCCTGGCATCTCGGCATGGCGGCGCTTGCTTCTGCGTCGCGTGGCGGCCGCGCGAACGCGAGCCGGGCCGTGAACGGGCGATGCTTGGTTTCGCTTCACTTGAAACTGCGCTGTGAGGGTGGGTGGCGGAGTGTGGGGCGTCGCGCGTGGCTTGGGGCTTGGCTATGAGCGGAATGCTCGGGTTCGTCACATTGGACGTGTGGTGGCCGCGGGTTTGGGGATCGGGCGGTTGGTGTGGGGTTCTGGTACGCGGAGGTCGTAGTCAGTGGCGTTCGGAGGCCGCTGGCTGGGTTGATGTCGGAGTCCTTATATATCTGGGCCTACTGCGGGGGCTGCGCCGCCGTATTCGCTGTGGCGGCTCGGTAAGCTGCTCATTCGTGGTTTCGCCGAAGTCCGAGGACGCTGCGCTGGATAGACGTACCCGATTGCTGGCCGCGGCGGCGGTGACGCTCGGGGGGCTGTCGGATGTGCTGACGCCCCTCGGCGAGATGTTCGCGGCGCGAGGGCACGAGCTGTACCTGGTCGGCGGCAGCGTGCGGGACGCGGTGCTCGGCCGGCTCGGAACCGACCTGGATTTCACCACCGACGCGCGGCCGGAGACGGTGCAGGACATCCTGCGCGGCTGGGCCGATCACCTGTGGGATACCGGCGGTCTGGCGTTCGGCACGGTCAGCGCGGCCAGGGCAGGCCAGCAGCTGGAGATCACGACGTTCCGGGCGGACAGCTACGACCGAGTGTCGCGCAACCCCGAGGTGACCTTCGGCGACTCGCTCGACGAGGACCTGGTGCGCCGGGACTTCACGGTGAACGCGATGGCGGTGCGGATCGGCGCGGACGGCGCGCTGGAGTTCATCGACCCGCTCGACGGTATGACCGCCCTGCTCGAGGGCGTGCTGAACACGCCGGCCGCGCCGGAGGATTCGTTCAACGACGACCCGTTGCGCATGCTGCGCGCCGCGCGGTTCGTCTCGCAGCTGGGCTTCGAGCTGCATCCCCGGGTGCGCGCCGCGATCACCGCGATGGCCGACCAGATCGACCGCATCACCGCCGAGCGGGTGCGGGTCGAGCTGGACAAGCTGATCGCGGGGGCGCATCCGATCGACGGCATCAACGTCATGTGTGAGACCGGGCTGGCGCAGCGGGTGCTGCCGGAGGTGCCCGCGATGAAGCTGGAGATCGACGAACACCATCAGCACAAAGACGTCTACTGGCATTCGCTGACCGTGCTGGAGCAGGCCATCGACCAGGAGGAGGGCGATCCCGACCTGGTGCTGCGCTGGGCAGCGCTGCTGCACGACATCGGCAAGCCCGACACCAAGCGCAACGAGCCGGGCGGCGGCGTCAGCTTCCACCACCACGAGGTGGTCGGCGCGAAGATGGTGCGCAAACGGATGCGGGCGCTGAAATATCCGAAGCAGTTCACCGAGGACGTGGCCCGGCTGGTGTTCCTGCACCTGCGCTTCCACGGCTACGGCAAGGGCCAGTGGACCGATTCCGCGGTCCGCCGCTACGTCACCGACGCCGACGACCTGCTCCCCCGCCTGCACAAACTCGTCCGCGCCGACTGCACCACCCGCAACAAGCGCAGGGCCGCCGCGCTGCGCGCCACCTATGACGAGCTGGAGGTGCGGATCGAGCGGTTGCGCGAGCAGGAGGATCTGGCCAAGGTCCGCCCGGACCTGGACGGCAACGCGATCATGGAGCTGCTCGGTCTCCCGCCCGGCCCGGAGGTCGGCCGGGCGTGGCGCCACTTGAAGGAACTGCGCCTCGACCGCGGCCCGCTCAGCCGGGACGAGGCCGAGGCGGCGCTGCTCGAATGGTGGAAGACGCAGAGCTGACCGGGTCAGAAGACGATCAGGGTGGTGCCGGCCAGGATCGCGGAGCGCATCTGGGCGAGATCGAACGACCCGGTGATTTCCGGCAGTTCGACGCGGAACCGGATCAGATCGCCCTCTCGGTCGGCGTGCGCGATCCGGGCGTTCTTGGGCAGGTGCTCGAGCGGCACGACCGGGATGTGGATCGCGCGGCGGGGTATCCGCACGCCGCACCAGGTCGCTCTGCGCACCTCGATGGACAGCCGGTTGTCGCGGACCGACGCGTCCACCAGCGCGGTGAGCAGTCGGCGGCGGTGCCGGGCTCGGATCAATCCGCTGGGGTGCACGTCCAGGATCCAGTCCAGGGGCTGGGTGTTCAGCCACCCGACCAGCGCCGCGGTGGTGACGGTGCCGTCGAGGTCGAGCCGGGCTGACCGCACCTTGGTCGGCACGCCCGGGATCAGGCGGACGCCGTGTGCGATGACGGTGACCGCCTCGATCGGGTGATCGTCCCAGCGCAGCCGCGACAACACGGTCTTGGTCTGGAAGTGCGCGCCGCGGCGCCGCACCTTGAGCACCTGCAAGGTGGCGTGCAGGTCGTGACCGAGCAGTGTGGCGCTGACCTCCTGCCCGCCGAACCGGCTCAGGATGCCCTCGCTGAGCATGGTCATCAGCACGTCGGGCAGCAACGCCGTGACGGTGCCCGCGCCGAGATCGGCGACCGGATCCATCCAGGCGGTGCTCAGCGCGACCCACTGCTCCAGCCAGGATTGATCGAACAGGCGCTTTCCGAGATCGACAGCCCGCAGGGGCGACCAGGACTTCGGATCGAAATACGTGGCCATGATTGAACTGAGCGTACTTGGCGCGGCGGGCCGAATCCGCGTGCTGTGACCCAGGTCGCGCGGGCGGCGCGTCCTTGCCCGGGAGTGCGCTCCGGCGAGAGAATCGTAATGCCGTAGGCAATAAATGGAGGACGTGCATGGCGCTGGATTTGAACAGTGACCTCGGCGAGGGCTTCGGACCGTGGACGATGGGCGACGACGCCGCCATGCTCGACATCGTCACCAGCGCGAACATCGCCTGTGGATTCCACGCGGGTGACCCTGCCATCATGCGCAGGACCTGTGCGCTCGTGGTGGAGAAGGGGGTGCGGATCGGCGCCCACGTGGGATATCGCGACCTGGCCGGTTTCGGTAGGCGAGAGATCGCCGTCGCGCCCGGCGAACTGCGCGACGAGGTGCTGTATCAGGTCGGCGGGCTCGACGCTTTCGCGAGAGCTGCGGGCGATCGGGTCCGCTACGTGAAACCGCATGGGGCTCTGTATCACTCGGCCGCGCGTGATCGGGATGTAGCCGACGCGGTGGTGGCCGCGATGGCGGAGTACGACCTGCGGCTCGCCCTGCTCGGCCCGGCGGGGACCCAGTTGGAGGTTGCCGCCGAGGCCGCAGGGGTGCGCTTCGTCGGCGAAGGTTTCGCCGACCGTGCCTACACGCCCGACGGCTCGCTTGCCGCGCGCGGTACGCCCGGTGCGGTGCTGGGACCGCAGGAGGCGGTCGCACAAGCCGTTTTGATCGCCAAGTCGGGCGCTGCCCGTGCAGCCGACGGCTCCGGCGAAGTCACGGTGCGCGCGGCGAGCATCTGCGTGCACGCCGACTCCCCCGCAGCGGTGCAGATCGCCCGGTCCATCCGCACCGCGCTGGACGAAGTCGGCGTGCCGGTCGAGCCATTCGGCTGAGGCCGGACATGACGACGGAGGGCCCGGTGACCCACGCGCAGCGGCAGGCGGCCGAGGAGGCGATCCGCGCGGCGGGCGATCGGGCGCTGTTGATCACCCCCCAGCGGCGTGACCTGGTCGCGGAACTCGTAGCGGCGCTGCGCGATCGCCCGGTACCCGGCGTGCAGGACATGCTTCCGGCAGCGGAAACCGTACTGCTGACGCTCGACGTGCCGCGCGATGGAGAAGCGGTCCGCCGTGCGCTGACGGCGCTCCTCATTTCCCTGCACGCCCAGCAGTCGACCGGTGTTTCGCGTGGAAAATTGCCGCACAACCCTTTCCGAACCGAACCGGTAGCGATCCCGGTGCGCTACGACGGCGCCGATCTCGACGACGTGGCACGGTTGCTCGAAATCACGACGGCGGAGGTGATCGCCGCGCACACGGGCACGGTGTGGCGGTGTGCCTTTGTCGGATTCGCGCCGGGCTTCGGCTACTTGGAAACGTCTGACGGCAGGTTCTCCGTTCCGCGCCGGGCACAGGCGCGTACATCGATTCCGGCAGGCGCGGTGGCGCTCGCCGGTGGATACAGCGCGGTGTATCCGCGCAGCACGCCCGGCGGGTGGCAGCTGATCGGCACCACCGACCTCAGGATGTGGGATGCCGAGCGGGATCCGCCCGCGTTGATCCGCGCGGGCGCAACCGTTCGGTTCGTCGACGCGAGGAGCGGCGGATGATCGTCGTCGACGAGGTCGGTCCATTGGCGACCATCCAGGATCTCGGGCGGCCGGGCTGGTTCGATTCGGGTGTCGGTGTCGCGGGGGCGGCGGACCGCGGGGCGCTGCGGCTGGCCAATCGGCTGGTCGGCAACCCGGAAGGCCATGCGGCGATCGAAGTGCTTCTCGGCGGGTTGGCCTTGCACGCAGACGAGCACGTCATGATGGCGGTCACCGGTGCGCCCGCGCCCGCGACCGTGGACGGCAGGCCGGTGGGGCACGCGAGCGTCCTGGAACTCGAGCCGGGCCAGGCCCTCCGGCTCGGCTATGCCTCCCGCGGACTGCGCAGCTACATCGCGGTGCGCGGTGGCGTCGACACACCGGCGACGCTCGGTTCCCGCAGCCGAGACACCATGTCCGGTCTGGGCCCGGAGCCTTTGGGCAAGGGGGATCGCCTCCCGGTCGGCCCATCGCCGCGCACGATTCCCATCGTGGACCTGGCCCCGGTGGCCGAATTGCCCGCCGACACCGTCACCGTTCGCGCCGTGCTCGGGCCGCGCGACGACTGGTTCTCCGACGCCGAGGCTTTGTTCGACGGCGAATGGGAGGTCTCCTCCGATACCGACCGGATCGGCGCGCGTTTGGATCGCCGCACCGGTCCACCGCTGACACGAGCGGTCACCCGCGAATTGCCGACCGAAGGGATGGCGCTCGGGTCGATCCAGGTGCCGCCGAGCGGACAGCCGGTCGTCTTCCTCGCCGATCACCCGATCACGGGCGGCTATCCGGTGATCGCGGTGCTGATCGAGGCCGACGTCGACGCCATCGCGCAAGCGCGACCCGGTCAGCCGGTGCGGTTCGTGCGCGCGGGCTGACCCCGGCTCACGCCTTGGTGCAGCCGGGCGTGCATGAGATACACGTTGTAGCTGTCCCATGCCGAGATCATGAAATACAGGTCCGCGCCGGTCGACCACGGATGGATGAACCCGCCGTAGGACTTCGGATAGTCCGCGGTGGACACCAGCGGGATCGCGTCCGTCCACGCGCCCTGCGGACTCGCCGCGGTACGCAGCACGATCGCGCCCCGCGCCGAATCCAGGTAGACCATCTGCCACTGCTCGGTCTCCCGGTCATAGCGCACAGAGAGTTCGCTGGCCATGCCCAGCACCAACGGGGTGGCCTGGTTCTCGGCGGCGGGCGCCCAGTCGCCGCCCACCCAGTACTGATAGGCGGATTTGTTGAGGATCTGGTGCGTGGGGACGCGGGCCAGGGCGATCAGGCCGATGCGCCCGTTGGGCGTGCCGAACATGTAGACGTAGTCGCCCTGCGGCACCATCGCCGCCACTTGGAATTTGCCGAGCCCGAACAGGTTGTCCCACTTGGCATGCTGATCTTTTCGCCAGGTCCGCCCGTGATCGTCGGAGTAGGCGATGCCGCCGTAGTTGGTCCACCACAGGCCCGGGATGCGGCTCCACCGGTTGACCGACATGTAGCTGAGGTAATGGCGGTTCCCGATGGCGAACCCGGAGGTCGGGATGGTGGTGGTCTCCCAGTTCTTGATCTTGCGGCTGCCCAGGATCTCGGCCGCGTGACAACGGCTGTCCTGGGCGAAGGTGTCCAGGGTCAGCCCGTCGGACAGATCGCGGTCGGTGCTGAAACCGATGACGTTGCTACGCCAGTCCTGATCGTCGTTGCCCGCGCCGCCGCCACCCCAGCCTTTGCCGAAGGTGTCGCCGAACACGACGGCGACCTCACCGGGCGCGGTCTCCCACATCAATCCGAGGTCGGTCCCGTCGACCTGCCAGCGCATGTCGGTGCGGTTCTCCGAGCCGTGCCCGGTCACCTGCCCGACCAGCCGGACCGACTCGACCGTCGGCGGGGCCACCGGCGCCGCGAGCGGACCCGGTTCCGCTGGATGGACCACGTGGGGCGGAGCGGGCTGTGGCTCCTCGCCCGGTCCGCCCGGCACCGGCACCGGAATCGGCTCGATCTCGGGCTTGAACTCGATGCGCGGCAGCTTCACCGGTGCGCCGGATCCCGAACCGGAACCGCTGCCCGACCCTGATCCGCTTCCCGACCCGGATCCCGAGGCAGAGCCGGAGGAGCCGGAACTCGAGCCGGTTCCGTCGTCGGCGCCGGTCTCCTCGTCGGCGCCGGTCTCCGGGGTGGGGCTCGGGTCGGGATCGGGCTCGGGGTGCTTCGGATCGTCCCTGATGTCCGGGCAGGGGTTGTCGCACGGATTCGCCGGCAGCGGGTCGGGGACGATGCGCGTGTTGTCCTGTGGCGGGTCGGGCACCGGAACGGGCGTGAGTTCCGGGATCGGCACCGGGATGTCGATCTGCGGCGGCAGCGGTGGCGGCGGGGGCTGTGCCGGATCGGGCTCGCGGTTGAGCGGGTCGAAACCGATCTCGCCGCAGCTGTTCACCGGCGGCGGCGCCCAGGGGAACGGCGCGGCCTGCGCGGTGGGCATCGGCACGGTGAGAGCGCCGGCGAGCAGTGCGCCGAGCATGGCAGGCGCCCAGGGGGATGCGGTTGCGGATGCGCGCGTCACGTCGGCCCGGCCGCGGCTATCCGGTGATCGAGCGCCCGGTGGCGGACCGAGTTTCCCCCGTGCCCAGCGATTCTCGTACCGCGTCGAGGTGGTGCACCGGAGAACCCATGTCGTGTTGACTCCTGTCGGTCGGCCGCTGGCGAGTCAACTTACCGGAACGACAGTCGCGAACGGGGGATGGTGAATCGAAAAGCCCGCGTGTGATGGAACCGGAGCGGCGCCGCGCGCGTCCAAGGACGTATGGAAGAGATCGAGTACGTGTTCGGTACCGGCGACGGAACGGTGCACGTCTGGACCAGCGAGGCCGACCTGGAACTCGGCGGCACGGGCACCGCCGACGCGGTGCGGCTGGATTTCGACGGGGACGGCATCGCCGACGACGCGCTGTGGGATTCGGCCGGCTCGGGCCACGCCGACATCGCGGCGCTGGATCTCGACGACGACGGGGTGCTCGACCACTTCTTCACCGATCCCACCGGCCTCGGCACGTGGAACCACCACGTCACCGGGTTGCCGGGCGATGCGGCCAGCGAGCCGCTGGACTGGACCGTGCGCACGGACGCGCCCGCACCTGATCATCCGCCCAACGCCGAACAGTTACCGGATTCGCCGCTGCCGGAGCCGGGTCAGGAAGACGCGTTATTCGACGGCGTTGCCGCGGGCCCGCTGCCCGAGCATGTCGCCCACTGGTTCGGCCGCGCGGGGCTCGGCCGGGACGGACGAAATCCCGGCGACGAGCCGTTCATCGCCTGAGCGCCCCGCGGCGCGTGTTCAACCCGATCGCGGCGATGCCCGCCGCGTAGATCGCCGCGCCACCCAGCACCACGACGGCCGAGCGGCCGTCGTCCGGAACGATCAGCGCGGCGATCGCGATCGCCAGCACGAACGCGATGTTGAAGACGGTGTCCTGCAACGCGAACACCTGACCGCGCCGGGCGTCGTCGATATCGATCTGCATGGTCGCGTCACCGGTCAGCTTGATCGTCTGGCCGGCCAACCCCAGCAGAAACGCGCCGACCAAGAGGAGTTCGTGCGCACGCTCCACCGCGGGCCCTGAGTCGGCGAACGCGATCGGCGTGACCAGCGTGAGTTGCACCAGCATCGCGAAGATCAGACCGGCGACCACGGTGCGCCCCCGCCCCAGCCGAGGGATGAGCAGCGGCGCGACGACGGCGGCCACCAGCATCCCCGCCGCCGTCGCGGCGATCGCGACGCCGAAACCGACCAGGCCACCGCTGAGTCCGGAGCCGTGTACCGGTGTCTGGCGCAAGACCAGCACCATGATCAGCGTGTTCACGCCGAAGACGATCCGATGCGTCCCGATGCCCAGCATCGCCGCCGTGACCACCCGCGACTCCCACACCGCCCGGGCTCCGGTGCGCAAACCGGTGGCGATGGCGTGCACGGTGTTCTCACCTTTCGCCGCGTCGGGCGCAGGCCCGAGCATGCGCGGCCGGAAGCCGGCCGCCAGTATCGCGCCGAGCACCGACCCGACGCCGCTGATCGCGACCGCGACCGCCGAGCCGAAGTCCCCCGCCCCGATCAACCCGATCACACCCACGGCGACCGCCGCGCCCAGCCCGGCGCACCCGGAGGCGACCGTGGCCAGCACCGAGTTCATCGGCACCAGCCACGCCTGCGCCAGCACCCGCGGCAGCGCCGCCGACACGCCTGCCAAGACGAATCGGCTGACGCCCACCACCGTCAAGGCCAGCAACAGC
>NZ_BAFS01000298.1 GCF_000308415.1 Nocardia asiatica NBRC 100129 | reverse complement strand
TGCGCGAAAGTTCGATTTCTTTTCGATCGCGGGGAACCGTGCACGTGGACAATGTAATCCGCGCGACGGTGCTGAATCGCCGTGCCGCCGTGCGCAAACGATGG
>NZ_BAFS01000299.1 GCF_000308415.1 Nocardia asiatica NBRC 100129 | reverse complement strand
CCATCGTCACATCTGCCACGGTGCCCCCTTACCCTGCCGGACGGTCATTGCTGCCGATTGCTCGAATCTGCGTGTCCGTTACCTTCCACCAGGCATTTTGCACCGG
>NZ_BAFS01000300.1 GCF_000308415.1 Nocardia asiatica NBRC 100129 | reverse complement strand
ATTGCAAATGCGCAGGTAGAAGGGTTGCCATAGGTGGGTCGTTGCGGGTTAGAGTTACGCCGATTGACCTGCAAAGTCGGGAATCGTGATTGCATCAGATGCAATTCCGGATGGAC
>NZ_BAFS01000301.1 GCF_000308415.1 Nocardia asiatica NBRC 100129 | reverse complement strand
TGAACGAAGTGGCCGGTGTGGCGCCGAAGTTCACCGCGGAGGTGGTGGACAGCCCCGTACCGGTGAGGACGACGATCGTCCCTCCGGTGACCGGTCCTACGCTCGGTACCACTGTGGTCAGAGCCGGTATCG
>NZ_BAFS01000302.1 GCF_000308415.1 Nocardia asiatica NBRC 100129 | reverse complement strand
ACTCGATTCGTGGTCGTCGGGGCGGGGTGGCCGCGTATCGCCCGTCACGTTTGGTCCGAGCGCTTGTGATGCATATCGGAGCGGAACCCGGCGTCGCCGGTGGACCGTTCCAGCCGCGTGCTTCTGCCTGGACTTTGAGCGCCTGACGTGCCCAGCG
>NZ_BAFS01000303.1 GCF_000308415.1 Nocardia asiatica NBRC 100129 | reverse complement strand
ACTCGATTCGTGGTCGTCGGGGCGGGGTGGCCGCGTATCGCCCGTCACGTTTGGTCCGAGCGCTTGTGATGCATATCGGAGCGGAACCCGGCGTCGCCGGTGGACCGTTCCAGCCGTGTGCTTCTGCCTGGACTTTGAGTGCCTGACGTGCCCAGCGG
>NZ_BAFS01000304.1 GCF_000308415.1 Nocardia asiatica NBRC 100129 | reverse complement strand
GTGGGCGAGTCGACGGTGAACGACGTCGCCGGTGTGGCACCGAAGTTCACCGCTGTCGCACCGGCCAGACCCGTGCCGGTGAGGACCACCGTCGTTCCACCAGCTTCCACACCCGCACTCGGCACCACCGTGGCGAGAGCGGGCACCGCCACATAGGTGTA
>NZ_BAFS01000305.1 GCF_000308415.1 Nocardia asiatica NBRC 100129 | reverse complement strand
CCAGATCACCGCCGTCGCCCCCGCCGGCACCGGGACCGTGCAGGTCACGGCCACCACCGCGGGCGGGACCAGCAACGGCGTCGCCTACACCTACATTCCGGTGCCCGCCCTCACCGTGGGCGTGCCGAGCGTAGGACCGGCCACGGGCGGCACGACGGTCGTTCTCACCGGAACG
>NZ_BAFS01000306.1 GCF_000308415.1 Nocardia asiatica NBRC 100129 | reverse complement strand
TAAGTTGTGGGTTGGGGTGCGCTGGGCGCGTTGGTTCGGAGCGCGGGCATCGTGGATGGGGTTTGCTTCTTCGTGGCTGGTATACCGGCATGGCGGCGCTTGCTCTGCGTCGCTTGCGTGGCGGCCGCGCAAACGCGAGCCGGGGCGTGAACGGGCAATGCTGGTCTTGCTTCGCTCG
>NZ_BAFS01000307.1 GCF_000308415.1 Nocardia asiatica NBRC 100129 | reverse complement strand
CCGTTGCGGTAGCCATCGACGCCGTCCTGATCCGCCTCGTCCTCGTCCCCGCCCTCATGCGCCTGCTCGGCAACTGGAACTGGTGGCTGCCCACCCCCGGCGTCCGCTCTACCACCAACACCCATGCAACCGAGGGACGCCGCTGAACAACACGGCGATCACGACCTGACACGGCGATCACGACAGGT
>NZ_BAFS01000308.1 GCF_000308415.1 Nocardia asiatica NBRC 100129 | reverse complement strand
GCTGTCGTACCGGTCAGGCCCGTGCCGGTCAGCACCACTGTGGTTCCTCCGGTCACCGGACCGGCGCTCGGCACCACTGTCGTCAGGGCAGGCACCGCCACGTAGGTGAACGCCACGCCGTTGCTGGTTCCACCCGCTGTTGTGGCGGTGACTTGCACGGTGCCGGTCCCGGCGGGAGTAACGGCGGTGATCT
>NZ_BAFS01000309.1 GCF_000308415.1 Nocardia asiatica NBRC 100129 | reverse complement strand
GTACCGACTTCTCCAACGCAAGGTGGTTCAAGAGCAGCCGCAGCCAGTCCGGTAAGGAGTGTGTCGAGGTCGCGTTTCTCGGCGGCGGCATGGTCGGGGTGCGGGATTCCAAGAATCCGGCTGGCCCGGCGCTGGTGTTCACGCCCGATGGATGGGACGCCTTTACAGCTGGCATAGCTGACGGGGAATGCAAGCGCCT
>NZ_BAFS01000310.1 GCF_000308415.1 Nocardia asiatica NBRC 100129 | reverse complement strand
GACGTGGTTGGGGTGCGCTGGGCGCGTCGGGCGGTGATCGCACTCCCTTGGTGCGCGATACCGCTGCCATAACCTTTGGCGCTGCTGCCTTGCTGCCTAGTCACGGCCGCTCAGGACTGAGGTCCCGAGCGAGCGCCGCTGGCGACTGCGTCGCGGACGCGGCGGCCGCTCGGACGCGAGCCGGGCCGCGAACGGGCAATGC
>NZ_BAFS01000311.1 GCF_000308415.1 Nocardia asiatica NBRC 100129 | reverse complement strand
TAACCCTACGACGGGCCGGTTCCTTACTACGGGGTACCGGGGGTACGTAAGTAACCGGTACCGGTACGGTCCGGTCCTAACTAAGTTGGTAGTACTACTACGTACCGGAAACCGTAACCGTACCGAAACGGAACGGGCCGTCGGTCCGGGGGGCCCCCGGGGGGACCCCCCGAACCGACGTCGTCGGCCGAACCAAACTAGGTTGGGTTCGGGTCCGGGACTACTACGACGCCGCCGAC
>NZ_BAFS01000312.1 GCF_000308415.1 Nocardia asiatica NBRC 100129 | reverse complement strand
GACCGTGCGCTTCGGTGCGAACACCGCGGTTTCCTTCAGCGTGGTCTCGGATTCTCTGATCAGCGCTGTCGCGCCCGCCGGGGCCGGGGGGCAGGTCGCGGTCAGCGTCACCACCGCCGGCGGCACGAGCAACGGCGTCTCCTACACCTACGTCGCCGCACCGACCCTCGGCTCGGTCGCCCCGAACTCGGGACCGGCCGCGGGCGGCAACACCGTCGTCCTCACCGGCACGGGACTCACCGGAGCCACC
>NZ_BAFS01000313.1 GCF_000308415.1 Nocardia asiatica NBRC 100129 | reverse complement strand
GGTGTTCTTCAGCTCCAGGATCTCGCCGCGGGCGCTGACCGTGATCTTCTGGCTCAGATCGCCGCGCGCCACCGCGGTCGTGACCTGGGCGATGTTGCGGACCTGATCGGTCAGATTGCCCGCCATGAAATTCACCGAGGCGGTCAGGTCGCGCCACACGCCGCCGACGCCGGGCACCTCCGCCTGACCGCCCAGCCGGCCCTCCGAGCCGACTTCGCGGGCGACGCGGGTGACCTCGTCGGCGAACGCGGACAGCTGGTCC
>NZ_BAFS01000314.1 GCF_000308415.1 Nocardia asiatica NBRC 100129 | reverse complement strand
CTTCGGATGAACCGCAGCCGGGCGATGTGGTCGTCGCTGTAGTCCCGGTAGCCGCCCGGGGTCCGGGCGGGTTCGGGCATGAGGCCCTCCTGCTCGTAGAAGCGGATGGTCTTGGCCGTGATGCCGCTGGCCGCGGCCAGCTCACCGATCCTCATCACACCTCCCGTGTCGCGCACGAAATCTAGCGGATTCACCCTTGACATTCCATCGTACTGGAAGGTTCATGATGGTGGCAGAGCTCGCCGAACACGCGAGCGCAGCGATCT
>NZ_BAFS01000315.1 GCF_000308415.1 Nocardia asiatica NBRC 100129 | reverse complement strand
GGCAGGACCGGCAGCCCCGGCGGCTGCGGCAGCTCCGGCGGCTGCGGGGGTTCCGGCGGCTGCGGCGGCTGCGGGGTTCCGGCGGCAGCGGCAGCTCCGGCAGGACCGGCAGCTCCGGCGGCTGCGGGGTTCCGGCGACAGCGGTGGCAGCGAGAAGTTCCGGGGCGACCGGAACGTCGGGCGGTACCGGCACGCCCCGGCGGCTGCGGGGTTCCGGCGACAGCGGTGGCAGCGAGAATTCCGGGGCACCGGGAACTCGGGCGGTA
>NZ_BAFS01000316.1 GCF_000308415.1 Nocardia asiatica NBRC 100129 | reverse complement strand
GGTCGATCCAGCAGCCCACGCACGGCCACCCCAGATACGGGGTCATCGCCGCGAGGTCGTAGTCCAGGCCCGAGCCCTGCCAGGTGGACTCCCGGGCGTCGAGTTCGCTGTAGGGCAGATACTCGTCACGGTCACTGGGGACCGCCATCCCGGTCCTGCGGGCGGCGAAGCGGGACTGGTCGGCCGGAGTGATCCGCGCCGGCAACTGCGGGCGGGTGCGACGGAGCACGCGCGCCGCGCGCCCGCGACAATGGTTCGGGCTCGAGGTCGTGCTCGCGCAGGAACTCCCGTGCCGCGT
>NZ_BAFS01000317.1 GCF_000308415.1 Nocardia asiatica NBRC 100129 | reverse complement strand
CACCGTGTCCATCATCCCCGGCATGCTCACCGCCGCGCCCGAGCGCACCGACACCAGCAGCGGACGGGTATGCGACCCGAAGGTCCGCCCGGTGCCGCGTTCCAGCGCGGCGATCCCCGCGCGGACCGCGCGCCAGATGTCCTCGCCGATGGCTCCGCGCGCCGCGAAGTCGGCCCAGCCGTCCATGGTGATCACGAACGCGGGCGGGACGGAAAGACCCAGTGCGCGCATGCGGTTGACGCTCCACGCTTTTCCGCCGATGCGTTCCCGCGACAGCGAACAGGCGCCGTCGAGTTCG
>NZ_BAFS01000318.1 GCF_000308415.1 Nocardia asiatica NBRC 100129 | reverse complement strand
CCACGT
Organism: Nocardia asiatica NBRC 100129; assembly: GCF_000308415.1. GTDB lineage: Bacteria > Actinomycetota > Actinomycetes > Mycobacteriales > Mycobacteriaceae > Nocardia > Nocardia asiatica. The sequence goes on along the minus strand of NZ_BAFS01000318.1, from coordinate 293 downwards.
CGGCGATTGCCCCACCGCGCTCGAACCCCACCTGGTAGGCGATACCGAGGTTGGACAGCATCGCTGCCCGGTTGAGGTGGTCGGCCGGTGTGGCGGCCAGTGCCTGCCGACCCACTTCGATCGCACGGTCCACGTCGGCGTACCACCCCGTGCTCGAACCCCACCCGGTAGGCGATACCGAGGTTGGACAGCATCGCTGCCCGATTGGGGTGGTCGGCCGGTGTGGCGGCCAGTGCCTGCCGACCCACTTCGATCGCACGGTCCACGTCGGCGACCACCCCGTGCTCGAACCC
>NZ_BAFS01000319.1 GCF_000308415.1 Nocardia asiatica NBRC 100129 | reverse complement strand
GGGTGTGGCGGTTGGTGAGGGCTGGGCCTCTGGCCGTCTGCCCCGCCTTGCTGAGTGCTACCAGGGCGTGATCCCGCCACGGCTGCGGGCCCGCGCCCGGCCGTCACCGAATTCGCCCGGCGCGCCGGCTGTCTCGTACCCGGCGGCCGAGTGATTGGGCGCAGCGAATTCAGCGCCGCCCGTTCCGGCGCGTTCCCTCCGCCGCGTCGGGCTCCCACCCTGGTCGGCCGCACTCAGGCGGGTCAGACGACCAGCCGCCCAGCCCCGTGCCGGGGTTACGTACGCGTGTGCGTGCGTCCGGC
>NZ_BAFS01000320.1 GCF_000308415.1 Nocardia asiatica NBRC 100129 | reverse complement strand
GCCGCGGTCGAGCTGTCGACCTATCTCAACCTGCAAACCCGGCGCGGACGCCTGCGCGCCCTGCGGACCCTACTCGCCCACATCACCCGAAAAGCCGCCACATGACCGGCCGCGGCGACCGCGCTGTGCCTGCACGCCCGTCGTCGGCTGCCAGCCGCTAAACGACGAAGACCTGCGGTATGCGGGTCCTCTGGGACAGCGGCATGCCGCTGCTGAGCATCGCCTGCCAGCGCGATACCGCGGGGCTGCTGACGGTCGAGATGAGGTCGGCCGAACTCGCGCGATCGGTCCCGATGCGGATCCGGTTCGACGGCGCCACGATCGCGC
>NZ_BAFS01000321.1 GCF_000308415.1 Nocardia asiatica NBRC 100129 | reverse complement strand
GGCGGTGATCTGTGTATCGGAGTTGACGACGAACGAGGCTGCCGGTGTGGCACCGAAGTTCACCGCCGTGGTCCCGGTCAGTCCGGTTCCGGTGAGCACGACCGTCGTCCCGCCGGTGACCGGCCCGACGTTCGGCACCACCGTCGACAGGGCGGGCACCGCGATATAGGTGAAGGCGACACCATTACTGGTTCCACCGGGGCCGGTCGCGGTGATCTGCACCGTACCGGCCGCACCCGCCGGAGCGACCGCCGTGATCTGAGTTGCCGAGTTGACCGTGAACGACGTCGCCGGTGTGGCGCCGAAGTTCACCGCGGTGGTTCCCGTCAGGTT
>NZ_BAFS01000322.1 GCF_000308415.1 Nocardia asiatica NBRC 100129 | reverse complement strand
CGGGAAGACGAACTCGCCGCGGATCCGTCCGCCGCGCAGGCCCTCGCCATGGCGATCGCGGCGGACGATCCGGCTGTCGTGCCGATCGATGCGGGGCAGGGCGTCGGCCTGGTCACGGCGGTGGAGCCGGCCGCGCGGGTACTCGAACGCCTCTGGCGAGGCGTGAGCGAGCCGATCGCGGGCTGAAGTCAGTCCTCGCTGCCGGTCCGGTCGCCGAGGTAGCGAAGCAGTTCCGGATCGGCGGAAGTCAGCCGATCGACTTCTTCCCCGCCGGTGCACTGGTAGAGCGCCACGGTGACCGAATCGGGCCTGCGAGCGGTCACGCGCCAGACTCCGCCCGCGTCGGTCCAACGCCGC
>NZ_BAFS01000323.1 GCF_000308415.1 Nocardia asiatica NBRC 100129 | reverse complement strand
CATGAAGGCACGCACGGCATTCAGGGCCTTGATCTGCTCGGACGCAAGGTCACCCAGCAGGGCGGGGCGAGCCTGCGCGCACTCGACGAACGCATCCGCGCGACCATCGGCGAGGCCCGCGACCAGGGTGGTGAGCCCGCCGAGCTGGCCGGGCAGCTCGAAACGTCGTGGCAGCGACTGATCGAGGTGACCGCGGGCTTGTTCGCCGACGGCGACATCGAGGCCGCGCTCGCCAACAGCTCGATCTACCTGGAGGCGTTCGGCCACATCACGCTTGCGTGGATCTGGTTGCAGCAGATGCTGGCCGCCGTCGGCCACGACGGCGATTTCTACGACGGCAAGCGGCACGCGGCCCGGTACTTCTTCC
>NZ_BAFS01000324.1 GCF_000308415.1 Nocardia asiatica NBRC 100129 | reverse complement strand
GCGCAGCCTGCGCGGCTGCTCGATCCAGATCTCCGGCGAAATACGCCCCGAGCGGGGCAACCCGCATCGCCGCACCGTTTCCCCATGATCCGCGGCCGCCGAAAACAGCACCTGCCGCGTCGGCCCAGGGGCGGCCGTCGCGAATCTCGTGCAGCACAACCACTGTGCCCGCACCGTAGCCACGATAAGGCTCACATCGGTCAGCGAACACGGCCGCGAGCACGTCGCGGTCGATATGGCCATGGTCGCGGATTTCCGAATACACCGAACAGGCCATCTCGGTGTCGTCGGTCCATTGCCACGGTGGTGCCGGCGGTCGCCCAGCGCGAAGATCGGGTATGGAGCGACCGGGGACAAAGAACTGTGCACCCAGCGCATCACCAACGGACAGACCCTGGAGGCTGTCATACGCGGT
>NZ_BAFS01000325.1 GCF_000308415.1 Nocardia asiatica NBRC 100129 | reverse complement strand
ACCCAGGGAGGTGATACACGTGAACCCGCTCAAGATGATCTGCGACTGGATGTGCAGCATGATGGGCCCCTGCTGCCCGGGCATGTGACAGCAGGACAGATGCCGTGAGCCGGCGGGCGGATCGACCCGGGCCAGTCCCGGTGTCGATCAGCTCGCCCTCTCCAGACGGTTTCAGTCGTCATCGTCGGCGGCGTCGGGATCCCGCAGCGGCCGATGGCCCTCGCCGAGCTCGGGCAGGTGGAAACTACTACTTATCCCTGAACGATCGGGATTCAGTCTGGATGCCCAGTTCCTCCCAGGCCGCCCGAGGCCTTCCCATAGGCAGGCACCGGACTGCTGACCGACCGTTCGGGTTCGGTTGCGGCGACCTCTTCTGCACGTCGGTCAAACACCGCTAAGCGCGACTTTTCTCGTCG
>NZ_BAFS01000326.1 GCF_000308415.1 Nocardia asiatica NBRC 100129 | reverse complement strand
GCGACTCCAGATGCCGGATCATCGGCAGGAAGCGCTGGCTCATCTGCGGAGTCAACTGTCCAATCCGCTCCCCGTCGATGCGTACTTCGACATGCGGTTTGGCTCGGCTGCCCTCCGCGGAATTCTCGTGCAAGGTAATGAAGAGCAGGCCGATTCCGCCCTCGGGTACGAATTTCAACAGCGCGTCGAAGTGTTCGTGCTCCTTGGTCACCTGGACGATTCCCGAACGAGGCAGCAAGGTATAGGCGACGTTCGGCGGATCGTTCACAGGGATCGCCAGGTCCGGATCTTCGATCCCGATCAGCACATTCGCACGAAGTTGCAGCCCACCTTCCCAGTCGTCGTACTCGCGGACCCAGATCTTGCTCGACGTCGTGGGAAGAAACCCCGATGCGATGATGCGGTTCAGGACCGCCGCCCAGTTCCGTGCGTCGT
>NZ_BAFS01000327.1 GCF_000308415.1 Nocardia asiatica NBRC 100129 | reverse complement strand
TCACCGGGCCCACATTCGGCACCACCGTGGTCAGGGCAGGCGCCGCGACGAAAGTGAAGGCCACGCCGTTACTCGTCCCGCCCGCGGTGGTCACCGTCAGCTGCACGGTTCCCGTCCCCGCCGGAGACACGGCGGTGATCTGCGTATCGGAGTTCACCGTGAACGACGCCGCTGGTGTGGCGCCGAAATTGACCGCTGTGGCACCGGTCAGACCGGTTCCGGTGACGACCACGGTGGTGCCGCCGGTCGCCGGCCCGACATTCGGCACCACCGTGGTGACGGCGGGTACCGGAATGTAAGTGAAGGCCAAACCGTTCGTGGTCCCACCGGGGGTGGTGGCGGTGACCTGCACCGTCCCGGTCCCCGCCGGAGACACGGCGGTGATCTGGGTGTCGGAGTCGACCGTGAACGAGGTCGCCGGTGTGGCACCGAAGTTCACC
>NZ_BAFS01000328.1 GCF_000308415.1 Nocardia asiatica NBRC 100129 | reverse complement strand
TTCAGCGCGGTGGTCCCGGTCAAACCCGTGCCCGTGAGGACCACTGTGGTGCCGCCCGTCTCCGTGCCCACATTCGGTACCAGCGTGGTGAGGGCGGGCACCGGGATGTAGGTGTAGGCGACGCCGCTGCTGGTCCCGCCCGGCGTGGTGACCGTCAGTTGCGCGGTTCCCGTGCCTGCCGGGGCGATGGCGGTGATCTGAGTGGGCGAGTCGACGGTGAACGACGTCGCCGGGGTGGCACCGAAGTTCACCGCGGTGGCTCCCGTCAGACCGGTTCCGGTTATGACCACTGTTGTGCCGCCGGTCGCCGGGCCCGTATTCGGCAGCACCGTGGTGACCGCGGGTACCGGAATGTAGGTGAAGCCCAGACCGTTGCTCGTTCCGCCCACAGTCGTGGCGGTGACCTGCGCCGTCCCCGTCCCTGCCGGAGACACCGCCGTGATCTGA
>NZ_BAFS01000329.1 GCF_000308415.1 Nocardia asiatica NBRC 100129 | reverse complement strand
GGGCGCTAGAACTCCTGGTCAACTACATACGCGGTGAAGGCATCCCACTCGCCGGGCGTGAACACCAGCGCCGGACCGATCGGGTTCTTGGAGTCCCGCACGCCGACGTGACCTCCCTCGAGGAAAGCGACCTCGACGCATGCTTTGTCAGCCCCGCTGTGGCTGCTCTTGAACCATTTCGCCTGGCAGCGCTCAATGTTCACGGTGCGTACTCCCTTGCTATCTGCCGGATCAGCTTCCTGCTCTGCCCCGGGTCCAGCGCCGCGCGCTCGAACTGCTGGTAGGCATCGGCATACCGGCGCACAGCGCCAAGCTTCTCCAGGTACAGATCGCCTGTGAAGCTTTCGACGTAGACAACTGTAGGCTCCTTCGGCTGTCGCTTGCCGTCGCCCCCGGACTTCAGGATGACAAACGGTCCGACGGCCACGCCCATCGGAAACCCAGCTGAGAACGGGAGCACTCGAATC
>NZ_BAFS01000330.1 GCF_000308415.1 Nocardia asiatica NBRC 100129 | reverse complement strand
CGGCCGATCTGGACGCGTTCGCGCATCCGCAGCCGGGCATCGGAACCCAGCCGGATCGTGGTGACCGTGTGGTGGCGCGCACCGCCGGCGACGATCATCGGCTCGGGGTCGAAGTCCAGCACTCCCCCGCTACCGACATCGAGCCGCCAGCGCCCGCACGATTGCGGCGTCGCCGCGCCCGGCAGCGCCAAGGTCGCCGCGACCGAGCGCACCACCAGTTCGGCGCCCGGCGCGACCACGATCACGACGTCGAGTTCGTCGCCGCCCAGCGGCGTGGCAGCGGTGCCGATCAGATGAACCGCCCGCGGACCGGTGCGGCGGGCGGACAACCCGCCGCTCGCGTGGATTTCCGGAAGCGCGCCTGGGCGAGCGACGATGCGTAATTCCGTGCGCACCGGCGGCAACTCAGTGCGCGGCGGCGGATTCGTCGGCGCCCGCCCGGTCCTGCTCGGCGACCGCGCGCAGTT
>NZ_BAFS01000331.1 GCF_000308415.1 Nocardia asiatica NBRC 100129 | reverse complement strand
CCGGACGGATGTGGTGGAGTTCTTTCGGGACAAGCAGGTCAATGTGGTGGTTCCGTTCGGGGGCGCCAGCTCGTATTTCACGGATTGGCGTGCGGATGATCCGGTGTTGGGGCGGCAACGCTGGGCGACGTTCTTGACGCGGGAGTTGCCGCCGATCATCGATGCGGCGTTCGGGGGTAACGGGGCGAACGCGATTGCGGGGATTTCGATGGCGGGTACGTCGGTGTTCCAGTTGGCGTTGGCCGCGCCGGGGTTGTATCGGGCCATCGGGTCGTATTCGGGGTGTGTGCGGACCAGTGATCCGCAGGGTCAGGTGATCGTGAGCGCGGTGGTGAGTGGGCGGCGGGGCAATGTCGTGAACATGTGGGGTCCGCCGAGTGATCCGGCCTGGGCGGCCAACGATCCGTATCTGCACGCGGACAAGCTGCGGGGTACCGCGATCTATGTTTCGACCGGGACCGGAGCGCCGGGACCACACGACACCCTCGACGGCGC
>NZ_BAFS01000332.1 GCF_000308415.1 Nocardia asiatica NBRC 100129 | reverse complement strand
AGCCGTATTCAATCGGTCGTCGCAACACCGGTTTGTTGGAGCGATCGTAGCTGCTCGGTGAAGGCTTCAGCGGGCGTCTTCCAGCCGAGGCTTTTGCGGGGTCGGGAGTTGAGCGTGTGCGCGATAGCAGCGATGTCTCGAGCACCCCAGCGAGAGAGGTCGGTGCCTTTCGGAAAATATTGGCGCAGAAGGCCATTGGTATTCTCGTTGGTGCCGCGTTGCCATGGGCTCTTCGGATCGGCGAAGTAGACCTCGACGCCGGTGCGGGCGGTGAACCGTGCGTGGTCGGACAATTCCTTGCCCCGGTCCCAGGTCAGCGATCGACGCAGCGGCGGCGGCAGCGGGCGCAGCGTTCGGGTGAGCGCGTCGGTCATGGTCACCGCGCCGTAGCCAGCGAGAGCGGGTCCGTTCTTGGTGCGTGCGATGACACCGTATCCGTCCTCGCGAGGCAGGTGGATCAGCATCGTGAACCGGCTCGTCCGCTCGACCAGGGTGCCGATC
>NZ_BAFS01000333.1 GCF_000308415.1 Nocardia asiatica NBRC 100129 | reverse complement strand
CCGAGATCCGCATCGGTGGCAGCACCGCCGAATTCGTCGACCTGTCCGACGAGATGACCGCCAAACTGCCGCTGGTCGTGGCCCTGGTGCTGACCGCGTCACTGGCCTTCCTCACCGCGGCGTTCCGCAGCATCGCCCTGCCGGTCAAGGCCATCGCGATGAACCTGCTCGCCACCGGCGCCGCTCTCGGCATCACCGTCGCGGTCTTCCAATGGGGGCTCGGCGAGAACGTCCTGGACTTCACCAGCCCCGGCTTCGTGCAGGTCTACCTGCCCACCGTGGTGTTCGCGCTGCTGTTCGGGCTCTCGATGGACTACGAGGTCTTCCTCATCCGCCGCATCCGCGAATACTGGGACGCCAGCGGCGACAACCAGCACGCCGTCGCCGCCGGGCTCACCCACACCGCGCGCCCCATCACCGCAGCCGCCGCGATCATGATCGCCATCTTCGCCAGCTTCCTCACCGCCGACATCCTCGAACTCGAGCAACTCGGACTCGCCCTCG
>NZ_BAFS01000334.1 GCF_000308415.1 Nocardia asiatica NBRC 100129 | reverse complement strand
TGCGCCGGGAAGTCTGGTCGGCATGTCGTATCCGCCGACCTTGGAAGGGCTTCCATGTCCACTGCAGCGGCGTTGTCCGCGCGCGCCATCGATACCCGCGCGGCCGTCTCGATCGAGCATTTGTCCAAGCGTTTCGGCCGCACCGTCGCGGTCGATGACCTCACTCTCACTGTCGCGGCGGGTGAGGTGTTCGGATTCCTGGGGCCGAACGGGGCGGGGAAGTCGACCACCATCCGGCTGCTTCTGGGGCTGATCCGGCCCACCGCCGGCGCCGCGCGGGTGTTCGGCACCGACGCCGCCGATGTGCGAGGTGCGCATCGCCACCTCGCCTACGTGCCCGCCGACGTGGCCCTGTGGCCGTCGTTGACCGGCGCCGAGACACTCGAGCTGCTCGCTCGGGTGGGTACGGGCGCCGACTTGGCGTATCGCGCCGAGCTGATCGACCGCTTCGCCCTCGATGTGGACAAACCCGCCAAGACCTACTCGACCGGTAACAGGCAGAAAGTCGCTTTGGTCGCGGCGTTCGCTTCCCGGGCGCCGCTGCTGGTCCTCGACGAGCCGACCAGCGGGCTGGACCCGTTG
>NZ_BAFS01000335.1 GCF_000308415.1 Nocardia asiatica NBRC 100129 | reverse complement strand
TCGTTCCGCCCGGGGTGGTGATGGTGACCGACACGATGCCGGTTCCCGCGGGGGCGGTCGCGGTGATCTGAGTGGGCGAGTCGACGGTGAACGAGGTCGCCGGTGTGGCACCGAAGTTCACCCCGCTGGCGCCTGTCAGGTTCGTGCCGGTGAGCACGACTGTCGTGCCACCTGTTACCGAGCCCTGATTCGGTGCCGCCGTGCTCAGTGTCGGCGCGGCGAAGTAGGTGAACGCGACGCCGTTACTGGTTCCACCCGCGGTCGTGGCAGTGACCTGCACAGTTCCGGTTCCCGCCGGGGAGACGGCGGTGATCTGGGTGTCGGAGTCGACGATGAACGAGGTCGCCGGTGTGGCGCCGAAGTTCACCGCCGAGGCCGTGGACAGCCCCGTCCCGGTGAGGACCACGATCGTGCCGCCCGATTCCGGACCGACATTCGGAACCACCGTGGTGAGGGTGGGCACCGGAATGTAGGTGAAGGCCAAGCCGCTGCTGGTTCCGCCGGGTGTCGTCGCGGTGACCTGCACGGTCCCGGTCCCGGCGGGCGAGACGGCCGTGATCTGGGTGGGTGAGTCGACGGTGAACGAGGTCGCCGGTGTCGCACCGAAA
>NZ_BAFS01000336.1 GCF_000308415.1 Nocardia asiatica NBRC 100129 | reverse complement strand
CCGGTCAGGTTGGAGGCCATGACATTGACGTTGTCGGTCAGGTCCTTCCACGTGCCCGACACACCCCGTACGGTCGCCTGGCCGCCGAGGTTGCCCTCGGTGCCGACTTCCCGGGCGACGCGGGTGACCTCGTCGGCGAAGGCCGAGAGCTGATCGACCATCGTGTTGATGGTCTCTTTGAGTTCCAAGATCTCACCGCGGGCGTCCACCCTGATCTTCTGGCTCAGATCGCCACGGGCCACCGCGGTGGTCACCTGGGCGATCGAGCGCACCTGCGCGGTGAGGTTGTCGGCCATGACGTTGACCGACTCGGTGAGGTCCTTCCAGGTGCCGGAGACGCCCTTGACATCGGCTTCGGCCGCCCAGCCTGCCTTCGGTGCCGACTTCGCGGGCCACGCGGGTGACCTCGTCGGCGAACGCGGACAGCTGATCGACCATGGTGTTGATGGTGTTCTTCAGCTCCAGGATCTCGCCGCGCGCGTCGACCCTGATCTTTTGCGACAGATCGCCCTGCGCCACCGCGGTGGCCACCTGGGCGATCGAGCGCACCTGCGCGGTCAGGTTGCCCGCCATGAAATTCACCGAGTCGGTGAGGTCGCGCCACGTGCCGGAG
>NZ_BAFS01000337.1 GCF_000308415.1 Nocardia asiatica NBRC 100129 | reverse complement strand
ATACCGCGCCGGGGTCCTGCTCACGGCACGACTGGGAGTGATCGCCCTGGCGGTGCTTGTGGTCACCGTCGCGGCACTCGCGATCACCGCGACCGTCTTCGACGCCCGCAACTGGGCCGGATACGCCGCAGCGAATCTGCTATTGGCTGCGACCTATGCGCTCATCGGCGTGATCATCGGCCCCTTGTTCGGGCGCGTCGCCGGGGTGTTCGTCGCCTTCCTCATCCCGTTCCTCGACCTCGGCCTGGCGCAGAGCCCGATGCTGCGTCCCGAACCCCAGGCCTGGGCGCACGCCATGCCGGCTACAGCGCCAGCCGCGTCCTGTTCGACACCGGCCTCACCGACCACTTCGACGAGATCGCGGCACTGCTCACCGCGCTGGCCTGGTTGACCGGCCTGGCCGCTGTCGCTGCTCTACATCCGGGGATACCCAACCAACCGCCGCATCCGGTTCGAATCCTCATGAACCGAACCACCATCACCTCCCCGCCGCCGCGACACCCGGCAGCGGCGGCTCGCCGCGCACGATTGCCGGTATCACCAAGGCCACCCGGCAGGTCGCTGCTGAGAAATGACGAGGCCACACTGAAGAAGACTTCGAAAATCACTGAAGGTGACTTCGAAACGTGACACGAAG
>NZ_BAFS01000338.1 GCF_000308415.1 Nocardia asiatica NBRC 100129 | reverse complement strand
CGATCTGGCGCAACAGCTGCCTACGGGCGGCCTGGTCCTCGGCGTTCTCGACACCGAGCGGAACGAAACCGTCGACGACTCCGATGATCGCTCTGCCGAGTTCCGTTTCGGCGATCAGAACCTCTACGGGATTGGCCGTGGCACAGAAGATTCCGCAGACTTCCGGAACCTGGCGCACCGCGTTGAGCACGTTGACCGGGTAGCCCTCACGGAGGAAGACGACGAACGAGTGTCCCGCCGCGATGGCTAGCGCGTTCTTGGTGGCCAGCTCGACCAGGGCATCGTCGTTGCCGGAGCGGCGAACCAGGCGTGGCCCGGAGGCTTCGCAGAACGCCAGCCCGAAGCGCAGGTGCGGGCTCACTCCGACCAGCGCCTCGTGCAGGTCCTCCACCGTTTTGATGAAGTGGGACTGTCCGATGACGACGTTGAGTTCGTCCGGTTTGTCGATGCGCACGGCTGTCAGTTCCACAGCGACATACTGCGCCTCAGCAAGCCCGATTCATAGCATTTCGACATTTGTTTCGCTTGCGTCGCCGGACCACCCCGACCGGGATGCTCAGCCCTGACCGTCGCCCGTGCGGGAAAGCGAGTCCACGACCAGTGCGGTGGCGTTGTCTCTTCCTCCGGCGAGGAGGGCGTCGTCCACCAAGGCGTTCGCGATCGCCTG
>NZ_BAFS01000339.1 GCF_000308415.1 Nocardia asiatica NBRC 100129 | reverse complement strand
ATTTATCTTCGGGCGAGCGGGAGGACATCGCGTTGCGGCGGGCTCGGGGCGAGGGAGTGCGGGAGATCGCTCGTCGGCTCGGTCGGAGTCCGTCGACGATCTCGCGGGAGTTGCGTCGCAACGCCTCGACCCGTTCGTACTGGCTGGACTACAAGGCCTCGACGGCGCAATGGCATGCCGAACGTCGGGCCAGGCGCCCCAAGATCGCCAAACTGGTCGCCAACGACCGGCTGCGCGCATACGTGCAAGACAAGCTCTCCGGGGTCGTGCGAACTGTCGATGGACGTGCCGTGGCCGGCCCGGTCGGTCCGGAGTGGAAAGGGCGCAACAAGCCGCATCGCGGTGATCGGGCGTGGGTGAACGCGTGGAGCCCGGAGCAGATCTCGAACCGGCTGAAACTCGAATTCCCCGACGACGAGTCAATGCGAATCAGTCATGAGGCGATCTACCAGGCACTGTATGTCGATTCCCGGGGCGGGCTCGAACGCGAACTCGTCGGCTGCTTGCGCCGAGGCCGGGCGTTGCGGGTCCCGCGCGCACGCGCCAAGCAGAAAGCGTGGGCACATGTGACCGCCGAGACGCTCATCGGTAACCGGCCCGCGGAGATCGGCGAGCGGGTGGTCGCGGGGCATTGGGAAGGCGATCTGATCATCGGGTTGCAGCGTTCGGC
>NZ_BAFS01000340.1 GCF_000308415.1 Nocardia asiatica NBRC 100129 | reverse complement strand
GATGTGCCCACCCTGGTCACGGCGGTCCCGAATGCGGGACCGGAAGCCGGTGGCACGACAGTGGTCCTCACGGGCACCGCTTTGACCGGCGTCACCGCGGTCGATTTCGGCGCCACACCGGCGACTTCGTTCACCGTCGACTCCGCCACACAGGTCACGGCGGTCGCACCGGCGGGGACGGGGACTGTGCAAGTCACAGTCACCACCGTGGGTGGAACAAGCAACGGCGTCGCCTACACCTACATCCCGGCACCTGCCCTCACCTTGGCGGCGCCCACTACCGGACCGGAAGCAGGCGGCACCACCGTCGTCATCACCGGAACCGATCTGACCGGAGCCACAGCGGTGAACTTCGGTGCCACACCGGCGACCTCGTTCACCATCGACTCACCCACCCAGATCACCGCGACAGCGCCCGCGGGGACCGGCACCGTGCAGATCACCACCATCACAACAGGAGGAACCAGTAACGGCGTCGCGTTCACCTACATCCCGGCACCGGCTCTCGCCCTGGCGGTACCGAGCACCGGACCGGAATCCGGGGGCACGACAGTAGTCCTGACCGGAACAAGTCTGGCGGGAGCCACAGCGGTCGACTTCGGCGCCACACCTGCCACGTCGTTCACCGTCGACTCCCCACCCAGATCACGGCCGTCGCACCGGCGGGGACCGGCACCGTCCAGATCACCACGACAACAGCCGGTGGAACAAGC
>NZ_BAFS01000341.1 GCF_000308415.1 Nocardia asiatica NBRC 100129 | reverse complement strand
GGTCAGGTGCAGCCGGGTGAGGGTGTGCCGGGTGGTGTGGTGGCGCCGCAGTCGCAGGGTGTGCCGGGTGGTGGGGGTGAGCCGGGGGGTGATCCGGGGCCGTTGGTGGATCCGGATGTGGTGGCGGGTGTGTTGCCGATGGCGGGGATGATGGCGATGGGGATGTTGCCGTTGATCGCGTCGGCGTTGTCGGGGTTGGGTGGCGGTGGTGGGGGTGCTGGTGGTGGGGCGCCGGTGGGGTCGGGTGGGGGTTCGGGTGGTGGGCAGGCGGTGTCGGGGGGTGGGTTGTCGCCGGAGGCGGTGCGGGCGTTGGAGGTTTTGGATCAGTTGGAGCGGGTGTATGGGCAGGCGGATCCGTCGGATCCGAAGGTGCGGGAGTTGCAGCAGCAGTTGGGGATTTCGCCGGGTAAGGGTGAGGGTGCGCGGTCGATTCGGGCGAAGCAGTTGTTTCAGCGGAACGCGGCGAAGGCGTTCAATAATGTGGACAATCAGTTGGTTTCGTATATGCGGGGGTTGGCGGGGTCGAACAAGGTTGACAAGAAGGCGATTGTTCGGTTGGTGCGTGAGGTGAATGTGGCGTTGGCGGAGTTGGGGCCGGAGGCGTATACGAAGGCCGGGCAGCAGAAGGTGCATCAGATTTTGACTGCGGCGTTGCAGAAGGCGCATGCGATCGTGTCGGGTGGGCAGGCGAAGTCGAGTGATATCGCGGGTGCGATCAATCGGTTGACGAAGCAGTATTTGTACAATATCGCGGGTAAGAACTACACACCACCG
>NZ_BAFS01000342.1 GCF_000308415.1 Nocardia asiatica NBRC 100129 | reverse complement strand
ATCGCAGCGGCGGGCACCCGGCCTCATTTTTCTTACAGTGCAGGATTTCCGCGCGCGTCGTGTGTGTTCTGCATTTATTCGTCGAGATCAGGTCTGGTGCGAGCCGCGCGCCTGCACCCCGAGCTGGCCGCGCAGTACGCAGCGGTTGAGGCCGACATCGGGCACCGCTTCCGTGTGGACGTGTCCATGGCCGAGGTCGTCGCCGAAGCCGCCACCGACACCGGGACCGGGCCGGTCGCCGACTGGATCGACTGAATCCGCCCCCCTTCCCGGTACGCCCGGCTCTCCTTGACGTCGGTTCGTGTCCCGGCACGGCCGGACCCGAACCGAGATCCGCACGCCCACATCCGAACTCGCAGAAAGGGAAACATCATGAGTGACAACGAGATCGACGCCTATCACCCCGATTTCGATCCGTACATGCCCGATGAGCATCGGATCGAGGACGCGGTGAAGGTGCACATAGTGTTCGAGGACGGCCGATGGTGTCTGGACGGGTTGATCCAGCAGGGCGAGCCGCTGGATGAGGTGCACGGGACCCGGTGCAGCTACGAGCAGCCGCGCGAGGATTGCGTGGTCTGCTCGACCCCGCAGGGCCTGGCGGTGGTCGAGGCCGCCGATCGGGCCCCGCTGCCCAACGGGCGGGAGCTGCTCGGCATGCTGGCCGCCGAGTTCGGATTGGATCTCGTCCCGGCCGGGATGGCAGGACCCGGACAACAGATCACGCGTCTGAGCGAGCAGGTCCAGGAACTGCTGGACAAGCGCAGTGAGGTCGACCAACTCGGCGAGAAGCTCGTCGACGCCTTCGTG
>NZ_BAFS01000343.1 GCF_000308415.1 Nocardia asiatica NBRC 100129 | reverse complement strand
AACGAAGGCGTCGATGAGCTTCTCACCGAGTTGGTCGACTCACTCTTCTTGCCCAGGAGTTCCTGGACCTGCTCGCTGAGCCGCCTGAGCTGTTGTCCGGGTCCTGCCATCCCGGCCGGTACGAGATCGAAACCGAACTCGGCCGCCAGCATGTCGAGCAGTTCCCGGCCGCTGGGCATGTTCGCCCTGTCCGCGGCCTCGACGGCGGCCAGGCCCTGCGGGGTCGAGCAGACCACGCAGTCCTCGCGCGGCAGTTCGTAGCTGCACCGGGTCCCGTGCACCTCATCGAGCGGCTGGCTCTGCCGGATCGACGCGTCCAGGCACCATCGGCCGTCCTCGAACACCATATAGACCTTCACCGCGTCCTCGATCCGATGTTCATCGGGCATGTACGGATCGAAATCAGGGTGATAGGCGTCGATCTCGTCGTCACTCACGATGTCTCCTTTCTGCGGGTACGGTGTGAGCGTGCGAATTTCGGGTCGGATGCGGCCGTGTCGGGACACGAACCGACGTCGCTGGGAGCCGGGCGGTCCGGGATGGGGCGGGTTCAGTCGAGCCAGTCGGCGACAGGCCCGGGGCAGGTATCGGTGGCGGCTTCAGCGATGACCTCGGCCACGGACACGTCCACGCGGAAGCGGTGCCCGATACGGGCCTCGACCGCCGCGTACTGGGCAGCCAGCTCGGGGTGCAGGCGCGCGGCCCGCACCAGGGCTGAGCGGGGCGAGTAGATGCAGAACACACACGACGCGCGTGCGAAACCTGCGCGGTAGGAAATGTGTGGCCGGGTGCCCGCTGCCGCGATCCTATTGGGGAAGTCCGATATCCAACGCTCCGGAATAGCCGGGACTG
>NZ_BAFS01000344.1 GCF_000308415.1 Nocardia asiatica NBRC 100129 | reverse complement strand
CCCGACTACTTTCCCCAGTGGCTGACCGACCTGGTGCTGGGGCACTTCCCGGAGGGGGATCCGGATGCGATGCGGCGCAGTGCCGACGGCTGGTCGGACGCGGCGAACGCGCTGGTCCCGGTGCTGCATCGGCTCCGCGTGGCGTCGGAGCAGTTGGCGAAGGCGGTCGAGGGTGAGACCGGTGCGGCGATGCAGGAGCAGTACGGCAAGGTCATCGCCCACACCCAGGCGCAGATCGAGTTCAACAACGCCATGGCCGAGCAGTTGTACGAGAACGCCACGGCCATCGAGTACCAGCAGTACGTCCTGGTCGGCATCGCGGGAGCGCTGCTGGCCCAGGTGATCATCGATATGGCGATGCCTCCGCCGGGCAGCATCGTCAAGGCGATCGCCGATCGCGCCGAGGCGAAAGCGGGGATGGAACTCGCCAGGCGCGACTTGGTGCTGACCATGCTGGGGAAAGCGGCGCGGTTCATCGCCGAGCACCCCCGATTGGTGCTGGCCACGAAAGGCGTGTTCTTCGGAACGGCGATCGGCGGCGGAGTTCCCTATGTGGCGCAGCGGGTGCAGATGGCGCAAGGCCACCGGCAGACCGTGGACTGGGAGAAGGTCAGGATCGGCGCGGCCGCGGGAGCCGTCGGCGGATTGGTCGGCGTCGAGGTCGGTCGTCGTGTCGCGCCCGCGGCGATCCGGGCCGGTGGGCGTGTACTCGGCACCGTGGCCGCGGGCGGCGTGGGCGGTATGGCCGGTGGTCTGGCGGGCGGTCTGACCGCATACGGCCTGACCGGCGGCGAACTGCGCGGCAAGGACCTGGCCGCCATGGTGTGGACCGGGTTCGGCTCCGGACTGGCCGG
>NZ_BAFS01000345.1 GCF_000308415.1 Nocardia asiatica NBRC 100129 | reverse complement strand
ACGGGGCCGAGCTGTTTCCACGACAGAACAGGAACCCAGTGATGACCGCAACGTTGAACGCACCCGAGACCACCGACTCTGTCACCGAGACCGTTACCGATGTCGCCGACACCGTTTCCCCGTTCGCCGCCGCGCTCGGGGAGATCGAATTCCTCCTGAACACCGATCCCGACGCCGCGCGCGAACGCTTCACCGCCGTGCTGGCCCTGGCCTCCCCGGCCGAGCGTGCATTCCTCGACCGCGCCGCCGAGATGTTGACCCGCTCCTCGTGGAAGACCGCGGCGCGTCAGCTCGGGTGGATGGCGAAGAGTCGCCCCGAACTCCGGTCGCTGATCGTCGATCACACCGCCGAGGGCGACCCGGGCCTGTATCGCCCCGAGCTCCCCCAGCAGTCCGAGACCTCGATCGAGGCGGCCGAATGGGTGCGTCGCTCCATCCGCGACCGCCGATACCGTGACCGCTACACCGCCACCCCCAGCGCGGCGACCGATGCGGCCCGCTACCAGTCCGAGAAGGTCGCCGCCCGCCGCGCTCGCATCCCCGCCCCCACCACCGCGCTGGTGAACCTGCGCCACCGCGGACGGGACCTGGCCGTGGCCGAGCGCCGCCACCGCGAATACGCGGGCTATGCGGCGCAGCGGTTGTACGCGATCGACACCGCCGTCGACGACGACCGCACCCCGCCGGTGCCCGAACCCTGGAAGAAGGCGGGACAGGTGTGGGCGCACGTGCAGGCCGAGTTGTGGGAGCGTTCCTACTTCCTGCACGTCGCCGAGTGCTACACCGAAGCCGACCGGTACCTGCTCGCCCCCGAACTGCCCGAACGCCACATCGCGCCCCAGCGCCGTCACGCCGGGCTCGAGG
>NZ_BAFS01000346.1 GCF_000308415.1 Nocardia asiatica NBRC 100129 | reverse complement strand
GGGAGTGACCGCCGTGATCTGCACTGTCCCGGTTCCGGCCGGGGCGACAGCGGTGATCTGAGTGGCGGAGTCCACGGTGAACGAGGTGGCCGGTGTGGCGCCGAAGTTCACCGCGGTGGTGCCGGTCAGTCCGGTGCCCGTGAGAACGACTGTCGTGCCGCCCGATACGGAGCCCACATTCGGAACCGTCGTGGTCAGGGTGGGCACCGGGATGTAGGTGTAGGCGACGCCGCTACTGGTTCCGCCCGGAGTGGTGACGGTCAGTTGCACGGTTCCGGTCCCGGCGGGGGCGATAGCCGTGATCTGGAGTGGCGGAGTCCACGGTGAACGAGGTCGCCGGTGTGGCGCCGAAGTTCACCGCCGTTGCTCCCGTGAGTCCCGTGCCGGTGATGATCACCGTCGTACCGCCGGTCGCCGGACCCACATTCGGCACCACCGCGGTCACGGCGGGCACGGGGATGTAGGTGTAGGCGACGCCGGTACTCGGTTCCGCCCGGTGTGGTGACGGTCAGTTGCACCGGGTTCCGGTCCCGGGCGGGAGCGGTGGCCGTGATCTGGGTGTCGGAGTTGACGGTGAACGAGGTGGCCGGTGTGGCGCCGAAGTTCACCGCGGTGGCGCCGGTCAGGCCCGTACCGGTGATGACGACCGTCGTCCCGCCTGCTTCCACGCCCGCGTTCGGCGCCACTGCGGTGACAGTGGGCAGTGCGACGTAGGTGTAGGCGACGGCGTTGGTGGTCCCACCGGCGGTGGTGACGGTGACTCCGACGGTGCCGGTTCCCGCGGGGCGACCGCGGTGATCTGGGTGTCGGAGTTCACGGTGAACGAGGCGGCCGGTGTGGCGCCGAAGTTCACCGCGGTGGCTCCGGTCAGACCGGT
>NZ_BAFS01000347.1 GCF_000308415.1 Nocardia asiatica NBRC 100129 | reverse complement strand
CTTCGAGCCCGGCGTGACGGCGCTCGGGCGCGATGTGGCGTTCGGGCAGCTCGGGGGCGAGGAGATGGCGGTCGGCTTCGGTGTAGCACTCGGCGACGTGCAGGAAGTACGAGCGGTCCCACAATTCGGCCTGCACGTGCGCCCACAGCTGCCCGGCCTTCTTCCGGGGCTCGGGAACCGGCGGGGTGCGGTCGTCGTCGACGGCGGTGTCGATCGCGTACAACCGCTGCGCGGCATAGCCCGCGTATTCACGGTGGCGGCGCTCGGCGACGGCCAGGTCCCGGCGGCGGTGGCGCAGACTCACCAGCCCGGTGGTGGGTGCGGGGATGCGGGCGCGGCGGGCGGCGACCTTCTCGGGCTGGTAGCGGGCGGCGTCGGTCGCCGCAGACGGGGTGGCGGTGTCGCGGTCGCGGTAGCGGCGGTCGCGGATGGAGCGACGCACCCATTCGGCCGCCTCGATCGAGGTCTCGGACTGCTGGGGGAGCTCGGGCCGGTACAGACCCGGGTCACCCTCGGCGGTGTGCTCGACGATCATCGACCGCAGCTCGGGGCGGGACTTGGCCATCCACCCCAGCTGACGCGCCGCGGTCTTCCACGGCGAGCGGGTCAGCATCTCGGCAGCGCGATCGAGGAAGGCACGCTCGGCCGGGGACGCGAGAGCCAGCACGGCGGTGAAGCGTTCCCGCGCGGCGTCGGGATCGGTGTCGAGGAGGTATTCGATCTCTCCGAGCGCGGCGGCGAACGGGGACACGGTCTGCACGGGATCGGTGACAACGTCGGTAACGGTCTCGATGACAGAGTCGGTGGTTTCGGGTGCGTTCAACGTGGCGGTCATCACTGGGTTCCTGTTCTGTCGTCTGGAAACAGCTCGGCCCCGC
>NZ_BAFS01000348.1 GCF_000308415.1 Nocardia asiatica NBRC 100129 | reverse complement strand
TCGGTCCAGCTCCCGTCGCTGATTCCACCGTTGGCGCCGTTGAGCAGATAGAACGTCGGCGCGGGCCGAGCCGGGTCGGCCGCGCGCAGCACGCGCACCCGGGCCACGCTGTTCATCGCCGCGGAGAACACGCCGACGTCGAGAACACGGTCGGACTCGGCGCGGATGTCGTGGACCCGGGAGCCGTCGGGGGCGGACACGGAGGCGGGATCAGGCAGGGAATCGGCCGTCGCCGCACTGCTCGATCCCGTGGTCAACGCCGCGATCACGGCGGCCGTCAGCAGGATTCGCTTCCGAGGATGGGTGAGCGACATCGCACCTCCGATCTCGAGGCCGCGTCTCGGCCGGCGCCCCCCGGCTGCCCGACGAGCGACCGACGCTGAGCATCGACATCCAGTCAACCGCATCCGGCCCGCCCGCGAACGCGAACACCCACAACCTTGTGGCTGTTCCCAGCAAGATGCCGAGCGAACTGGCCACCGGCCCCAATCGAGTTCGATACCGCTTGCCCGCACCGATATTCGCGTCCTAACCTGGGCGGCGTTCTCGTCTCGCCCGCCCGGAAGGCCGTGAGTGGATTCTGCTGCCCCACCGTCGCACCGTCGCGGTGCGGCGCGGACCGCACGCTTGGCCGCTGTACTGAGCGTCGCCGCGTTCGCCTTCGCGACCGGCACGGCCGGTTCGGTGAGCGCGGGCCCGGCCGCGCCGGAACGCCCGGCACCGGTCGGCGCCGCCGCGGATGGATCGCATATCGCGAGTGCGACGCCGCAGCCGGGAGGACTGGTCGAGTTGACCGTCTTTTCCGCCGCGATGGCGAACAACGTGACCGTGCGCGTCCTTCCGGCCGCCGGCGAATCGGCTCCGGCACCCACCCTCTATCTGCTCAACGGCATCGACGGCGGAGCGGACGGCAACTGGCTGAG
>NZ_BAFS01000349.1 GCF_000308415.1 Nocardia asiatica NBRC 100129 | reverse complement strand
CTGCCAATCCCATATGCCGTGGCCAGATCGCCATGGGCAACCGTGGCGTTGCCACAGGAACTCACGTCCATTTCCAGGCGAGGCAGAGCGGGGTCGACAAGGTCGACCCCGCTCTGTGCCTCGACTCTCGTGGTATCAGCCTCGGCACCGCGCGGCTGAGTCGTCGCGACGGCTGCGGTGGGCCAGTGCATGCTGTCTCAGCCGGAACGCATTGGCCCCGCGGGCCGGAATCGGCTCGACTCCACACTCGATCGACGTCGCCGCCCGCATTTCCCCGGTGAATTGGCGTGATGGAGGTGCAGCAGTTCATGGCGGCGGCGTTGCTGCTGGTCAGTGCACGTACGATACGACGCTCATCATCCCTGCCTCGCCGTGATAGATGTTGTGGCAGTGCACCATCCACTGTCCGGGATTGTCGGTGTCGAAGTCGACCTCGAGGGTTTGCATGGGCAACACGATCGAGGTGTCCTTTCGGGGGCCGGTACCGGATCCGGTGACGACCTGGAAGGTGTGGCCGTGCAGGTGCATGGGGTGGAACATCATCGTCGTGTTGACGAACCGCAACCGAACCCGCTGCCCTTCGGTCACATCCAATGGGGAGTGGTCGGGGAACTCCTTGCCGTTGATCGTCCAGATGTACTTGTGCGTGTCCGATCCGAGGGTGACATCGAGCGTCTTGTCCGGTTTCTGGTTGGGCAGCCGCACGGATTCGACGGCGACGAGCCGATCCGCGGTGATCGGGCGCCCGGTGAGTTCGGCGGGGCGCACAGTGGCCGGGGGCGGGGTACCGCCACCGGTGCGAATCAGCGCGAAAGCGTGCCCGCTCTTGCCTTCCGGGGCGGCGACCAGTGGGAAGACGCCGTCGGTCAGGTCGATGATCGCGTCGTAGCGTTCGCCCATGCTGATCAGCAGGCTGGCACCGGTGACCGGCTGCACCGGATAGCCGTCGCTGTGGGTTATCCGGAGTTGGTGTCCGCCGACGGCGACGCGGAAGGCGGTATCGGAGGCGGCGTTGATGAT
>NZ_BAFS01000350.1 GCF_000308415.1 Nocardia asiatica NBRC 100129 | reverse complement strand
AGTGTAGTGAGTCGTAAGTTCGTTGGCGGTCTAGAGTGGGTGCGTGCCGCCGAAGGTCGAACCTCTTGCGCTGTCGGATACCGAACGTCAGGTGCTGCGGGGGTGGTCGCGTCGCCGAAAGACCGTGCATGCGTTGGCGGTTCGGTCTCGGATCGTGCTGGCCTGTGCGGACGGCGGATCGAACACCGAGGTCGCTCGCGAGGTGGGCGTATCGCGAGAAACGGTGCGTAAGTGGCGAACTCGGTTCGAACGCGATCGGCTCGAAGGCTTGTCCGACGAACCGCGGCCGGGCGCGCCGCGCAAGATCACCGACGAGCAGGTGGAACAGGTGATCATCACGACACTGGAATCGGCGCCGGCGAATCGGGATACACACTGGTCGACACGGACGATGGCGAGCGCCACAGGGATGTCGCAGTCGGCGGTCTCGCGGATCTGGCGGGCATTCGGCCTCAAACCACACCTGGTCGAAACCTGGAAGCTGTCGACCGATCCGCAGTTCGTGGACAAGGTCCGCGACGTGGTCGGGCTCTACATGGATCCGCCGCAGAACGCGCTGGTGCTCTGTGTCGATGAGAAGTCTCAGATGCAGGCCCTGGACCGGACCGCGCCCACACTGCCGATCATGCCCACCACGCCGGCGCGGATGACGCACGACTACGTGCGAAACGGCACCACGAACCTGTTCGCCGCCCTAGACGTAGCCAGCGGCTCGGTCATCGCCGAACACTATGCGCGACACCGGCATCAGGAATTCCTCCGGTTCCTCAAAACGATCGACACCGCCGTCCCGGCGGAGTTCGACTTGCACCTGATCTGCGACAACTACGGCACCCACAAGACTCCCGAGGTGAAGAAATGGCTGCTGCGCCACCCACGGTTCCACCTGCACTTCACCCCGACCTCGGCCAGCTGGATGAACCTCGTGGAGCGCTGGTTCGCCGAGCTGACCAACCGCAAGCTGCGCCGCTCGGCCCATCGCAGCGTCACCGAACTCAAAGCCGACGTCCAGGCCTGGATCAACGCCTGGGACGAAG
>NZ_BAFS01000351.1 GCF_000308415.1 Nocardia asiatica NBRC 100129 | reverse complement strand
CGCACCGTTCGCGGGTCGTGGGGCGGCCCGCCGACTAGACTTCGCCGTGTGCCAGGCTGTCGCTCGATCCCTAGGGCTGGAATCGCATGAGAGCCGTCGTGTACGACCGCTACGGCGGTCCCGAGGTGCTGTCGATCGCGGAGGTCCCGGTGCCTTCCCCGGGGCCGAAACAGGTGCTCGTCCAGGTGCACGCCACGTCGATCAATCTCTCCGACTGGGAGACCCTGCTGGGGACGCCGCTGTATTCGCGCATCGGCGGGCTCCGGGCACCCGGACGCCCGGTTCTCGGTTCCGATATCGCCGGGCGGGTCGAGGTCGTCGGTTCCGAGGTCACTCGATTCGCGCCGGGTGACGAGGTCTACGGCGACAATCTCATGCTCAAGGGCGGTTTCGCCGAATATGCCGTGGTTCCCGAGTCCGCGCTGGCCCACAAACCGGCTGCGCTGAGCTTCGCCGAGGCGTCGACCCTGCCGCAGGCTGGGGCGATCGCGGTGCAGGGCACGGCCGGTATCGCAGCCGGTATGTCGGTGTTGATCAACGGCGCGGGAGGAGGCTCGGGAGCGTTCGCGATCCAGTTGGCCAAGAGTGCCGGGGCGCACGTGACCGGGGTCGACAACGCCGCCAAACTGGCGTTCATGCGCACGCTCGGCGCCGATGAAGTCATCGACTACCGCACCGAGGACTTCACCCGAACCGGACCCTACGACCGGGTACTCGACCTCGTCGCCCACCGGTCCGTCTTCGCCTATCGCAGGTCGGTCGCACGCGGCGGCCGGTACCGCTGCGTCGGCGGCACCACACGGGCGTTGCTGCGGATGACGACGGTCGGCGCGGTCGCCGGGATGGTGACCGGTCGCAGGCTCGGAGTTCTCGTGGTGAAGGAAGGACCCGCGTACTTCACACCCCTCGCGGAGTCGTGTGTCGCGGGCCGGATCAATATCCACCTCGACCGCGTTTTCCCGCTCGAGGAGACCGCGGTCGCGCTGGCCCATGTCGGTGCGGGGCATGCACTCGGCAAAGTGGTGGTCGAGATCCGCTG
>NZ_BAFS01000352.1 GCF_000308415.1 Nocardia asiatica NBRC 100129 | reverse complement strand
GACGCGGGCGGGAGTGCGCGAGTCACCGACGCGGGCGGGAGTGCGCGAGTCACCGACGCGGGCGGGAGTGCGCGAGTCACCGACGCGGGCGGGAGTGCGCGAGTCACCGACGCGGGCGGGAGTGCGCGAGTCACCGACGCGAGCGAAGGGATCGTCGTCCGGACCCGCCCGGTCGACGCCGAGCAGTGCACCGGAAGCGGCAGCGACGAGTTTCGCCGCCGGCGTGGCGGGGGTGAATTCCACCGGCACCCCCGCCGATGCCGAACCTTCCCCGAGTCCGGCACCGGCGGAGTCCTCGGTGACCGTGAGCTGCGGATCGAGCTCGGTCACTCCGATGTCCAGGGTACTGGTGGCGACCGACAGTTCGGGCAGTTCGAAGGCGATTGCCTCGGCATCGTCGAACCGGTCGCACGACCGGATGCGCCGCCGCGCCGGGGAAAGCGGAACCAGCGGCGGCCGTGGCCGTGCCCGCAGCTGCGCGACCATGGACGCGCCGCCGGATCCACCGGCCCGCTCGACGAGTCCGGCGAGTTCGGCCACCGTGCAGGCGGCGCGTGCGTCGCGGACTCCGAGCGGGCAGTTCGGGTCGGCGGACCGTCGCGCGGCGACCCGCGGGGCCACCGGACGCTTTCCGCCGAGTGCGAACAAGTCGTCGTTCCGACCGACCGGCTTGTTACCGCGCACTTCGGCGAACACGCGCGCGCCCGCCCGCTCGGCGGCGGTAACGGGCGCCGTGTACTCGGCCGAAGCCCTGCCGAGGCCAGGGAGGGCACGCCGATCCAGCTCGCCGGACGGGGTGACGGGAAGTGTGCCGAGCACCACATAGGCGGCGGGTGCCAGATATCCGGGCAGCGCCTCGGCCAGCGCGGCCCACAGCCGATCGGGTCGTACCGCGCCGGGCCTCGCCGCGACGACGTAGGCGGTGAGTCGCACGCCGACGCCCGCGTCCTCCAGCAGCACGACCACCGCGTCGCCCCCGCCGACCACCGCGTCGCCCCCGCCGAACACCGCGTCGCCCCGGCCCAGCACCGCATCGCCCCGGCCGACCACGGCCCCGCCCGGGCC
>NZ_BAFS01000353.1 GCF_000308415.1 Nocardia asiatica NBRC 100129 | reverse complement strand
TCACCGTACTGGGCCGCGATCGCCGCCAGCGCGCCCATCGCGGCAGCCGCCATCGGCGCGGACGAGCCCGCGGCGGCAAGTGCGTCGGAACGTCCCGCCGCCGAGGCCGGTGCCGCGGCGGCCGAGGGCGTCTCGGTGACCGCGGGTTGAGTTCGGCTGCTCGCCTGCGCCGCCGGAGCCGCGGGCGCGACCGACGCGGGCGCGCCGGGCCGCGGTGGCGCCGCGGGAGCAGTTCCTCCGCGCGCCGTCGACTTGACCGGACGACGCGGCGACGACGTCGTGGTCGCCCTGGCATCGCGTGCGCCACCGATCTCGTCGGATTCCGGTTGGGACGGGGTACGGTTCGTCGGCGCCATCAGTACCCCAGGTCGGCGTGACCACTACCGGCGACGGTACGGACGGTGGTGCGGCAGGTGTCCTCGGCTCTTGACATCGGTGTGGCAACCTCCGTCGATTCGCTGGCCCATGTCACCTGTCCCGCTGTGCGCCTACGGGAGGACCGTCGTGCCGAGACTCGCCCGGCAGCGTATTCGGAGCTTAGCCCACTCCTCGTGTGTTTCTCGCCGACGTTGTTCCCGGAGACGGGCATACAGCCTGCACCACTTGGACCATGCGTTTGCCACGAGCACTTACACGGCGACGTTGCGCATAGCGGCCGCGATGCTGTTGGCATAGGCGATACGTTGCCCTCGCGCCGCGCCGGAGCTTCGTTCGTAATACTGATCGAAGACCGCCGCCGCGGCAGCGGGCGTTTGCGCGCCCCGCAGATGCGCGTACGCCGCGGATTCATTGGTGCGCAATTCGTGCATCATGAAATCGACTTGGGTCTTCCAGTCGGTGACCGGCTTGCCCCTGGACGCGGCGTAACGCTCCAGATTCTGCCGTCGCCCTCCCAACCACTGGCACAGGCCGATGGCGCCTTCGCGCGGGTTGTAGGCGCCGGTGTTGAAACCCGACTCGACCTTCATGTTGCCCACGATCCCCGCCGCCTGCGCAGGGGTGAGCCCGTATTTCGATATGAGGTACCGGTAGATGTCCCCCGGCTGGGGATTCGACCCGCCGGGGATGTTGTCCGCGTTCCCGGTGGATCCGGT
>NZ_BAFS01000354.1 GCF_000308415.1 Nocardia asiatica NBRC 100129 | reverse complement strand
CTTGTTGTTGGAGTTTGTTGTGGTCGATTTTGCCGTTGGGGGTCAGGGGTGGGTTTGGTAGTGGGATGAGTTCGGGGATCCAGGCTTGGGGTAGGTGGTGGGTGAGGAAGGTGGGCAGGTCTGGGGGTAGTTGGGTGGGGTGGGGATTCGTTGTTTCGGGTTCGGGTTCGGCGAAGGCGACGAGGCGGGTTCGGGTGTGTTGGCCTATCGCGAGTGCGATGGCTCGGCGGATTCGGGGGTGGGCGGTGATGGCTTGTTCGATTTCGCCGAGTTCGATGCGGTGTCCGCGGATTTTGACTTGGCGGTCGGCGCGGCCGAGGAATTCCAATACACCGTCGGGGTGGTATCGGCCCAGATCGCCGGTGCGGTACCAGCGTTGGCCTGCTTGTTCGAAGAACGCGGCGGTGGTGCGTTCGGAATCGTGGCGGTAGCCTCGGGCCACGCCGATACCGCCGATGAGTAGTTGGCCTGGTACCCAGTCGGGTTGGTCGTGGCCGTGTTCGTCGACTACCCGGAATCGCTGGTTGCGTAGTGGACGCCCGTAGGGGATGGATGTCCAGTGCGGTGGCACTGTGCGGGCTTCGAAGTAGTTCGACCAGATCGATGCTTCTGTGGCGCCACCGAGAGCGATGAGACGGCAAGCCGCCGATTGGGCGGCCAAGCGGCCGGGCAGATCCAGGCCTATCCAATCACCGGAGACCAGGGCCAGGCGCAGGGTGGGTGGCAAACCCGGGCCGGATTCGGCGACGGTGAGCAGCATGTCCAGCATCGCCGGGACGCTGTTCCACACCGTCACCGCGTGCGCGTGAGTCAGCGCCAGCCAACGGTCGGGGTCGCGGCGGTCCTCGTCGGCGACGATCACCACACTGCCACCGGCCGCCAGCACACCGAACAGGTCGAACACCGACAGGTCGAAATCAGTCGCGGCGACAGCGAGTACACGATCGGCGGCGTCGATGCCGAAACGGCAGCGTATGTCATCGACGGTGTTGACCGCGCTGGCGTGCTCGATCTCCACACCTTTGGGGACACCGGTCGAACCGGAAGTGAAGATCACATACGCCAAATCCGTGCCCGCACCCCGATACACCCGCCCCGGAGAACAACCCCACGCATCCCCCACACCCACAACCACCGCAGACAGACCATCGAGGTCG
>NZ_BAFS01000355.1 GCF_000308415.1 Nocardia asiatica NBRC 100129 | reverse complement strand
CGCCCAGGCTGCTGGGCTCTCGCTCGCCGAAGCCCGCCAGGTGCTGAGCATCGTCGACCGCGGCGAAGCACCGTGCAGCCACGTCGAACAGGTGCTGTCCTCCCGGCTCGATCAGGTCCGTGCCCAGATCGCCGAGCTCATCACCCTCGAAACCCATCTCGAATCCCTCCTGGACACCGCCCGGCGTGGGCCCAGCGCTACCGAACACGACCAGGCCGCCGTGTGCTGGATCCTGGAATCCGAGACTCAGCCCGCAGCGGGTACCAGGTCGGTGAGCACACCGAACCCCTGACCCACCACGGGCCGCCAGGCCAACTCGCCGCCGTAGAAGCGCCGCAGGAATCCGATGCCCTGGTGGTAGCAGAACACCGACGACTCAGCGCCGACGATGCCGCCGGTGTCGGTGAACAAGGGCAGCTCGGCGAGCAGGTAACGAACGGCCGACCGCAGCTGATCCTCGGACGCCGAGCTGCCCGCGGGCAGCCGGTTCTCCAGCACCCACCGTGATGCTTCCAAGCAGTCGGCGCGAAAGTCCGGATCACGGTCGAACAGTCGCTGCGCCTGGTCGAGCAGTTGCCGGTAGCGCGGGTTCGTATCGAGTTCCGATGCGCCGAGTATCAGTCGCTGCGGCTCGCGCACGCCCAGGTCGATGAGGGCCCGCGCGATCTTGTTGCGCACGTACTGGCCCTGGCGGCGGGCCTTGTGCGCGGCGCGCTCCGGCGCATATCCGAGTGCTTCCAGGGTGTAGGTCGCGGGCAGGTCCGGGACGAAGAAATGCGCCGCCTCGAACTCGCCGAAACCCCACCGGGCCAGCCCTGCGATCCGTTCGGTGGTGAAGTAGCTGTTGAACGGACTGATCCCGAAACAGACATGCGCTCGGCGGGTCAACGGCCCATGGCAGTGCACCGACAGCGGCTGAACATGCAAGGACAAGGTCGGGCCTTTCGTTACATCACGAATCCGCAGCGCCCCGGGAACCAGCCTGGTTGCGCGATATCGCCTCACAGGATGAACCTTCCAGTGAAGGGGAAGGTCAAGTCCGGGGCCGAGCACACCTCCTACTACAGGGCTCCGTAGTTGGTTGGTACTCTCGGCGGGGTGACCGCCGCCCCGCCCTCGCGTCGCATACCTGTGCGCCTGCTCGCGGTGCCGGCGGCGCTCGTGGGAATTGCGCTGATGCACGG
>NZ_BAFS01000356.1 GCF_000308415.1 Nocardia asiatica NBRC 100129 | reverse complement strand
ACCCGCGATGTTGTCGAAATCCGCGGTGATGTGACTGGTGTGGTCCGCCGCGTCAGTGGCCGAGTTCGGCAGCAGGGTGCAACCGCCCACCGTGACCGCCGCCGCGGTGACGGCGAGTGCCTTGATTGCGCCGACCTTGCTCCCCGAACCAAGCGTCAGCACGGCGGGCCCTGGAGGTCTCGGTTGATACCGGTATACCCGTTCGCACGCGAAGGCTTGGGTTTCGGTGGGTGGACTACGCCGCATCGTTGCGGATCATGCTGCGGCAGGGTCGATCGCGACGCGCTTCGCCGGCCCGTCGACCGGTGCCGAATCGAATCCGCGGCCCGTGCTGTCCACCCCCGGTAAACCGGCCCGAGTCCATGAGTGGCATATCTGCCAGTCGACCTACAGCGCCCGCCGGCGAGGGGGTCGTGATGGTGGCTCATCAGCCACTCCCTTCATCAGAATGACGGAATCGTCACATGTGACCGGTGATTCAGTCAATAGTCGTTTGACGGATTCGTCACAATTGATAGCGGCGGGAATCCGGATGTCATTCGCATCCAGTCGGTCACCGATGCGCCCGTCGGGACATCTCATACGCAACCGCCTGGTGCGATCGGCCGCTAACGGGCGAGGGGCGCCTCGGCCTGCATGCTCACGGATCGACAGACCGGATGCGCGCAGCATATAATAACGAGCACGATGTTGCCGATACATCTTGACCTGCGGCTTATATCGGTAACACTGTAGCCAATATGACAGGTGATCCACGCCGCGGCGCTCGATCGCCGGCGCCAGCGCGTCGCGCTCGGCGATCTCACCGTCGGCCAGGTGAAGGACTATGCGAACGGAACACATCGTCCGCCAGTGACGCCCTAGCGTCAGCGACAGACGTTGTCGTAGGGCAGGTTCGGCGCGTAGTAATGCCAGTCCTTTTGGGAGATCGCCGTGCCGAGCCGTTGGCAGGCTGCCGCTTCCGGATCGAGCAGCGTCGTCAGCGCGCCGCGGACATCCCAGACCCGGACGGTGCGCGGATCGCGCGAGACGAGATACCCGTCCGGCCGCAACCGCAGCGCGTCCACGGTGCCCAGGTGGCCGGGGAGCCGCACGGTGCTGTCCATGTTGTCGGTCGGCGCGAGCATGACGTCGCGACCCAGCGCCATGGTGAGTATCCGCGGGTCCAGGTTGAAGGCGGACGAGTTGAGCACCCGATGGGTCGCTTCTCGTAGCTCCGGCACTGTGGGATCGGTCAGGTCGTAGACCTCGGTGGCAGGGTCCTCGGCGGTGAAGCTACTGGTTTTCAGCAAC
>NZ_BAFS01000357.1 GCF_000308415.1 Nocardia asiatica NBRC 100129 | reverse complement strand
GGGGGACTGTGGATCTAAGGGTGTTTCCGGCCTGATTCGCTGATCGGATGGTCAGCGGGAAGGTGCCGTGATGACGACACTTGATGCCGTGGCGAAGAAGAAGGCCGAGGCGTCGGCTGAGGAGCTGGCGGCGGCGGAGCTGGTGCGGATGGCCAAGGAACAGGGCTTGTCTCTGACCGGGCCGGACGGGCTGCTCAAACAGTTCACCAAGACCGTCCTCGAGACCGCGTTGAGCGAGGAGATGACCGAGCACCTGGGCTATGAGCCGAATCAGGCTCCCGCCGAACGGGTCTCACCCAATGTGCGTAACGGGACCAGGCCGAAGACGGTGCTGACCGAGACGACCGGGCCGGTGCCGATCGAGGTGCCGCGCGACCGCGACGGCAGTTTTGAACCCCAGATCGTCAAGAAACGCCAGCGCCGACTGACCGGCGTCGATGAGATCGTGCTGTCGTTGTATGCGAAAGGTCTGACCACGGGCGAGATTTCGGCGCATTTCGCCGAGATCTATGGGGCGTCGGTGTCGAAGGAGACCGTGTCCCGGATCACCGACGCGGTGGTCGCGGAGATGCAGGAGTGGTCGAGCCGGCCGCTCGACGAGGTGTATGTCGCGATCTTCATCGACGCGATCGTGGTCAAGATCCGAGACGGTCAGGTCGCCAACCGTCCGATCTATGCCGCGATCGGGGTGACGGTGAACGGGGAGAAGGACATCCTCGGGTTGTGGGCCGGGACCGGTGGTGAGGGCGCGAAGTTCTGGATGAGTGTGCTCACCGAAATCCGCAACCGCGGCACCAAGGACGTATTCTTCCTGGTCTGCGACGGGTTGAAAGGGCTGCCGGAGGTGGTGGGGAACGTGTGGCCGCTGGCCACGGTCCAGACCTGCATCATCCACTTGATCCGCAACACCTTCCGACTGGCCGGACGCCAGCACTGGGACGCGCTCAAACGCGACGTCAAACCGATCTACACCGCTGTCAACGCCGAGTCCGCCCGCGCGGCGTTGGACGAACTCACCGAGAAATGGGCCACGAAATACGGTGCGATCGTGCGGCTTTGGAACAACGCGTGGGATGAATTCGTCCCGTTCCTCGACTACGACCTCGAGATCAGGCGGGTCATCTGCTCGACGAACGCGATCGAGTCCTTGAACGCCCGCTACCGGCGCGCGATCAAGGCACGTGGCCATTTCCCCACCGAGCAAGCCGCCCTGAAATGCCTGTATCTGGTGACTCGTTCCCTCGACCCGACCGGCGCCGGTCGAGCACGATGGACCATGCGGTGGAAGCCCGCGGTCAACGCGTTCGCGATCACCTTCGCCGACCGCTGGCCCGACGCCCGAACCTACTGAGAGAAACCGCCGGAAACACCTTTAGCGAGATAGACCC
>NZ_BAFS01000358.1 GCF_000308415.1 Nocardia asiatica NBRC 100129 | reverse complement strand
CTTCTCGTCACCGAATCCAGGTCGCGATGTCCTCCGAACAGCGGGTCGCGCATGCCAGAAGGCCAGTAGCCTGGGCGCCTCTACCAGCTCACCAGCGCCAGCGCAGACGAGAAGTCCTCCGATCATGCCGGGGGCGACCACGTCCGCACGGCTCGTTCCACCTCACGCGGCAGTGCCGCTTCGCGGTCCACGCGCATGTACTTGCCGTACCTTGTGCGCTAAAAGGATTACGAGAGATATTCCATTCGCTATCGTGTAAGGCCCATAAAAAGGAACTTCGCGTTGATATCGCCTTGGGTAACGCTTCAGCTGTACACCCCGTATTGCCCGGCGGACGGTCCGCTTCCCGTGTTTCTGGTCGCGTGACCTGCCATATGGTTCGGGTTCGGGGACTATCTGTCTTTCGCTGCGGCGCAGGGTCCTCTCGGCTGGGCGCGGGAGCCGCCGCTCCCACCAATATGCGGCACAGCCGTATCCCGACACTTCGAGAACACAGCTACTGGAGTGCGAGGGGGTGAGGTTCACCGGTGAGTGCGGCCAATACCGCAGCGATCATGGCCAGGCGGTGAGGGTCGAACCGATCCTGGCCTTCGGTGTTCTGGCTGCGTACACGTCGTTGTTTGAACAATCTGGCGGTGCGATGCCCGAATTCTGTTTCGACGAATGTCTCTGTGGTGTGGCAGACCCAGTTCATGTTCATTTGTAGGTCGTCGGCCCAGGGGAGTTCGCGACGGAATCGGCGGACAAGGTATTGATAGCGCGCGAGATCTGCGGGTGTTCCGTTCTGGTAGCGCAGGACCCGATCTGTGGCTTGGCGGCCACCGCGGAGTCTGACGTGGCCGAGCAGCCGGGTCATCAGGGTGGGGGAGATGGGTTGCCATCGGATCGCGCCGCGGTATTCGTGCAGTCGGATCAGGCAGTCGTCGCGTTCGAGATCCTTGATACGCAACGCCAGCGCTGGACCTCTGCTGCAAGCTGTTTCGATATGTAACCGCAAGATGAGTGCGTCGAGTTCGGTGTCATCGCCGGTAGTCGAGGCCACGCGGCCGAGATCCTCGATCTGCTCGACGCTCAACGCCCGGGCCGGGCCTGGAGGCTGGGTGTCTTGCGGGCTTGGGCGGCCGGGTTCGCGTCCGGTTCGATCAGACCGTCATCCTGGGCGTTCTGGTAAAGGAAACGCATCGCGGCGATGAGATTGGCTTCTGCGCCGCGCCCACCTCTGCTGTTCGCCCGAACAACAGCACGCAGCCTTTGACGTGCCGCACGCTCCTCGATCTCCACCGCTGTGAGCGAATCGAGAGGTCGATGTCCCCAGGCTGTTTCGATGACCGGCCAATACCAGCGGTAATGACCAGTGCCTTCTGGATTCTTGATCCCTACCCACTGAATGTACTGGCCGATCGTGGGCATGCGCGCTCGATCGGGTTGCGCGGATGCCAGGTCGTCGAGGGTCAGCCCGAGCGAAGCGACCAGTTGCAGGGTGGCATCGACATCCTCGCGGTTCATCCGACAGCCGCCTCGAACAGGTCCGGGCGGTAGGACCACAACGCCGCACCGACCGCCCGTAGAGGGCAGACGACCAGAACGCCGCGCTCCAGGCCGCCGACCATCAAAACCCGCTCGCTGGTGTGAA
>NZ_BAFS01000359.1 GCF_000308415.1 Nocardia asiatica NBRC 100129 | reverse complement strand
TCCTGAGCGAATCCCGCAGCCGAGTTCGTCTCGCGGTGTCGAGGTGTCAGAGTCCACCACCGCCGGCCAGCCCTCCGCGACTGCGCCAGCGGTCCCCTCCGAGGACAGCGAAACGCTGCTCGACACGGCCGCAACCAGCGGACCTGACACATCACCACACAGGCCCGAGCATGGTCGGCACACTGAGTCACATCCGACTGCACAACCGCCATCCGTCGATCCGAGCGAGGTCCCGGCAGCGACCCCGGAGAGCGACCGGATCGCAACAACGAAACCGAGGTCGGCTGCAAAAACCTACGCCGCCGCGCTCGCGGTCATCGAGCCCTACGAGCGGTACGAGACCTTCCGCAGCGGGTTCAGCGCCGACCACAGCGTTACCGCGGGCGGGCGGATGTACCTGTTCCGCGAGCCGCGAATGGCGGGGGAGACCTACAGGGTTTTCACTGCCAAAGCCGCAGTGGGAAGGAACCTACCGAGATGGACCGAGCACGCGCTACGCGGTGATGACACAGCATGGCAGCGCGAACCCGTCAAGCGTATAGGCAGCGTTGAGCGGGTCGAGCAGATCATGCCGCTCATCCGTGCGCATCTCGCCCAGACTGCTCATCGTGAAGCGCGCGAACTCGCTGACCCGGGCGCGGTCGATGCCGCACATCGTGAGATCAACGACATCGTCGCGGAAGCTACCGACCGCGTCAGTGCTGAAAGCGGTCAACGCACCAGGGACGCAGTCCAGGCCGCCATCCGCTCGATCGATGCCGGCACCTACTCCGCGAGCGGTCGCACGCAACTGCGGACCGTACTGTCCTCCGCGGCCCCCGAGGTGTCGATGTGGTTGTTACTCGCCGCCTTGGATCATCTGGATGACGCCACGGTCGCCGCCAAGGGAAACCAGCGGTTCGCCGACCGCATCGCAGCCTCCCAGCATTCGCGACAGCGCGACTCCGAACGGCAGGCGCCCTCGGCTGCGCGTGGATCGAGCGCTGATGGCAAGACTGCCTCGCCGAGCCAACCCGAGGAATCTGCCGAAGCCCGAGCCCGCAACCGCTCCGCGGCTGAGGCTGACGACGCACTGACACTGTTCGACATGCCCGGTGCGGCTTCCGGGCCGTCGGACGGGGGAATTGCCGCTGGCGCGACACCGCCCGTCGAGACAGCCACCAACGACCATCCGGCCGCCCACCGCGCCGACGATGCCACCGCAGGACCGACCTCTACGCCGGAATCCGAAGCTCCGGAAGAGGAAGCCAGCCAAGCAGCATCTGACATCAGCACGACTACAAGGCCCGCCGTCCCCGCCGAGGCGCTCGCGCTGGAGCGACTCGCGGAAGAGAGCGGATGGCGTCCGCTCGGCCTCCGCATCAATCGGCATGACAACTACTACCTATATCTCAGGCAGCCCAGTCTGGACTTCGATCCTGGCTACTCGCTGTCGTGGCGGTTGAATCCGCGCACCGGTGTTCTCGAGTTCGACCCGTTCCGCTCCAGAGTCAGCAGCCGCGGGCAGACCTTGTCTGTCGTGCGTGACCTCGATGACGTGCGCACGGTTATCGAGACCAGCATTCATGACCCAGATGCCGCGCTGGCGTTGATCCGTGCTCATGCCGCCGCCCTCGACCCGGCGGACGCGGCTACAGAGCCGACGGGGCAGCAGACCGGCCACATCGCGGTGCCGCCTCAACGCGACCCGGATGGTTCGGTTGAGCTGGCTGGCGCGATCGTCAACAGCCTCACCGCGGATCATCCCTTGGTGCGGCTGGCGGAGATGGGACGGATCGAT
>NZ_BAFS01000360.1 GCF_000308415.1 Nocardia asiatica NBRC 100129 | reverse complement strand
TAACACCCTCTGTCGAATCATAATAATATCGATCGCGAAAATACCGTGACGTCGAGAATAAGGAATCTCCATGGTGAGCGCGTACGTAGGCCCGGGGAACGATGCGGATGACGACTTGGCATCCGAACTCCCATCACTGCCAGCACCTTTGAAGGCGGGCGACCGTGCTGTCATCTACCTACGTGTCTCATCGCCGGGGCAGTTCAAGACAGACTACGACCCGGAAGGCATATCGATTCCCGCTCAACGTGTCGCCTGCCAGAACAAGGCAAATCAACTCGGCCTGACCATCGTCGACGAATACATCGAGCCTGGCCGGAGTGCGACCGAAATGTCGAAACGAGTCGAGTTCCAAAAACTGCTCGCTCGAATTCGAAACCATCAAGACGTCGACTACGTCATCGTCTACAAACTGTCTCGTATGGCCCGAAACCGGTTCGACGACGCCATCGTCATGGCCGACCTCCGCAAGCGAAACGTCACCCTGGTCTCCGCCACTGAATCCATCGACGACTCGCCGGTCGGCCAGCTCATGCACGGCATCCTCGCCACCTTCAACGAGTACCAGTCCCGCGAGTCCGGCGCCGACATCTCCTACAAGATGGGCCAGAAAGCCCGCAACGGCGGCACACTCGGCCGCGCCCGGCTCGGGTACCTCAACATCTTCGACCGATTCGACGGCCGCGAGATCCGCACCATCGGCGTCGACCCCGAACGCGCACCGCTCGTCCAGCTCGCGTTCCAGCTGTACGCCACCGGCGACTACACCCTCGACGAACTATCCGAGGAACTCTACGACCGCGGACTGCGCACCCGACCGACCCACCGCCACCCCGCCCAACGAGTATCCAAAAACAAGCTCTCGACGATGCTGCGCGACCGCTACTACCTCGGCTACGTCATCTACAAGGGCGAGGAGATGCAGGGCCGACACGAGCCGCTGATCGACGAGAACCTCTTCGACAACGTCCAAGAGATCCTCGAATCCCGGACCAACGCCCACGAACGCCGACGCGTCCACCACCACTACCTCAAAGGGTCACTGTTCTGCGGACGCTGCCAGCGGACCGGGACCGTCGGGCGGATGATCATCCAGCGAACAACCAACCGACACGGCAACGAATACCTCTACTTCTTCTGCCGCAACAAACAGAAGGGCACCTGCAACGCGCCACACATCAACGTCGCCCTTGTCGAAGACGCCGTCGAGGCGCACTACGCGACGATCCGATTCCGCAGCGACTTCATCACCAGCATCCGCAACCAGATCGCCGAAGCCATCAACGCTCAAGAGACCGCCGACCGACTCCTCCAGAAACAACTGACCACCGAACTGCAGGCACTCGACGCCCAGGAAGAGAACCTCATCGACCTGGCAGCCGACGCCACCCTTCCGCAGCCCAAGATCAAAGCCAAACTCCGCGACATCGCCCACCAACGGCGACGACTGACCGAACGCCTGGCAACAACGACCGAAGACCTGTCATCCAGCGCCCGACTCATCGACGCCGCGCTCACACTGCTGGAGAACCCCCAAGAACTGTATCGCCGCTGCAACGAACACCAGCGCCGCCTGTTCAATCAGGCAATCTTCCAACAGCTCTACATCGACGACGAGCAGATCAACGGCCACCGCCTGCACGAACCCTTCGGACAGCTACACGCCGCCCAACGGGCACAAGCAGGAACATGCGGCGCAACCCGGCACAAGACAAGCCGGGATGCTCCTGAATCAGGCAACTCCCGAATGAAGGGAGGAGTAGGGGTCCTACTCCAGGGCGTTCATTCAGCCCCGGGTTCTAGTAGTGACCCTATGGTGGAGCTAAG
>NZ_BAFS01000361.1 GCF_000308415.1 Nocardia asiatica NBRC 100129 | reverse complement strand
AGCTGCTGGTCGATCTCGCCAAGGACCTCGCTCAGGAGGTCGCCGAGACCGTAGTCATCGGTGTGATCGCCGGTGCATTGACAGCGGGATTCGGCGCGGCCGCAATCGCCGCGGCCAAAGCGGGCAAGCTCGCGGTCAAGATGAAGAAGTATGTCGACCGCGTGCTGGCCGCCAAACGCGCGGCCAAATTCGTCGACAAAATCACCGAAACCGGCGACGACCTCGCGGCCAGGCGTGCCGAGTTGCAGCGCATCGCCGACCTCCTCGCACAGCGCACCGCCGATATCGCCAGGATCGCGCGCGACAAGCTGAAGAGCTCGCTCGATTACGCGCTCGACAAAGAGGCAATGGAGCATGTCTTCGTGCCGAAGCACAAACTGGATGGACTGGTGAAGTCACTGGGTGGCGAAGAAGCCACGATGACGAAGATCATCGAGAGCGTTCAAGGCGTTCCGGACGGCGTATATAATGGCTCGAATCCTCTGGTACGCACAATCAACGGCCAAACCGTCCACATTCGCGGCGCAATGATCGACGGTGTCTTCAAAATCGGCACCGCATACATTCCATGACGTAGCGCGAGAACCGAGGAGATTGATGAATAGTACAGTGATTCCGCCGCGACCGTTGACCGACCGGGAAACCGCCGTCGTCACCAAGCTGCTGTCGTCGAACGCCCCCGGCGCATCCGAGTATCTGGCGCAGGTGCCGTATTCCCAGGTCGTCGCAACGTGGGGTGTCGGTTCACCCAGTGTCGACCTGGCGGTGCGGCCCGGTGCGGTGCAAGCATCCGGATCGCCGGACGGGATCTTCGCCAGTGGAGCGGTCACCGACCGCAACGGATCACCGATCGGCGAGGTCATTCTATGGGTCGAGAACGGCTGGCTCAGTGGAATCGAGTACGCCTGGTATACGGACGAACGCCCACACACGCTGCCCGAGCCTGGTCAGATCGACCTTCTCTAGCGCAAACTGATGATTGGGCGAATTGCTAGGTTGGCTGGCATCGAAACCGGGGCAGGTGGGTAATCGTCGAGGACGAGCCTGGAGGTCCCGCTTACCGGCCAGGTGGTGTCCGGCATTGTGACGACGTGAGCCTGATCTGCGGCTTTCGCATGGAACGTGAGGTTGCAGTGACCGAGATCGACAGCTTCTTGCGTTGAATAGACTCACTCGAGTTCTCGCCAACCTGTCGCCACTTGAATGTGCGTGCCGTGCTCGGTGATCTCGGTCCAATCGGCCAGGTCGCCGAGGGGCAGGCGGGACGAGGTGCGTCGGGTGACCGTGGTGTACCAGTCGCCCTCCGCGCGGCCGTACTTGTCGATATTGAGCGCGGCCAGGTAGTTCGAGCCGATCGTGAAGCGCACGACGGCAAGGTGTTCGCGGACTCGTGCGTCGCCGTGCTCTCCGACCGGCGCCCAGTCGGTCGCGATGTCGAACGTGCGGACTCGGGATGCCAGGTCCGGCCAAGCCATCACCTCGTCGATCGGACCGCCCATCGATGAGGTTGTCTCCCAGTGGCTTCCGCGGCGGACCGCGACGTAGGTGTAGTGCCCGCCTCTTGTGAAGCGGACGACCGCACCGTCCGGGGGCTCGAGCGGAATCGGTCTCGGCGGAGGCGGTGGTGTGGGCGGTAGCGGCGTGAGGTGGGCGAGCATGGTTGTCAGGTCGTAAGCACGGTGATCGCGCAACGCGGGGAGCAGGCGGGGGACAGTGACCGGCGGGCCGTCCAGGACGTCCGGGCTCGCTTCGTTCGCCTTGATCGCGTCGATTCGCACCTTGGCGGCGACCGCCGATCCGGTGATCTCGCCCCAGCACGTGGTGAGCAGGCCCC
>NZ_BAFS01000362.1 GCF_000308415.1 Nocardia asiatica NBRC 100129 | reverse complement strand
CCCAAAACGTCATCGCAGACGTATCGAACGTCGGCACACCGGTGCGACCAGGAATGGAGACCCGGGTCGCCCGGGTGTGGCAACAGGTGCTCGGCGGTGCCCTGCCCGACCGCGACACAAGCTTCTTCGCAGCGGGCGGTGATTCCCTGTCGGCCACCCGTCTCGTCGGCCGCCTCGGCCGAGAGCTCGGCCTCACCGTGACACTGCGCGAATTCTTCACGACCCCGACCATCGCCGGACTCGTCGGCGACCGGGCGCACCTCGAGGTGGACACGTCGCCCTCGCCTCTGCTGACGACCGACGTGGTGCATCGGCACGAGCCCTTCCCCTTGACCGATATTCAAGTCGCCTATTGGCTGGGCCGGTCGGCGGACTTCGACCTCGGCGGTATCGGCGCCCAGCTGTACTTCGAATACGACTGGCCGCGCCTGGATGTGGACCGGCTGGAGCAGGCCTGGAACCGGCTGATCGCCCAGCACGCGATGCTGCGCGCGGTGATCGAGGACGGATCGCAACGGATTCTCGCCGAAGTCCCCCGGTACCGGATTCCGGTGCTCGACGCCGATGACGACTTCGACGGCGCGGCGGCGCGGGTGCGGGAAGCGATGTCCGGTGCCGTGCCGGATCCCAGTGCGTGGCCGCTGTTCGAGATCCGGGTGATTCGTGGCAGCGGGATAGCGCGGATCTGCACGGTATTCGACAGTCTCATCGTCGACGGCCTGAGCGCCTTGGTGCTGATTTCCGAATGGCTGCGGCTTTATGCGGAACCGGATACCGAACTCGCGCCGACGTCGATCGAGTTCCGCGATTACGTGACCGGCCGTGCCCCGTCGGAGGAGCAGATTCGGGAGGCGTTGTCGTACTGGCGTGCGCGGCTACCGGAACTGCCACCGGGGCCACAATTGCCTCTGCGGGTCTCTCCTGCTGCGGTGGAGCGTCCGCGTTTCGTACGGCGGGAATTCAGGCTCGACCTGAAAACGTGGGGCCGGATCACCGAGCGTGCGCGGGGTTTCGGTGTGACGCCGAGTGTTGTTTTGCTGGCGGCGTATACGTGGGTGTTGGGTCGGTGGAGTGCGCAGCGGGATTTGACTGTGACGTTGACTCGTTTCGATCGGCGTGAGGTGCACCCGGAGATTATGCGGGTGGTGGGGGATTTCAGTTCGCTGTTGTTGGTGGCCGATCGTCCTGCGGTGGGGGAGAGCTGGCTGGGGCGTGTGCGTCGGTTGCAGCAGCAGTTGTGGAGTGATCTGGATCATCAGCAGGTTTCCGCGGTGCGGGTGTTGCGGGAGTTGGCGCGTGAGAGTGATGCGCCCGCGGACCCGGTGCCGGTGGTGTTCACCTCGATGCTGGGGGTGGACGACGAGTTGGCTCGTTCGGTGCGGTGGCCGGATTACACGCGTACTCAGACTCCGCAGGTGTGGCTGGATCACCAGGTCATCGAGCTGCCTGACGGGTTGCTGCTCAGCTGGGACTCGGTGGACGAGCTGTTCCCCGAGGGGATGGTCGACGACATGCTCACCACCTACCGAGAACACCTCCTGCGACTGGGTGACATGGATTGGAATCAGCCGCTGAACGAGATCTTCCAGCTGCCTGCCGGACAGCGGGCAGTTCGTGAGCGTGTCAACGACACCGTCGGTCCGGAGCCTGAGCGTGCTCCCGGCGGGGGATTGTTGCACACTCCGATGTTCGACATCGCCGCGGCCGATCCGGAACGGGTCGCGATCATCGACGGTGCCACCACCGTGAGTTTCGGCGAACTCGCCGAGCGTGCCCTGCGGATCGCAACGTTGCTGGCCGAGCACGGGGTACGGCCTGGTGATGCGGTTGCGGTCTCGGCGGTGCGGGGCGCGGCGCAGGTCGCGGCTTTGTACGGCGTTCTTGCCGCGGGTGCCGCGTATGTGCCGGTAGCGCCGGATCAACCACCGCAGCGCCGCCGGACCATCCTCGACAAAGCAGGGGTCAAGGTCGTCTTGACTGATGACGTCGCCCG
>NZ_BAFS01000363.1 GCF_000308415.1 Nocardia asiatica NBRC 100129 | reverse complement strand
CCTGAGAAGAAAGATACGCCACCGCGGCCGTCACCGGGAGCTTTCAGCGGTAGCCGCGAAGTGCAGAGCGACAGCCGGTGACCGCACCATCGGGTGCGGCATCGGAGACCCCCTGTACATCCTCGATGGTTTCGCGGCGGTGTCGCGGGGCGCAGTGCCGAACACACCGTTCACGACGGGCAGATAGGTGAGGCGGCCGACCGATCGTTCGGGCAGTGTGCCCGGGCTACGATCCATGCGCATCGCGCGATCTCGACGGGTGGCTCACCGCCGGAGGCGATTGCCGACTACGGCCTCGCCACGCTGCCGACAGACCGGTCATCGTGGCGGTCGGGATCACTACAACCGGCCGGCCGGTGTTCGGGTGGGCGGCGGCCGCGGCGGGCTCGGTGGCTCAGCTGCTCAACCACCTCGCCGCACCGCAGGTGCCCTCCGCGGATCTGCTGACCACGCAGAACTATCTGGACGCCCTGTGTGGCGCGGTGGTGCTCGCGGCGTTCGCCCTCACCATCGGCAGCGCCTCGGACTCGCCGCGCTGTACAGAATCCGACTCAACGGAACGCGCCGAGCAAAGCAGCCGATGAGTAGCTACCCTGCCTACCGCGCGTCCTGTCCCGCTTCGAAAGGCCACGATCTGTGACTGTGCGTCGTCCTGTCGTTGTCGGTGTCGACGGCTCTCCTGCGTCGCTTGCTGCCGTCCGCTGGGGTGCGGCGATGGCGGCGCGCCGCAAGGCGCCGCTGCATCTTGTGCATGCCATCGGTGTACCGGTGCATGCCTTGCCGGTGATCGGCTCTTTGCTGTTCGATATCAGCGCATTCCGGGAGATGGGTGAGTCCGCCCTCGGCCAAGGGCGAAGCATCGTGGGTGAGTTGGAGGGATTCCCCGCCGATGCCGAGGTCGAGACGTTTCTCGACTTGCCGTCACCGGTGGCGGCGTTGGCTGCTCGGTCAGCGGCGGCTCAGTTGCTGGTCATCGGCGCTCGGGGTTTGGATCCGTTGGAGCGTGTGTTGTTCGGGTCGGTCGGCGTCGGTCTGATCAAGCACGCCGATTGTCCGGTCGCTGTCGTTCCCGCTGCCGCGGCGAGGATGCCGCCGTCGTCTCATGTTCCGGTCCTGGTGGGCGTAGACGGTTCGCGCTGCAGCGCTCGCGCGGTCGGTATCGCTTTCGACGAAGCGGCGAGCCGGAATGTAGGGCTGGTGGCGGTGACGACATGGTCCGATCGAAATGGTGGACCCAGCGCGCTCGACACAGCGCGGCAGCGCGCCGAGGCGTTGCTCGAAGAAACCGTGGCGAGCTTCACCGATACGTTTCCGGATGTCTGCGTGGATCGAGTGGTTGTCGACGGCCGCCCGGCGCAGCGGCTGCTGGAGGCGTCCCGGCACGCGCAACTGGTGGTACTCGGTAGCCGTGGACGTGGCGGAGTTACGGGCGCCACGCTCGGTTCGGTCAGTCAAGCGGTGCTGCAAGCCAGCCGCATCCCGGTCCTCATCGCTCCATGTCGGCAATGAACGCCCGGCCTGCAGCACAGTCGGACAGACGTCACCAGGTTGCTTGTCTGCTCGTCCGTGTCGGCCGAGAGGGCGAATATGTCGAGTACTGAACCTCCCGGATCCCCGATGAGAGCATCGCCGCAGTACGTTATCCCGCACACCGCTATCGGTGGTGCTGGTAGACGTCGGGTATTCCGTCGTTGTCGTCGTCGCGGGTTTCTGCTTCGGCGATGCGCCGATAGGTTCGGTTGCGCAGCCGCAACACCATCGCCGCCAGGAGTGCGGCGGTGAGAGTGCCGATGAATACCCCGATGCGGACGTGATCCTCCCGCGACGGGTCATCCGCGAAGGCGAGTTCGCCGATGAGCAGCGACACGGTGAATCCGATCCCACCCAGCAGCGCGACCCCGGCCACGTCGATCCAGCGCAGGTCGGTGTCGAGTTCGGCGCGGGTGAGTTTCGCGGTCAGATAGGTGGTGGCGAGGATGCCGAACGCTTTCCCGCAGACGAGTCCGACGGCGATGCCGAGTGTGACCCGCTCGGTGAGCGACTCGACCAGCCCGCTCAGCCCCCCGATGGTGACCCCTGCGGCCAGGAACGCGAATACCGGCACCGCGACAGCAGCGGAGATCGGCCGCAGTCGGTGCTCGAACTGTTCGGCGAGGCCTCGGCGTGCCGGGTTGCGTGAATCGTCGTCGCGGGGTTGGTGGAGCACCGGAACGGTGAAGCCCAGCAGCACCCCGGCGACGGTGGCGTGGACGCC
>NZ_BAFS01000364.1 GCF_000308415.1 Nocardia asiatica NBRC 100129 | reverse complement strand
GCAGATCGGCGACCACCCCACCATGCTCGAACCGCGCCCGGTACCCGTTGCCAAGGCCGCACAGAAACCTCGCCCGGTTGAGGTGACCGTCCGTTGTCGTGGCCACCGCCTGCCTAGCTGCCTCGATCGCGCGGTCGAGGTCGGCGATCGCCCCACCATGCTCGAACCGCACCCAGTACGCGATACCGAGGTTGGACAGGCGCCCCGCCCGTGTGGGGGAGTCGTCCGAGGTGGTGGCCACTGCCTGTTTACCGGCCTCGATCGCGCGGTCCAGGTCAGCGATCGCCCCTCCGTGCTCGAACCGCGCCTGGTAGGCGTTGCCAAGGTTGGACAGGAACCTCGCCTGGTCGGGGTGGTGGCCGGCCGGTGTGGCTGCCAGGGCCGCGGTGAGCAGGCTGATGGAGGCGTGGATAAGGACCGGATCGGTCGTGGTTTCAGCATGGCTCAGCATCCGGGTAGCGAGATCGGCTTGGGCGGAGGCCTCCGCAGAAACACCAAGGACCACGCGCAGCGGCTCGGGGATCGCCTCGAGGTACTGGGCCAGGGCCCCCAGGAATACGATGGCGCGGGCCAACTCCGGAAGATTCCGGTCGGCGGGTAGGGCGTCGTGTCTACAGAAGTGCAGCCATCCCAGGGCGTGATGAGCTGCTGCCAATCGCCGGTTGCCTTCGGGCGCGAGGTGATCACCGTCGGCCGGTTGCGCGGCGTGCCACAGCATGGCGGCCTCAGCCAGCGCCGAGTCACTCAGGACGGTTTCGGCACGACGTAAGCGGTGGTATGTGGTGATTCGCTGTTGGATCCGCGTTAGCCGCTCATCGAACGACACGCCAGAATCCCCCCGTTTCTTGTATGACATTGTGATTCTGCCATTTTCGC
This sequence comes from Nocardia asiatica NBRC 100129, assembly GCF_000308415.1. Taxonomy (GTDB): domain Bacteria; phylum Actinomycetota; class Actinomycetes; order Mycobacteriales; family Mycobacteriaceae; genus Nocardia; species Nocardia asiatica. The sequence continues at coordinate 1,553 of NZ_BAFS01000364.1, read as the reverse complement.
ATGCGCATGGTTGGTGGAATCATCGAGTGCGCGTGAAGGGCCTTACCTCACGCCACTGCCGCGGCTGCCGCAGTGGTCGATGTTCATGCGGGAGAAGGGGAGTCGGTTGGAGCGGCTTGAACGGGCGGTGCTGTCGATGCTGTGTAGGGAGTTGGAGTCGCTACGGACAGAGTGTGCGTTACAGCCCGAACCTCGCCGAGAGTTGCTGGCACGCATCGAAATCGAGGCGAGGGCACGGCGGCCGATCCTGCCTCTGCTGGCCCAGTTGGTCGGTACCAGCCAGCAAGAAACCCGGCAGATGATCGCCGTTGGCCTGCCCGGGTTCGGTGGCGGGCACGCGGACGAGGAATCCTTCGGCTGCCCCGACCATGCCTGCGACCGCGTGTGTGTCCCCCTGCCGGCAGGGCCGGTGCCGCGCTGCGTGATCACCGACACCCCGATGCGGCGACAGTAGACGCCGGTGGGCACCTTCTTCCAGGAACTGGCCAAAAAACTTGCCGAACGATGGCTCACCCTGCTGGCCATTCCAGGCGCCCTGTTCATTGCGGCCGCCGGGATCGGGATACGGTTGGGACAGCACCACGCCCTCGACTACCCCCGGTTACGGAGGGCCGCAACCGATCTCACCGCTTGGATCGCCCGGCAACCCCCCGGCAGCCAAGCCGCCGCGCTGATCGCGGTGCTGCTGGCCGCCGCGGGCGTCGGGCTGGCGGTGCAGGCACTGGCGGGAGTGACCCGAATGGTGTGGCTGGGCCCCTGGCCCCGCCTGCTGACCCCGGTGCAGCGCCGACGCGTCGCCAGCCGACGCCGCCGCTGGCTCACCCTGGTCAACCAGCGGCGCACACTGCAACAGGCCTATCCGCCCGCGTCCCGCACCCTCGATCAGCAACGCGACATCGACACCGCCGCCAGACAAGTGAACCGGCTCGCCCTGGCCGAACCCGGGCGACCGACCTGGATGGGTGACCGCATCCACGCCCTCGAACAGATTGCCCTGGACCGCTACGGGCTCGACCTGACCTTCGCCTGGCCCCGCCTCTGGCTCGTCCTCCCCGACACCACCCGCACCGAAATCACCACCGCCAACGCCGCTTTCGCCGCCGCAGCAGCCACCGGCACCTGGGCCTGGCCCTATCTGCTCCTCGGCGTCCTGTGGTGGCCCGCCGCTGCCATTGGCGTCGGGATCGGTGTCATCGGGTGGGTTCACGCCCGTGCCGCTGTCACCGATCTGACCGCTGTGTCCGAAGCCGCCCTCGACTTGCACGGCCGCACGCTGGCTGTTGCTCTTGGTGTCGCTGAACCCGACCGCGCCGGGCCGATCACCCTCGCCGAGGGTCAACAGCTCACCGCCCTCATCCGCAAAGGACGCTAACCTCTACCGAGCCAGCTCATCCCGCACCTCCGAACGAACGCAACGCCTTCCGATCACCACTATCGGCTGCCAGGATGTTATGCGCGGTAATGCCGCCTACCACGCTGAGCGAAGCGGCCACGTTGTGGTAGCTGGCGGGCCAGACCGATTGCGGCTGAGAACATCCGGTGGTGCCGATCAG
>NZ_BAFS01000365.1 GCF_000308415.1 Nocardia asiatica NBRC 100129 | reverse complement strand
GGCCCAGTTGTGTACGGAATTCCAGGATCGCGGAGCGGTGGGCGCGGCAGGATTGCGCGAGGTCTTTGTAGAGGGTGAGCACACCCTCGGCGGACTTCTTCAGTTCCCGGATGTCCTCGTCGACATACGCGGCGTCGGGGGCGGTCTCGTTCTCGAATGTCTTCGCCAGCTGATCCAGTAGGGCGGGCAAGTTGCCCACGCCCGATTCGGACGCGAGCTTGTCCCACGCCTCAGCGGCGATCTGCAGGTCGTCCGGTTCCCCGTCGGGCATCGAAACGCCGAAATCCTCGAGAGCCGACACCGCGAACCCGACATCGTCGAACAGGCCACTACCAGGCCCGCCCGCCGAGGGCGGCGGCACGAGACAGACTGACCAGGCCGGCGACAACTGTGCTGGTTGTCCCGGTTCCGGTCGGCCGGTGCCGGCAACGTAATCCGCGAGCGCGTGGTTGTAGCCGAGCTGGTTCAGGATCCCGGCGTAGTTGCCCATGGCGGTGACGAGCAGCTCGGTCATACTCATCGCCGTGGTGACGGTCGAATCGTAGGACGTGGCCCATGCCTTGGATTCGCCCACATTCCCGCCCATATTGGCGGTTCCGCTCAGCGCGGCGATCTGCGTTGAGAATGCTCGCTGGAACGCGGTTGCGTACGAATACAGTGACGCGCCAGCCGAGGAATACACCGCGGGATCGACTACCAAGGTCGTCATCAGGTGTTACGACCTGCCCAGCATCGAAAGGTTCGCGGAGATCGCGGCTGTGTATCTATCGTGGGCCTCGCGGACGGCCTGGCGCATGGTGTCGATGCCTTCGGCGACGTCGGTTGCCCCGGTGTGCCATTCCCGGAAAGCCTGGGCCTGGGCGTCTGCGGCGGCACCGTTCCAGTTCTGCTGGACGGCGGAGATGCGTTGCTGCAGTCCGTCGAGGCTGTCGTTGAGGAATCCGATGAAACCCGAGATTCGGGCGACGATCTGTTCCAGCTCGTCAAGGTCGAAGCGATAGGGCTGAGCGTTGTCGACCATCACAACTCCGGAAGGTCCAGCGAACCGGTGAGCGTGACGGTGCTAGCCGCCCGCGCCCGGTCATGATCGTCGAGGGTCTTGCTCGTGACACCGAGCAGTTCGGCCAGGTCGGCCAAGGCGTCGAGAATGGTATCCGCGCCTTGCTTGGTTTCGGTCCACCCCGCGCTGAAGGAGTCGGCGGAGGTGCCTCGCCAATTGGAGAGCAGCGCTGCGATGTCCGTGTCGAGCGAAGTCAGGCCGTTGATGAGGGACTCGGCGACCTGTTGAACGTACCGACCTGCATCGGTGACTTCATCGGGCACCAGTGCGAAGTCGTTGGTGGTCGAGCCAGGTTGGCCAGTCATGCAGCAATCCTTGAACGTCGGTGTGGATCACGAGGTTGGACGCAGGTGGGTTCTATCTGGTTCCTCGGTGAGATTGTGCCGTCAGTCACAGTCTGGGGGCGGACAGGCATAGGTTCGGTCAACGGTGTTCGCGATACTCTCATGCCGCCCTGTCTCCTTGTCGAATAGGTGCTCGCGTCGGGTCACGACCTGGGTTGTGCCCTCGGGGAAGAGTTCGGCGAGATGCGAAGGAGCGAACTCTATTCCAGCGTAGAGGGTTTCATCCCGCGGGTGCGGTGCGAGCAGCTGCTGATCGGTTCGGGCTCGGTCGTGGTGCCGCCATCCGGAGCGCTGGATGCGACCGGTCTACTTGGCGAATGAGCCCATGCCACGCCAGAACTCAATCAGCCCTTCTAAGCGGAGAACGCTCAGCGCTTGACGCACGGTCGGCAGACTCACCCGGAATGGGAGTGTCGTATTAGTCCGAGTTTCAACGCCTTGGGTCGTAGCTGGTGTCGTCGACTGCCTCCGGTTGACCATGGGCACCGAGACCCCGAGGTGGCGTTCGCCGGCTACTCGGCAGCACCGGGGCAGGCCCTCGCCGAGCGCCGCGCCGGCGCCGCAAACCGACCCGGTCGTCGTCTCGGATCACCTTCGGGTTTGGGGTGGTTATCGATACCGCGCCCGTTCGACCGGTCGGACACGGCAGTCAGGGCACTTACGCCAGGGCCAGTATCTCTCGTCGATGAAGCGCGTGTGCGTAGTGGCCGACTCCCCCTCCGGACACGTTTTGTCATGCATCCTCTGCAAATTTGGAGAGGATGCGTTCTTTTTAGGGCCTCTGAGATGGTCCGGACACCGCAGATCCGCAAATTTGCGTAGTTAGTCGGTCAAAAGCGGAGGCGCTGACACGGGGGCGGTTCGATCGGTCGGGAACGGGATTCTGTCGGTGCTCAGAACGCGCTCTCAACCGGTAGGGCTTGGCCGCCGGGTTGAAGAATTAGCAGCAGCGTTTCCTCATGCGAAGGATCCGCGGCGGGCAAGGGGCGGGCAGCTGGTGGGAGCTGATGGATGGCTCAGCGATGAATCTCCCAGGCGTTCGGTTCGCTGAGCCGGAAGTCAGCGCCGCAGTCGACGATCACC
>NZ_BAFS01000366.1 GCF_000308415.1 Nocardia asiatica NBRC 100129 | reverse complement strand
GCCCAGACCCGGACCGACCATCTTCGCCTGGTCGCCCAGTACCTCGGGTGGCGGGCGGCCGGTGCGCTCGAACTCAAAGAGCTCGACGAGTTCCTGCTCGCGCGAGCGATGGAACACGATTCCCCGACCCTGCTGTTCCGGTTGGGGTGTGAATACCTGATCTCGGCGCGGGTGATCTGGCCCGGCCCGGTGAGCATGGTCGAACGCATCGCCCACGCCCGCGAGCAGGCCCAGCGCGAAACCTACGATCGCTTGGCGCACGAGTTCACCCCGGCGCGCTGCGCCGAGTTGGACGCGCTGCTGGCCGTTGATGCCTCGCTCGGGGTATCGCGGCTGCGGTGGTTGTCGACCGGGCCGGTGGAGGCGTCGGCGGCGCTGTGCGCGCCGAGGTAGACAAGCTGGCGTTCCTGCGCGGGTTGGGCGCGGATCGCCTGGATCTGTCGGTGCTGCCCGCCGAGCGGCGCCGGTTCCTGGCCACGATGGGCCGCCGGTTGACCCCGCAGGCGCTGGAACGCCGGGACCCGCAGCGCCGGTATCCGATCCTGCTCACGGTGCTGGCCCAGTCCGGCACCGACGTCCTCGATGAAGTCGTGGCGTTGTTCGATCAGGCGATCTCGGCGAAATTCGGGGCCGCCGAACGCCGGATGCAGGCCGAACTCGCCGAACGCGGCAAATCCGGGGAGGACCGCCAAGCCCTGCTCGACGACCTACTGGCCATCGTCACCGACCCAGCGGTGGCCGATGAGGAGATCGGCGCGCTGATCCGCGGGGAAAAGATCGGATGGGAACGCCTGCGGGCGGCGATCGCGCAGGCCAAGCCCAGGTTGCCGCGTGATCACGGGCATCTCGCTGCGCTGGACTCCTCCTACAACTACCTGCGCCAATTCACCCCCGCGGTGCTCGCCACGGTCGGTTTCGCCGGCGGGACCGCCGCGTCCGAGCTGCTGATCGCGGTCGCGATGCTGCGCGAGCTCAACGCGACCGGTCGGCGGAAGGTCTTCGACGAGGCCCCGACCGGGTTCGTGCCCACGAAGTGGCGTGGCTACCTCGATGCGGCGCGCAAGTCCCGCAGCGCGACGGCGTATCGGCATTACTGGGAGCTGTGTGTGCTGTTGGGGCTGCGTGACGGGCTGCGCAGCGGGGACGTGTACGTGCCGGGCTCACGCCGGTATGCCAATCCGGCCGCCTACCTGCTCACGCTGCAGCAGTGGGAACCGCAGCGCACCGAGTTCTGCCGTTTGGTCGGTCGCTCGGCCGACTCCGGCGTTGCCCTGGCCTCCGTGGTCGAGGAACTGCACGCCGCGGTCGGCGAGCTGGAGGCGGTGCTGGCCGAGGGTGAGGGCCCGGTGCGCCTGGATGACGAGTCCGGGGGTCTGATCATCTCCCCGTTGACCGCGGAAGATGTTCCGGCCGAGGCGGTCGCGCTGAAGGCCGAGCTGACCGAGATGCTGCCGTTCGCGCCGATCGTGTCGTTGTTGATCGAGCTGGACAAACGCACCGGCTACCTGGACTGCTTCACCCACGCTGGCGGCCAGGCGACCCGCACGCCGGAGCTGAAACGCAACCTGATCGCGGTGCTGCTCGCGCACTCGACGAACCTGGGTCTGACGCGGATGGCCGAAGCCTGAGGCATCTCCTATGACATCTTGTCCTGGACCGACGAATGGTATGTGCGTGAGGAGACCCTGCGCGCGGCCAACCTCGCGATCATCGACTACCACCAGCGACTCCCGCTTACACCCGTGTTCGGCGCGGGCACACTGTCGTCGAGCGACGGGCAGCGCTTCCCCACTCGCGGGAAATCGACCACCGCGCGGCCGATGAGCCGCTACTTCGCAGGCGAGGGCCTGTCGACCTACACTCATGTCACCGACCAGCACGCCACCTACGGCACCAAGGTGATCGTGGCGACCAAACGCGAAGCCCACTACGTGCTCGACGAGATCCTGGGCAACGCCACCGATCTGCCGATCACCGAACACGCCACCGACACCCACGGCGTCACCCTGGTCAACTTCGGGCTGTTCGACCTGCTCGGTATGCAGCTCTCGCCGCGCATCCGGGACCTGGGCCGCATCACCTTGTACCGGCCGGGCCCGCGCGCGGCCGCCGAGGATCAGTTCCCGCACGCGGGCCCGTTGATGACCCGTAAGGCCAACCTGGATTTGGTCGCCGAGCACTGGGACGATCTGCTGCGGTTGGCCGGATCGTTGAAGTTCGGGCACGCCACCGCGTCCCTGCTGGTCGGCAAGCTCTCGGCGTCGGGGCGCCAGAACACCCTGGCCGCGGCGCTCAAGGAGTACGGGGCGTTGCGGCGCACCATCTACGCCGCGAAATACCTCTCCGATCCGGATTACCGGCGCAAGATATCCCGCCAGCTCAACAAGGGTGAATCCCTGCACTCCCTGCGCCGCGACCTGCTGTATGCCCACGAGGGCATGATCCGAGCCCGCCAGCTGCAAGACCAGACCGAACAAGCCTGGTGTTTGACCCTGGCCACCAACGCCGTGATCGCCTGGACCACCGAGTACTACGGGCTCGCCGTCGAGCAGATGCGCCGGGCCGGCCACCGCATCGACGACGAGGTCCTAGCCCACATCTCACCCGC
>NZ_BAFS01000367.1 GCF_000308415.1 Nocardia asiatica NBRC 100129 | reverse complement strand
CCCGCGGCGCGTCCGGTGCGGACTATCGCGGGCCCGCCGGTGCGCGCCTGTCCCGGCCCAGCCCGCGGGTGGAAGTCGTGGACACCACCGGTGCGGGCGACGCTTTCACCGGCGCACTGGCCGCCGCCTGGCATCGCGGGCCGGAATGGGCGTTGACCTGGGCCTGCGCTGCCGGAGCCCTGGCCACCACCAGGCTCGGGGCGAGCAGTTCGATCCCCACCCGCGAGGAGATCACCGCCGCGCTGGCCGCCGAGTAGCGCCGCGCGCCGCCCCGGTGGCCGATGCGCCCCGACCGATATCGTGGGGGCATGGCCACCACGCCGGATCGCATTCCCGCCGAGGGCGGCACCGCGCTGATCGACAAGCCGAACGCGTCCATGGTGGCGCTCAGCTTCGTGGACAACGCGGGCATCACGCGGGTGAAGGCGGTGCCCGGACAGCGGCTGGAGCACGCGTCCCGGTACGGCGTCGGCGTCTCGCCGTGCTTCGAGACCTTCGCCTTCGACGACCTGATGGCGGTCGGGCGCTATCTCGGTGGTCCCGACGGGGATCTGCGGCTGATTCCCGACCTGACCAGGATGACCGGATTGGCCTGCCAGCCCGGCTGGGCGTGGGCTCCCGCCGATAAGTACACCCAGGACGGCGCCCGCTTCGCCGCTTGCCAGCGCCATTTCGCGGCGCGCCAGGCGGAGGCGGCGCGGGCGGCGGGGCTGCGGTTGTCCATGGCGTTCGAAACCGAATGGTCCGTGGGCCGGGCCGACGACACCGACGGCTTCACACCCGCGATCCACGGCCCCGCCTACGGCATGGTGCGCCTCGGCCAAGTCGCCGACTACGCCGCGGACCTCGTCGCGGTGCTGGACCGGCAAGGCATCACGGTCGACCAGTTCCACCCGGAATACGCGCCCGGCCAACTGGAATTGTCGATCGAACCGTCCGAACCGGTCGCCGCGGCGGACGATGCCGTCCTGGTCCGGCACACGATCCGGCAGGTGAGCGTTCAGCACGGCTGGCGCGCGCTGCTGGCGCCGTGCATCGAGCCCGGCGGCACCGGTTCCGGAGCGCATCTGCACCTGTCGGTGCACGACGACCGAGGACCGCTTTTCGCGCGAGGCGAGGGTCCGCACGGGATGCGGCCGACCGGCGAGGCGTTCCTCGCCGGGATCCTGCGCGAACTCCCCGCGCTGGTCGCGGTCGGCGCGGGAAATCCGGCGAGCTTCCTGCGGTTGGAGCCCTCGCGCTGGGCCGGTGTGTGGCAGTGCTGGGGTCGCGAGACCAGGGAGGCCGCGCTGCGTTTCGTCACCGGGGTGCGCGGCACCGAGGATTGGGCGGCCAACGCCGAGATCAAGTGCTTCGACGCGACCGGGAATCCGTACCTGATCGTCGGCTCGGTGATCGCCGCCGGACTCGCCGGAGTGGCCGAACAGCTGCGCCTTCCACCCGAAATCACCGGGGACCCGGTGACTTTCGACACCGAAGCGCTCATGATGTCGGATGTGCGCCGACTGCCCACCACACCGACCGAAGCCGCCGATCAGCTCGCCGCCTCCCGCCCGCTCGCCGGCGCGATGGGCGCCGAACTGCACGACGCGCTGCTCACCGTGCGCCGCGCGGAAGCCGAACGGTACGCCGAGGCGAGCGCCGAAGAACTCGTCGCGCTGACCCGTTGGCGGTTCTGACCGTGCTCACCGACGGTGTTCCGCTCACCGACCACCACTGCCACGGCGTCACCACCGAGGCGCTCGACCGGCCCGGCTTCGAACGCTTGCTCGGCGAAGGCGCGCACGGAAGCTTCGATTCCGCCCTCGGGCTCGCGGTGCGCCGGTGGTGCGCCCCGGCGCTCGACCTGCCCGCCCAGGTGAGCCCGGACGTCTACCTCCGCCATCGCGCCCGGATCGGAGGCCGCGAGGTCGCCGTGCGGCTGTTGCGCGGCACCGGCGTGACCCGGTGGTTCCTGGATACCGGGATCGGCGGCGGCACAGCGGATTTCGCCGGTCTGGTGGACGGCGACGTGCGTGAGGTCGTCCGGCTGGAGGAAGTGGCCGAGCGAGTCGTGGCGCAGGTCGGCGCGGTGTCCGGGGTGTACGAGCGGATCGAGGCGGAGCTGCGGGCGCGAGCCGCCCATGCCGTGGGACTGAAGACGATCGTCGCCTACCGGTGCGGTCTGGACTTTCCGCCGCGCGAACATCCGCCGACCAGCTTCGCGCCCGAGCATCGGCTCACCGATCCGCAGGTACTCGGCTGGCTGGTCGGCCTCGGCGCTCGGATCGGCGCCGAGTTCGGCATCCCGTTGCAATTCCACACCGGGTTCGGCGACCCCGATCTGCGGCTGCGGCGCGCCGATCCGGCGCTGCTCACCGATTTCCTGCGCCGGACCGCGGGGACCGGCCTCTCGGTGCTGCTGCTGCACTGCTGGCCCTTCCACCGCCACGCGGCCTACCTCGCGCACGTCTTCGATCACGTCCAGCTGGATCTCGGCCTCACCATCCCGTATGTCGGGCAGCGCGCGGGCGCGGTGCTCGCCGAGACGCTGGAACTCGCTCCGTTCCGGGCGCTGTGCTACTCCTCGGACGGCTACGGGCTTCCGGAACTGCACTATCTCGGCGCCCTGCTGTGGCGGCGCGGGCTCGGCAAGCTGATCG
>NZ_BAFS01000368.1 GCF_000308415.1 Nocardia asiatica NBRC 100129 | reverse complement strand
GTGTCAGCGTTCACGGAAATCCCCAGGTTGAGCTGGTTCTCGTTCACGTAATTCCCCAGGGTCGCGTTCACGTAATTCCCCATCGGGAACCCGAACGCGACCGGTTGGTCCTCGCAAGGAGTTGGCTGCTCCCATCCGATGAAGGTGATGGGAGCCAGAGTTTTGGCGAGGAGAACGTTCGACGTGGTCGATATCGTCGAGATCTTGGTTCACTGGCATGCGGGTCGTTCGCAGAGCCAGATCGCGGAAAGCCTTGGGCTGGACCGCAAAACAGTGAAGAAATACGTCGATCCGGCCGTGGCGGCCGGGCTCGCCCCGGGTGGGCCGCAGCGGTCGCCGGCGGAGTGGAACGAGCTGGTGCGGGCATGGTTCCCGCAGATCGCTGACACGAAGGTGCGGCAGATCACCTGGCCGGAGATCGAGCAGCATCGCGACTTCATCGTCGCGATGAGCAAGGCCGGAGTGACCCGGCAGACGATCTGGCAGCGGCTGCGTGACGAACACGGCCTGACCGCGTCGGTGTCGTCGTTGAAACGCTATATGGACGCCAACCTGCCCGAGGAGAACCTGCGCGGCCGGGTGACGGTGCTGCGGGAAGACCCGCCCGCAGGTGAGGAAGCGCAGATCGATTACGGGTATTTGGGTTCGTGGGCCGATCCGGTGGGTGGGAAACGCCGCCGGATCTGGGCGTTCGTGATGGTGCTGGCGACCTCGCGGTTCATGTTCGTGCGCCCGGTGCTGACCATGGATCAGCGGGCGTGGACCGAAGCGCATGTGGAGGCGTTCGCGTTCTTCGGTGGCGTCCCGAAGCGTCTGGTGCCGGACAACCTGCGCACCGGGGTCGCGCGGCCGGACCTGTATGACCCGAAGATCAACCGCTCCTATGCCGAATTGGCCCACCATTACGGCACTCTCGTCGATCCCGCTCGCCGAGGAAAGCCCAAGGACAAGCCGCGGGTGGAGCGGCCGATGCCGTATGTGCGCGATTCACTGTGGCGCGGACGGGAATGGACCTCGCTGGCGCAGATGCAGCAGGCCGCTGTCGAGTGGTGCCGGGATGTGGCCGGGCAGCGACGGTGCCGGCCGTTGGAGGGCGCGGCCCCGATGGCGGTGTTCGAGGCGGTCGAACGCGGCGCGTTGATGCCGTTGCCGGACAAGGACTTCGTGCTCGCGGACTGGTCGAGCGGCACTGTCGGCCCGGACATCCATGTCAAGGCCGGACGGACTCTGTATTCGGTGCCGTGGCGGTATATCGGCCGGAAGGTGGATGTCCGGTCGACGTATTCGATGGTGCAGATCTTCGACCGCGGCGAGTTGATCGCCACGCATGTGCGCAAACCGTTCGGCAAGCAGTCCGACCTGTCGCACTATCCGCCGGAGAAGATCGCCTTCGCGATGAAGGGCCCGGCCTGGTGCCGCCAACGAGCCCCCGAGATCGGTGAGGCAACCGTCGCGGTGGTCGCCGAATTACTCAGCGAGAACGCGCTGTTCCGGCTCCGCGCCGCCCAGGGCGTGCTCGGGTTGGCCGACCGTCACGGCGAATCCCGGCTCGAATTGGCGTGCGCCAAAGCGATCGCCGTCGGGGATCCGTCCTATCGGACCATCAAGGGCATCCTCGCCGCCGGCCTGGAAGCCGATCCGCCGCCGCCAAGCAGCGGCGATGGAGGCGCCGCGGCGTTCTTGCATGGTCCTTCGCGGCTGTTCGGGAACGTGTTGGCGCTGCCCAACCCGGACAACCCGGCCGCGATCCGCGCCACCACGAACGCCGCGATGGACACCACCGCGGCGGAGGCCGACCGCGGTGACGCGGCCGATGACGAACACGGCCAAGGGGTCTCGGCATGATCGTTGATGTCGCCCTGGAACAGGCGCTGCGACAGCTCAAGCTGTCCGGGATGTTGCAGACCCTCGAGTCCCGGCTGGCCCAGGCCCGCGCCGGCGACCTCGGGTATATCGAGTTCCTGCAGGTCTTGTGTCACGACGAGATCGCCCGCCGCGAATCACAAGCCATCGCCCGCCGCATCCGCCGCGCCCACTTCGAACAGCAGGTCACCCTCGAGGAATTCGACTTCACCGCCAGCCCGAAACTGCCCGCCGCGCAGATCCGCGATCTCGCGGCGCTGCGGTGGCTGACCGTCGGCGAGTCGGTAGTCCTCTATGGCCCGGTCGGGGTGGGCAAAACACATGTGGCACAAGGTCTCGGCCATCTGGCGATCCGCCAGGGCGCCGAAGTCCGGTTCACCAAGACCAGCCGGCTGCTGGCCACCCTCGCGGGCGGTCATGCTGACCGGACCTGGGACAAACGCCTGGCCGAATTCGTCCGGCCCGCCGTGCTGATCCTGGACGACTTCGGCATGCGCGAGCTGACCGCGCCCCAGGCCGACGACCTCTACGAACTCATCTCCGAACGATCCACCTCCGGCGGCTCGCTCGTCCTGACCTCGAACAGATCACCCGTCGACTGGTACCCACTGTTCCCCAATCCCGTTGTCGCCGAATCACTCCTGGACCGGCTCATCAACACCAGCCACCAAGTGTTCATGAACGGACCCTCCTACCGCCCGAACAAACGACCCGGTGGCAAGGACCAACCCAAGACGCCGAAGAAGGAGGTCGGGTAGAACATCAATCAGGACCCACCACCTGCGGAATTACGTGAACACAGGCACCGGGAAATACGTGAACGCCGACAC
>NZ_BAFS01000369.1 GCF_000308415.1 Nocardia asiatica NBRC 100129 | reverse complement strand
GCGCGCTGCCCGCGCACGCGAGGCACGCGCCGCGTCGACCTCCGCGGCCACCGCGTCACGCCGAGCGGTCAACCGGGCTGCCTCGGCGTCCCGGATCGCCCGGCGTGACGGTTCGTCCGCCGGCGGCGGGCCATCCGGCCGATCGACGCCTCCGCTCCCGTCGAAGGCATCCAGATAGGCCGATTCCAGCGCGCTGCGCTGTGCGGCATCGACCAGATCGCGCACCGGTCCGCCGTGCGGGTCGTAACCGGCTTCGCGCATCTCGCGGTGGAATTCGGCTTGGCGGCCGAGCGCCTCGGCCTCCACGCGCACGCGTGCGGCGACGTGATCGGCCCGCGCCAGCCCGCGGATGCGGGCCGGGGTCACCTCCAGCCTGCCTTCGACCACCGCGCGCGCCAGCTCCGCGGCCCGCACGACCGCCGCCGCCTGCGCCAGCTGGTCGCGCCCACGGGTGCCGACGAACACTTCCATCGTCCGCCCGTCGAACCCATCCGGCTGCCCCGGGCCGTCGCCGGGCTCCTCGAACCGCACAGCGGCGCCCAGCTCGCGCAGCTGGGTGAGTGCCTGCCTGCCGATCTCGCTGCGCGCCAGCACTTCTCGCACTTCCGCCGCAGCCGCGTCGATCGGCCGATGCTGCCAACCGGCCGGTTGCCCCTCGGCCGGGCGCACGAGATCGAGCGAACCGGGCTCCGCGGCGGCGAGGACGGTGGGCTGGAAACCTGTGTCGTGGTGCGGTGCGTCCGCGTCCCCCGGCTGCTCGGGCTCGACCGGAATCGCGCTGCGGCCGACCACTCTCGCGCCTTCGTCGGCGACTCCGCCCGACTCGCCGCGGGAAATGAACCGCTCGAGCCGAAGCCGGTCGAGCAACCGGCCGAGCCGCCCGCGGTAGGCGCCGCGAGCGACCGCTTCGGTCAGCAGATCGTAGGCCACGCGCACGGGTTCGCTGACCCGCCCGCGGCCACGCTCCCGCACTTCGGCGAACGCCTCGGCCAGTGCCTCCGCCGGATCGAGCAATCCGGATCTGTCGAGGCTGTACCCGCTGAGATTGTCCTTCAGCCAAGCCAGGTAGCCCTCGGTGGTCGGCTCGCCCAGTCGCTTGGACAGGTAGTGGTTCAACAGCGTGGCGTCGAGTTTGCGCCGGGCGTAACCGCTACTCGTGAAGTCGAGGATGTGGCCGAACTCGTGTACTGCCATCGCGTGGACGGGCCTGCGCGCGGCGCCGGGATGCAACCACCCGGATGCGACGCCCTTGTCGACGTCCGTCCGGAATTCCGTCGCGCTCGCGGCGTAGTGCGCGTTGATCAGCAGGTCGTCGGCGAACACACGGCCGCGCTCGATCCTCTGCCCCGTCTCGGCGAAGACGCCGCGCGGCAGATCCCCGATGACGATCCGGCGCAGGTCCGCCCTCGGATACCGCTCGAACAGCTCGACCATCGCCCGGGCGTATTCCCGGAGCACCTCGCCATTGAGGCCGTCCCGGTCGAAACCCGAGACCTCGAACTCCGGATTGCCCGTGATCCGCCGCACTGTGGTCTGCAGCTTCTTTCCGATCTCCGCCGCGCCGAGTCGCGACCACTCGTCGTCGAACGGCGCGCCGAGCAGCCGCGCGTCACCCTCGACCGCCTCGATCAACCGGTCGTACAGCATCCGGACGGGCTCGGCCACATTGTCGCGACCGCTGGCCACCACCTGGACCAGGGCTTCGGCCAGCGCCTCCCACGAGTCGAGGCCCCCGGACAGCAGGCTGTAGCCGCTGAGGTCGACGCGCAACCACTCCAGGAAACCGTCCATCGTCCGGTTGTCCGGGTGGTTGTCCATGTAGTGCTGGAGCAGCGCGTCTTCGGCCCCGCGCCTGGCCGCGTTGTCACCCGCGTCCTCCAGCGCGTGCCCGAACTCGTGCACGGCGATCGAATACGCGGGCCGTCGCAGGACGGCCCGGGAGTACAGCCCGTCGTCGACCCGGTCGGTCATCGTCTGCCGCAAGTCCGCCGCGCTCGCGAGGTATTTCGCGGCCACCGTGATCGACTTGGTGTACGCGCGTCCGTTCTGGTACCCGGAGTTCGCCTCCGCGATCGCCTTGTCGGGCAGCTCCCCGATACCGATCCGGCGGATGTCGACCTGCCGGAACCGGCTGTGCATATCGACCATCGCCCGCGCGATCTCGCGCACCGCCTCCGGGTTCAGACCGTCGCGCTCGAAGCCGAACACCTCGAATTCGGGGTTGTCCGTCAGGCGGCGCAGGTCCTCGCGCAGCTTTTGCCCGACCTGCGCCGGACTCAGTCGCGACCACTCGTCACCGATCGGCGCGCCGAGCAGTGCGCGGTCGCGAGCGTCCGCCTCCGGCGTGGGGGGCGCCGCCGTCTCCTGATCCGACCGCTCCCCCGCCGCGGGCTCGGGGATCGCGTCCTCGGCGAGGAATCTGGTCGCCCGTGCGCCGGCCAACGTGCCCTGGATGAGCACCTGGGCGAACTGATCCGGCAGGTCGAGAATCGGCTTGAACTTCCACGACGCGCCCTCCGGCGGCAGCCCCGTGCGCCATTCCAGGATCACGCCGTCGCCGTTGGTGAAAGCCTCCGCCGCGGCGCGGGTGCGCGCCCAGGACGTGGTGTCGCTGTCGGCGGCACGCCGCTGACCGATGTGCTCTTCGGCGGACAGGTCCGCGGTTCCCCGGGGCACCGCGCGACCCGAGACCGCCTCGGTGTAGGACGGGTTGACCGATCCGTCGGCCAGCAAGCGGGGGACGCCGCGGTACAGCGGTGTCCCGCCCTCC
>NZ_BAFS01000370.1 GCF_000308415.1 Nocardia asiatica NBRC 100129 | reverse complement strand
GGCGAGAACGAATACGACCGTCGCTGTGCTCATTGCAGGACTCGGCGGATTAGGTCGTGCAGGCCGTCAGCGACTTCGAAGCCGGTGCGGTCGAGGGTGTCACCGATGGTGCGGTTGATGACGAGCGCGACTTGCGTGGGGCTGTTGGTGTATTCGCGTGCAGCGCGGGCGTGCTTCAGCAGACGTGTGCAGGCAGTGGTCACGACGTTGTCGGTTCTGATCACGTCGGAGAACGCGTCGGCCAGGCTGTATACGGATCCGGCGGGTTCGGCGAGCACGAGGGTGGGCAATGTGTTGGCGCCCGTGGAGCGGTGTTTGCCGCGTGGCATCGAGCGGATGAACCATTCGATGAACGATGCCTCGGCGTCGCGGGCCAGTTGTTGGACCGTTGGCGGATCTCCGGCTGCGGCGAGGTTGGTGCGCAGCTGACGGCGGTCGATTTCGGCGTACCGGTACAGGGTTGGTGCGGTGAGGTCGGTGGTGTCGAGCATGGTGACCGCGGGCTCGCCGTGGGCGGCGGCGTCGTCCACTGCGGTGAAGAAGTCCGGCTCGATTCGCATCGGGTCGACTGAGAAGGGGTGTGCGACCGCGACCGCGCCGTCGACGTTCCCCCCGGGGATTTCGGCGAGCATCCTGCCCATCAAGGCGAGGTCGATGGTGTTGTGGACGTCGAGGGCGGCCTTGGCGGCGGCGAGAACCGCGGCCGGTATGTGCACGCTGGTCTTCTTTTTCTGTTTCCTTCTCCCTGCGGAGGAGGCTGTGTCGTCGGTGGTGTCGATTTCGGTGGGAGCGTGGGTGACAGTGATGTGTTCGTCGTGTTCGGCGAGGGCTGCAGCAACGCGGGCGGGCAGCTGTTCGGAGGCAACGATGGCCACCGCGGTGTGGCCGGTCTTCTCGTTGAGTTCGAGGCCGAGTGCGGTGAACACGGCAGCGGCGATCACGCCAGCGCGGTCGGGGTGGATGCCGTGATCGCTGGCCAGCACGGCGGCGGTCAAGCGCGGGAATCGGATGGTGCGTAGCCCGTACGCGCCGTTGTTGATCGCGGTCTGTCGCATGCCCACGCGGATAGCGCGTTTCCATGACTGCGAGGACACCCGCACCCGCTTCGTGCCGCCGAAGGTGATGCTCTTGGTCGCGCCGTTGTCGTTGCGGTTGAGCAGCGACGCCGGCACAGCCTGGATGGCGTGCAGTCCTAGGAACGGTGACAGTGTGGTGTCCAGCATGGGCTCGCTTTCACGCAGGGCGATGGGATGGGGTGCGGCGTGGTCAATCTGTCGCCGCGCGGGTGAGGGTGTAGCGCGTCCAGTTGTCTCGTATTGCGTTGCGAGACTGCGGGTCGCGCCATGCGGTGAGTTCGGTCAGGACGGTGTCCCAGTGTGGAGGCCGATTGAGTCCGCGGAGCGCTCGACCGGCGGCTGCGAGGGCGTCAGTGAGCTCGTCGTCGTTGGTGGCGGCAACGAGCTGGGTGAGAAGTCTGGCGCCGGGGAGGCCGAGACCGTGCAGCGCGTTGCCGAGCCCCACTCTCGCGCGACCGTAGTCTGCTCGCGCGCGACCGGAATGCCATTGCCCGAACAGTTTTCCTGTCCAGGCAGCCGCGATCCAGTCTTCGGCAGTGCTGGTGATCCGGAGAACGTCGACGTTGACGACGCTTGGGCGCCATCGCAGAAGCTCGGACAATGCCCGGTCTCTGCCTCGCATCGCCGTCACCAGTGCCCGGACGAACTGCGGATCCGACGAGTTGCTCGAGGTGCTGTGGCCGTGGGAGATGTCACTGCTGAAGGCAGCGCCCACGGGCTCCGCTGAGGCAACCGGGCGGCTGCCCAGTGCCGAGACGGCGGCGGCAGCGAGTCCGGCAGCCTCGTCTGCCAGCTGCTCAACTGCGGCCGACACTGCCAGCTCGCCGGCGACCGCGGCACTGACGATCGGCTCGAAACACGCGTTGATCTGGGTCTGTGACGGCATCAGGTTGTGCCACCACGCGCCAGCCGCTGATATGTCGGCTGCGGGCGCGGCTGCTCGGCCAGCAGCCAGGGCTCGGATGAGGAGGCGGCGGCGCGCCGTGGCGATCCCGGCGTCGAGGACAGCGGCGTCAGCGCGGCTGATCCGCGGTGCGGGCAGTTGGGCGACCACCGGCCCGTCGATGCGACCGCGGTCGGCGGCCAACCCGGTCAGCCGCAGCCGCCCTTCTGCGGTGCCGCTGTTGGCCAGGACACCGGATGCCGCTGGGTCAGCCCATGCGGTCAGCAGTTGCCACCAGCCCGGCCTGAGCATCGTGGGAGCGATTTGCTCGCCAGCTACGGAGTCCCAGACCGATCGAGGGGCATGCCGCACTTGCCACACTGCGGCAGGCGCATTCGAATCGCGGCGCCGGTACAGGGTGTGCGGCACCAGCGTGGGATCGGTGTCGGGGCCGTAGCGTAGGCCTTCAGCGATTACCGCTCCCTCGACGTCTCCGTCCGGGCCGGGTATCAGCAGGATTGACCGGCTTTGCCAGGTCAGCGCATCAGCTTGCCCGCCGCGGGGAGGTGTCTGGCCCACCTGCGCGCCGGCTGGCCAGCTGAACCAGAAGGTGCCGGTTGGGCCTGGACAGCGGTTGGCGGCGAGGGTGTCGGCAAGGTTTCCGGCATCGATCCACACCAGCGGGCGGATCGTCGCGACTGCCGGGGTCGCCGACTTCACACTGAACAGGGTTCGAGGGACCGGCTGGATTCCGGCGACGGAGAACTGTTGCCGCATCACCAGCGCGCGGGCCGCCTCTGCCGGGGTCAACCGTAGGCCGCTCTCGCTGTGGTGATGGTCCAGCAGAACCGGCCCGTTGCCGGTGTAGCGATAGGGCAATGTCACCGCTGGAGACACGGTGCGGTCGCTGATGTGCTCACGCAGCTGCTGGTTCTG
>NZ_BAFS01000371.1 GCF_000308415.1 Nocardia asiatica NBRC 100129 | reverse complement strand
GGTATTCGTCGTCCGCCTCGCCCTTGCCGAGGGTTTCGTAGATCGCCGGCTTGAGCAGGTCGTCGACTTTCGGCGGGGGAGTGGTCATGCCACGGCCCAGCAGGTCGACGGCGGTCTGGATGGCGGTGTCCGCCAGCGCGATGAAGGCGCGCAGCCCTTCCGAGGCGCCGGGCGGGCAATGCAGGTCGACCAACCAGAAATGCTTGGCCTCGGCGGCCATGCCGACCAGCGGGGTGGATGCCACCGAAGCTGTCTTGGCTTTGGTTTCCGCCGCCGTTGGTGCCATACCGTCGCCACCGCCTCTCAGGAAGTCACATCCATTGTCGGTGCTTCCCGGTTGTGGGAAGTGGCGCATAGTTCGATTACCCACCCAAGAATGGGAATACAACCGAATCTGTTGGAGCGACACAATAACTGGAAAGTGTGAGAGGCGGTCGTTGATGAGCGATGGCGAGTCGGTCGGATGGCACCGGCACTGACGAACGACCTGGATGGAGTGCTCCGCTCGCTGCTCGCCCTGTACGGCGACGGCCAGCCCGCGGGCCAGTCGGCGAGCGCGACCCAAGCGCTGGCCGCCGATTTGCGTGCCCATTCCGGGGCGGTGGCGCTGCGGTACGGCGAGGCCCAGGGGATGCAGCTGTCGGTCGCGGAATCGCATGCGGGCAAGGACGGAATCGTGCGCAAAGCCGTGGGCGAGTCCAGTGACGGAACGGTCAACGGCCGTGGCCGCCTGACCAACCACATCGCCGATTTCCAGGCGCGGATGCAGGCGATCGCGTCCGTGAGCGACACCCGCTTCAGCGGCCCCGCGCTGCTCGATGCCGCGCAGACCACCATCTCCAATGCCACCAAGCAGGTCGATGCCGACGTCGCCGCCGCCCGCAGGCAGGCCGCGCAGATCATGCCGCCCGCCGTGCCGCCGACCAGGCAGGCGCGCCACGGCGACGCGCCCCGCCGACGGCGTCGAACGCGCTCCAGGTCCAGGTCGGCCTCCCGGCTGCGCCGCAACGGCCGGGTGCGCTCGGACGGGACGCTGGGCAGCAACGCGGTGCTCGCCGCCAGCAACTGGCTCGGCACGCCGTACGTCTGGGGCGGGGGCGGCGCCGGCGGGCCCAGCGGCGGTGGATTCGACTGCTCGGGCCTCACGCAGTACGCGATCGCCCAAGCCAGCAACGGCGAAGTGGTGTTGCCTCGGACCACCTACGAGCAGATCTACAGCGGAACCCGGGTGCACCCCGGCGACGTGCGGCCCGGCGATCTGGTGTTCCCCGCCGGATCGTTCAGCGCACGCGGGCCCGAGCACGTGCAACTCGCCGCGGGCAACGGCATGGTGATCGAGGCGCCCTACACCGGTTCGACGGTGAAGTGGTCACGTATGCCGAGCGAAGCCGTCGTCGTCCGGGTGCTGTGACGCGGTGACCCGGGAGAGGATCACGGCGTGGCCATAGACATTCCCAGCGAGGTCGCGCTTTTCCTCAACATCTGCGGCATTCCGTATCCGGACATCAACGAGGACGACGTGCGCGCCCTCGCCGGTCACGTCCGCACCTTCGCCGCGCAGGTACAGGACACGCACGACTCGGCGACCGGCGTGATCGACCAGATGGGCGCTTTCTACTCGGGCGATTCCTACCAGCAGTTGGCGGCCACCTGGGCGAAGATGAGCGCCACGAACATGCGGCGGCTCGAGAGCGCGTGCGAGCTCGTGGGGCAGGCCCTCGAGGTGGCGGCGACCGTGATCACCGCGGTGAAGGTCGCCGTGCTGGCCGAACTCGCCGCGCTGGCCGCGGCCTATACCTCGATCATGCTGACCCCGCCGCTGGCGCCCTCCGCGCCGTTGGTGGTGGCCGCGGCGCGGCGGCTGTGCGACGAGATGGTGCAGTATCTGGTGGGGTACATCGTCGCCGAAGTCATCGGCAAGGCGATCGAACCGCTCGAACAAGCCATCGGCGACATGGTCAACGGGCTCGTCTACGACGCCGCCCGCGACGCGCTCGACGTGCCGTCGTCGAGTGGAACCAAAGCCCTGCACATCGACCCCGACGAGGTCCAGCGCTTCGCGCGAGTGCTCGACGATCACGCCGACGACATCATGCAGCACGCGGCGAACTTCGCCGAGAACGTCTCGAAACTCGACTTCACCACCGCACCGCGCATCGATGAAGCCGCTCACCCCACGGTGACCGACCCCACCGCGCCGGGCGCCGGGCCACCCCTCGGTCCCGCCGTGCGGCCGGACGAGTCCGTGCTCCGGCCGCACGAGAAGCCCCAGGCACGCTTCGGTCCGGATCTACCATCAGGGCCGGGAAATCCCGCCGGGAACAACGCCCACGACGCACGAGTCCCCGCCGCGAACGTTTTCGGCGTCGGGGAGCGGGCTGTGGATCGAACCGAGAACGCGGGTGCCTCGCCGACCGGCGCCGCCGACCAGGCAGCGCAACACGGCACGGCAGCACAACGGAATCCGGTCTCGGACTCCGCGGCGGCGAAGTCCCCGGCTCAGGCCGCGGTCGCGAACAATCCGGCCGCGGCTGCCGCCTCACACTCCGCCGAAATCGGAACGCCCCGTTCGATATCCGCGCCGCTCTCATCCGACGCGGGAACGACGGTCGCCCGGGACGCGGCGCTCGCCGATTCGCTGCGACCGGCGTACGACAGCGCGGTGCGCGAGCCCGGCTCGGCGTCCGATTCGGCTGCGCCACCGGGCCGGTCGCCGGTCGACGCTTCGGCGCCGGGCGGTCCGATCGCCGCTCAGCAGGGCGCCGGGGCCGCGGCCACCCCTTGGGGGCGCACCGGGCAGCACGCAGCGCCGGCACCGAATCCACAGCTGCCCAGAGCGGAAGGTCCGGCGAAGATCGCGCCGAAGGCGCGTCGGCCCGCGGCCACCCCATGGGCGAAGGCGCGGCGC
>NZ_BAFS01000372.1 GCF_000308415.1 Nocardia asiatica NBRC 100129 | reverse complement strand
CGTGACGACGCCGGACGCGCCTGCACATGCAGATGGCTGCACTATTGGGCGGACATGGCGGATCTCCGTCGGTCCCGCGGGCAATGCTGTGCGGCACTGGACGATCTCAGCATTCGATCAGTTCGGACAAGAGCATCCGGGGTCACTGGATCGGAGTATCACCGGAACCGGACATTGGACGTCTGCGTCGAAGTCGAACGACTCGATAGCCGATCACCACGAGCACTTTGCCGATGAGAACGGTGATGAGCGCTGCACCTGAGTTCATTGTGTCCAGGCTCACGATAGCCAATCCCGCCGGACCTGCGTGCAGCGCGGCGGCTAGGGTCGCGATGCCAACAAGGACGAATATCGAAATACGCGAGCGGCGTATCTGCGATAGACGGAGATGACTTCCGGTCACCGGGCGAGCCGAGCCGCACCGGCGTCCCCGCCGCCGAGTGGGTGCCATTCGACGGTGAGCTGGTTACGACCGAATCGTTCGAAATCACGTGTGACGATATCGCGAATTCGCTGCAGCACACGGGCATCGATAGCCTCGATGCGTACCAGCAGAGCGTTTTCCTCGGCGTGTAAGACGCATCGGCCCACCGGATCGAAAGAAACCGTGCCCGAAGTATCGGACCAGTCGGAGTGGATGCGCATGCCATCGGGGCCGTTCGGACCAGCTTCGGGCATTGCATCGCGGTGGCCATGTCGGGCTCGGGGTGGTTGCTGACCGCGAGCGCGCAAGGCGCCCATGGCAGCAGCGTGTTTGCAGAATTGGCGGAGATAGCGCGATGGGCGGTCGGTGGATATGCGGGCTTCGATGGTCGGCATCGCTGTCACGTCCTGAGGTTGTCCTGTTCGGAACATGGATTTCGGATCACCCGGAAACAGTGACGGACTCTGTGGCGGGTTTGCGCTGGGGCGTGCGTTGTGCGCGCCGTTGCCCATAGCCCGTCATTCCCTTGGGTTTGTAAACCGACAGCACTGCGGCAGCGGTCAGTATCACCAGTCCGCCCGCTGAATGCACAAGATGCGTCGCGTTACGAAGGGCGTCAATAGGTTGCGATGACGGTGCGGACGAGGCGAGTTCTGCGTAGTAGTCGATACTGCGCGTATAGAGGACGAGCACGGTGACCGCGATGAGATTGAGCACCAGCTTGAATATCACCCAGTAGTGCCGCAACAGGCCCCAGTTCGTTCCCAGGCTTTCGATGAGTCCCGTGGTCAGCGACAGGGCGGCCAGCGGGATGATGACGTACCAGACACCGAGGCGCATCGATGTCAGAGCGCCTCGCACGATCATCGGATCGGCGTTGGCCATGACAGCGATCGCCAGGGCGATGTAGAGCGCGACCGCCCCCATCCACCCGACCGAAGACACAATGTGAGCCAGCAGGGTGAATCGCCGCCAGCGTTGCGTGAGGGCCATTGAAGTTCACCTTCTCGTCCGGATGAGGCGAAACGTACATCACGTCGCGGACAATACGAAGTGTATCGCAAATTCTTGCCAGAGCTCCGCGGTGACGTGCTGAGCGCCTTCGGATCGAATGATGGTCGAGCTTGTTGGAAGACATGCTCGCGATGACCGTGACCCGTGCCGCATCCTCGGGAGTCGCGAACGGTCGGTTGCCTCCTGCGCTGATGCTCGGCGCGGGCAAAAACGCCTATGTGACCTCGATATACTCCGACGGTGCCCAAACTGTGGAACGAGACTGTCAGCGCGCATCGCCAGGCTGTGCGGGACGCGTTGATGGACTCGACGGCGGAGCTTGTTGCTGAACACGGTCTTGCGGCGGTGACCATGACGCAGGTCGCCGAGACGACCGGCATCGGCCGGGCCACGTTGTACAAGTACTTTCCGGATGTCGAGTCGATTCTGCGGGCTTGGCACGAACGCCGGATCGGTGGGCATCTCGAGCAGTTGGCCGCCATAGTGTCGCGTGGTGGGGATATCGAGCAGCGGCTCGAGAAAGTGCTCAGTACTTATGCCATGATCGATTACTCCCGTCATGGCGGGGAATTGGTGCCCGTATTGCATCAGGGCGCCCATGCCGTCGAGGCACATCGCCACCTGCGCGGGCTGCTGCGGGGTCTGCTGGTAGAGGGTGTTGCCGCAGGGGTGGTCCGTGCGGATGTGCCGGCCGACGAGCTTGCCCAGTACTGCCTTTCGGCGCTGTCGGCGTCGAATTCGCTGCGATCGAAAGCAGCCGTCCGCCGTTTGGTCATCGTCACCTTGGCAGGCCTGCGACCCGGGAACGTCGAGTAGCTCGTATTCGGTAACTCAGGGCGCGCGGCCGGCACGAAGTTGCCGTGACCTGGGCGGTTGGCCGGTGCTCCGTGCTTTCATCGGAGTTTGTCATCCCGATTGGCACCCTCGATGATCGGAACGATGCTCAGCCATGTGCCCCCGGCTGTGGCGCATGGCCGGCTGGGGCTGTCGAAACGCTTGTCGGCGGCGCGAGGCTCGCGGCGGGACTGAGCGAGACGCCGTTGCCCGGACGATGGCCGCCCGGCGGGGGAACGTGACTGCCGTCGCTATTGCTCCCGTTCGGCATGTGCCTGCCGGGGCCGTGTTGGCCGCCGCCGACGAGCATCATCACCGCGACAGCGACCGCCAGGATCGCGACAGCGATTGCGCTGATGATCACCCACCGCGGCGTGCCGCCACGCCCTCTGCTCGCGGGTGGTCGCGCAGGCCTTTCCTTCATATCCATCTCCTGATCGAGTCGACGTCTCCCGTACCGTCGACCAATCTTTTCGATACATCTTGTCTCTGTCAATACATACCGTTCGTGCAATGCCGATTCGTATACTGATGGTATGCCCAGGCTCTGGAATGAGACAGTCGATGCCCATCGGCGTGAGGTACGTGAAGCGATCCTCGATGCCGCCTGGACACCGGCGAACGAGCGCGGGCCGCGTC
>NZ_BAFS01000373.1 GCF_000308415.1 Nocardia asiatica NBRC 100129 | reverse complement strand
GGTGGAACAAGCAGCGGCATCGCCTACACCTACGTCCCGGCACCCGCGCTCACCTTGGCGGCGCCCATCACCGGACCGGAGGCAGGCGGAACGACTGTGGTGATCACCGGTACGGATCTGACCGGGCTACAGCGGTCGACTTCGGCGCCACACCCGCCACGTCGTTCACCGTCGACTCGCCCACCCAGATCACGGCCGTCGCACCGGCGGGGACCGGCACCGTGCAAATCACCACCACCACAGCAGGAGGAACCAGCAACGGCATCGCGTTCACCTACATCCCGGCACCGGCCCTCACCCTGGCGGTACCGAACACCGGCCTGCAGGCAGGCGGAACGACTGTGGTGATCACCGGTACGGATTTGACCGGAACGACCTCGGTGGACTTCGGCGCCACACCGGCGACCTCGTTCACCGTCGACTCACCCACCCAGATCACCGCCGTCTCGCCGGCAGGTACCGGAACCGTCCAGCTCACCGCCACGACCGCTGGCGGAACGAGTAACGGACTCAGCTTCATCTACATCTGACGCGTGACACGAGCTGGGCCGTCGGCGACTATTGCCGGCGGCCCAGTTTCGTTGAAAGCCAACACGCTGTTCACCGGACGCCGCACCACCAGCGGTCAACCCGGTGCGATCGGTTCACCCTCGTCCGAATAGCAACCTCCAGCGCCCGGGCTCTGCCGTAGGCCACGTGCAGATCGCGATTCCTGTGAGAAGGCTGTGAGATGGTGATCACGTGCTCGCGGGCTTGACTGTTCTGCGATGCGCGTTGGATGGGTGGCCGTTCGGGCGAGCTGCTGACGGCTCGACGGCCGAACGGCCTCCGGGCGAAACCGCCTACGCCCAGTAGCCGCCGACTGTCCGGATTTGCGCCTTGATCGGCTCGGCAACGATCGGAGCGCCCACCTTCGCTGCCGGGTGGCAGCCGATGTCGTCCGGTCGGTGAGGCTGGTGGCTTCGACAACCCAGGCGCCGTCGCGGACCTCGCCGTTGGCGTCGTAGGCCGGTGTCCAGTCGGCGGGCCTCAGGTGGGTGTCGTTGGCTTCGTAATGACCGCAGCTACCACGTCATATCGTGATCCGGTCGTCGCGGTGGCCTGTCGGAGGGCTGACCGGCGGCACTGTCCGGCCAAGAGCACGGTCGTGCCGCTCACTGCTTGTCGCGCTATCCGGATCGACGGCTCTGGCCGCCGTCACCACCGCACCCTCCGAGCGGTCGAGCCGATACAGGGCCAGCGCGGCGAGCGCGCCGATCGCTATGAGCCCGACCCACACTGCCCAGGCGGCTCCAGCGTCGTGGGCGGCGCCGACCACTGCGCCGGTGGCAAGGTTGCCGATCAGGATTCCGACGCCGACGACGGTGTTGTAGAACCCGTAATGGGTGGCCACCAGCCTGCCGTTGGCGAGGGATACCACAGTGTCCATCTCGAACGGGAACACGGCCGCCGTCCCGACCGCCAGCAGCGCGGCCGCCGCCAGCAGTGCGGCGATCGCGGCGGCTGTCCCGAACCGCTCGGATCCGGGCACGAGAGCCAGCGGCAGGAACGACACGGCCAGCAGACTCATACCGACGACCAGGCTGCGGCCGGTGCGCCAGCGGGAGCGCAACCACGCGGTGATGCGCAACTGCCCGGCCACCGCGACGACACCGGAGATCACGAACACCGCCGAGGTCACCGCCTGCGATCGCGTGCCTGCCACATAGTCCGCCTGGAGCGGCAGCGCGAGATAGACCTGGAACGACAGCACGTATGAACCGATCATTGCCACCGCGAAGGCCACGAACCGCCGGTTGGAGACCACGGTGCGCCAATCCTCGACCACCGATGTCTTCTCCGGCGGTGCCTCGGCGCGCCGGGTGGGGAGCGCGAACAATTGGGCGACCGTCAGCGCAGCGAACACGGCTGCCGCTGTAGCTGCGGTCACCCGGAAATCCAACGCCATCAGCGCGAGGCCGACCAGTGGCCCGGCCAGGATGCCCGCCTGGTAGAAGATGTTGAACACCGCGAACGCTTCTACCCGGCGTTCTCCGGTGTCGGCGGCGAGATAGGCGCGCACCGCCGGGTTGAACAGTGCGCCGGCGAAACCCGTTGCAGCCGAAGCAATCAGCAACCACGGCAGGGAAGTCGCGAACACCAGCAGCGCGAAACCGCCGGTGCGCAGCAGGCATCCGGCGACGATCAGTGGTTTGTAGCCGAGCCGGTCGGCGAGTGTGCCACCGAGGAGGAACATGCCTTGCTGGGAGAAGTTGCGCACACCCAGCACGAGCCCGACCGCCCAGGCCGCCAAGCCGAGTGGTCCGGCCAGGTACCCGGCCAGGTACGGCATCAGCATGTAGAAGCCGAGGTTGATGCCGAACTGGTTCACCATCAGCAGCCGCGCGGCGAGATCGAAGCTGCGGAACTCGGCGACTACCGTCACGACGCTCGCTTCCGGTCGAGGGTGGTCTGTCGGGGATCGGTGACGGCGGTGCAGCGGGTCCAGCTCCGCACGACCTTCTCGGCCGGGTGGGTGATGGTGTCCGGTTCGATCGGTGGGTCGGCGTCGAGCAAACCGTGCTCCTCGCAATAGGCGTCGTTGTAGATGGTGTCGAAGTAGCGGAGCGGCCCGTCGGGGAACACAGCCGCGATCCGCAACTCGGGGTCGAGTATCCGGGCGGCCCACCCCGCTACCAGCGCGACCGCACCAACGCTCCAGCCGCCGGTGGAGTGATGGGTCGCCGCCAGCGTGCGGCACGCCCAAACCGCCTCCGATGGCGCGACCCAATGGACTTCGTCGAAGGCCTCGTAATCGACGTTGCGCGGGTAGATGCTCGAACCGAGGCCACGCATCAATCGCGGACCTGCGGGTTGGCCGAAGATCGTGGACGCCACGGTGTCCACCCCGATCAGCTTCAGGTCCGGGTTGAACCGCCGCAGC
>NZ_BAFS01000374.1 GCF_000308415.1 Nocardia asiatica NBRC 100129 | reverse complement strand
TGTCCGGTCGCAGCGTCCTGGGCGGGGTCGTCGGTGAGGACCACCGCGACCCCGGCTCTCTCCAGGATGGTCCGACGGCGTTGCGGCGGCTGATCGCGCGCTACGGGCACATACGCGGCACCGGCGGCAAGAACGCCGTACAAAGCCGCGACCTGCGCCGCACCTCGCGCGGTGGACACACCGACAACATCGCCGGGGTTGACGCCGTGCTGGATGAGCAGCGCCGCGATCCGCAATGCGTGGTCGGCCAATTCGCCGAAACTGACAGTCCTTTCACCGTCGATGACCGCTACCCGATCCGGATCAGCGGCGGCGATGTCGAACATCGGAGTGTGCAAGAGCCCCCCGCCCGGAACATTCTCCGGCGATGGCCCGGCGGTGGCGTTCACTTCTGCACGGATCGCTCGCTGGCCAGGCGGCAGTTCCGGTGTCACCGGCTGTTCCCAGTCCACGTGGGCCAGTCGGCGCAGGTGTTCAAGGTAGGTGGTGAGCATGTCGTCGACCATCCCCTCGGGGAACAGCTCGTCCACCGAGTCCCAGCTGAGCAGCAACCCGTCAGGCAGCTCGATGACCTGGTGATCCAGCCACACCTGCGGAGTCTGAGTGCGTGTGTAATCCGGCCACCGCACCGAACGAGCCAGCTCGTCGTCCACCCCCAGCATCGAGGTGAACACCACCGGCACCGGATCAGCGGGCGCATCACTCTCACGCGCCAACTCCCGCAACACCCGCACCGCGGAAACCTGCTGATGGTCCAGATCACTCCACAGCTGCTGCTGCAACCGACGCACACGCCCCAGCCAGCTCTCCCCCACCGCAGGACGATCAGCCACCAGCAACAGCGAACTGAAATCCCCCACCACCCGCATGATCTCCGGGTGCACCTCACGCCGATCGAAACGAGTCAACGTCACAGTCAAATCCCGCTGCGCACTCCACCGACCCAACACCCACGTATACGCCGCCAGCAACACAACACTCGGCGTCACACCGAAACCCCGCGCACGCTCGACAATCACGCGCCAGACATCCGGCTCCAGCCGCACCTCCCGGCGGCGGAACCGCGGTCGCGCCACCGCGGCGGGAGACACTCGCAGGGGCAGCTGCGGCCCCGGTGGCAGTTCCGGTAGCCGCGCACGCCAGTACGACAACGCCTCCTGGACCTGCTCCCCCGACGGCGCACAGCTACTCACGTAATCGCGGAACTCGATCGCCATCGGTGCCAGCTCAACATCGGGCTCCGCGTACACCCGCAGCCACTCGGAGAGCAGGACCAGCGCACTCAGGCCATCGACGATCAAGCTGTCGAAAACCGCACAGACTCGGGCATTCTCACCGTCACGGACGACCCGCACGTCGAACAGCGGCCACACGGCGGCGTCGAGGGCCACGCCCGCCAGCTCCTCCCGCACCGCCGCGACCGCACCGTCGAGGTCACCGCCCGCCTCCACCACCGGAACGCGGAACTTCCCGACCTCCGGTAGCACCCGCTGCATGCCGTCCGCGCCGATCACCGCGCGCAGCATCGCGTGCCGGGCGATCAGCCGGTTCCAAGCCTGCTCCAGCCGGTCGACTTCCACACCGGGCCAGTCGTATTCGAAGTACAGCTGGGCGCCGATACCGCCGAGGTCGAAGTCCGCCGACCGGCCCAGCCAATAGGCGACCTGGATGTCGGTCAACGGGAAGGGCTCGAACAGGCGCTCGGGGTCGGGGCGGATGGCCGGTGCTCGCACCGCCGCGCCCGGCGTGAGGGTCGCGGCGAACGCGGCCAGGGTGGGTTCGGTGAACAATCGAGACAGGTCGGCGCCGGTCACGCCGTCGGCGCCGAGGCGCTGGATCAGGCGGGTGGCCAGCAGGCTGTCTCCGCCGAGGGTGAAGAAGTCGTCGTCCCGCCGGATCTGGTCGACGCCGAGCAGCGCGGCCCAGGCCTGCGCCACGATCTTTTCGAGCCGGCCGGTCGGCGCCGCGGAGCCGGGATCGGGCTCGCCGGGGCCGTCCGCGGTAGTGAGTGCGGCGTGCACCGCCGCCCGGTCGATCTTGCCGGTTCGGGTGATCGGGAGTCCGGCACGGCGAACGAACCGGCGGGGAATCATGTAGCCGGGGAGCCGCTCACCGAGCCAGGCGCGCAGCGCGGCGTCGTCGAGGTCGTCGAGGTCGTGGCCGACGACAACCGCGGCGAGGGCGCGGGCGGGATGCTCGAGCACCGCCGCGACCGCGGCGGTGATCCGGGGATGGCCGGCCAGCACGGCCTCGATCTCGCCCAGTTCGATTCGGTGCCCGCGGATCTTGACCTGATGATCGATGCGGCCGAGGAATTCGAGGATGCCGTCGGGCCGGTACCGCACCAGGTCGCCGGTGCGATACCAGCGCACGCCGTCCCGGTGCACGAACTTCTCCGCGGTGCGGGCCGCGTCCCCGCGGTAGCCGTGCGCCAGTCCGCTGCCCGTGACCCACAGCTCGCCGGGCGCCCACACCGGGCGATCCCGGCCTCGGCCGTCGACCACCCGGCAGCGGGCATGCGGGAGCGGAACCCCGTAGGGCACGCTCGCCCAGTCGGGGTCGACGGTGCCGACCTCACAGACGGTGGCGTGGATGGCGGCCTCGGTCATGCCGCCGAGCCCGGCGAAACGGCACCCGGGAACGAGCCGGCGCAGCCGATCGGGCAGATCGACACCGACCCGGTCGCCGCCGAGCATGACCACCCGCAGCGCGGTGCCCAGCCCGGATTCCGCGGCGGCGACCAGCAGCATGTCCAGCAGCGCGGGCACGGCGCTGACAACGGTCACCTCCCACCGGCGGATCAGCTCCGCCCAGGCGGCGGCGTCGCGGCGCTGCGCCTCCTCCACCACGACCGCCGAGCCGCCGCAGGCCAGGAACGCGAACATGTCGTAGGCCGAGAGGTCGAAGTCCAAGGCGGACAGCGTGATGGTCCGGTCGTGCGCGCCGATGCCGAAACAGCCGTTGACCGCGTCGACGGTGCCTGCGACCGCGCGGTGCGGGACCTCCACGCCCTTGGGCGCGCCGGTGGAACCGGAGGTGAAGATCACGTACATGACGTCCTCGGGATCGACCTCGACGATCCCGTCCAGAGGCTTCCCGGCGCGGGCCTGCTCCGGGAAG
>NZ_BAFS01000375.1 GCF_000308415.1 Nocardia asiatica NBRC 100129 | reverse complement strand
GCCGGCCCGAAACAGACTGAGGCAAACGCGGATTCACGCCGCCAGCATGCCGGAACCATCGAAACCCGACCGGCGAGGACACCCCCGCTTCCACCGCCGCGTCCTCGGTCATCACCCCGCGCGCGATCGCCGCCCAGAACCGCACCCGATCCTCACGCCAGGCCACCGTCGGCCGACCCGGCGACGGAATCTGGCCCCGGTACTCACGAACCCGCTTCTGCTGCGGACCAATTCCCACCTCGACACCTCCACGGTCGAGGTGTTGCAACGATCAGTTGAATCCGGCATAGCATCCCCGATCACGCCGATCCGGACCGGATCGGATACCAGCCCAATGATCTGGAGATCGAAATGACCTTGCCTACTTTGACCCAGCAGTACGAGAGAGAGGCGGTCGCCTTTCGACAGGTGGAGGACTACATCCTCGACCACGAGGTCAGACCGCGCATTACCGGTGCCATCATCGAGGAGCATCGCCGGCGGCCTGTCGGAAAGCATTCGGATGATCTCGAACGCGTCCTGATCTACCTCCGCAAACACCATTTGAGCATGGTCGGCAAATATATCCTCGTCTGCACAGTACCCCATCAGGAGTGGCGCATCGCCGAAATTACCGGTGAGCCACACCAGCCGCCGCGTCTGCTCGATGACACATATTCCAATCGTTTCGAGGCCGAGCACGGACTCTTCGTCAAGCGGCTGAGCGACAACGGCCTGCTCAATGGAATCGAGGCGTGACCGATGAAGGTACTCGGCTACTCCAAGCAACTGTCCGCCCGTCCAGGGGAGCAGATCGACTTCGCTGTCAGCTGTGAAACCCCCACCTATCACGCCGACATCGTCAAGCTCATCCACGGCGACACGAACCCGGATGGCCCGGGGGAGAAGATCGAGCCGGTGGCCACGCATGTCGACGCCGATTTCCCCGGCCGGATCCAGCGAGTGCACAGCGGATCACACGTGGTAGTCCCGCACCACCGCCGACTCGATCTGACCATCGAGTGGACCGTGCAGACACTGGTATTCCCGACCACTCCCGAGCGTGGCGTCCAAGGCCTGATCACCAAGTGGGACGGTACCTCCGATGCCGGTGTTGGACTGTTCATCGGTGAGGACGGCTCAACCCAGCTGTGGGTGGGCAACGGCGCGGGGAACACGCAGCGGCTCAGTGCCGGGGCACCGCTGATCTCCGGCCTGTGGTACTTGGTCACCGGCTCGCGTGCAGCCGACGGCACGCTCACAGTTTCCCAGGTACCTGTCGTCACGCCGACCAATAGCCGCTTCGCGGTGGCCTCCTCGTTCGCCTCGACCACCGCGGTCGTGAGTCAGAACAGCTCGCTGGTTCCGGCCTCCACCGATGCGCCCTTGGTTCTCGCCGGACAGGTGGATCACGTCACCGACACCGGTCGGATCATCGTGGGGAACCACTTCAACGGAAAACTCGATCGCCCCCGAGTGCACGCGATCGCTCTATCTCCTTCCGATGCCGAAGGTCAGATCGAGAACCCGCGAGGCCCGTCCCTAATCGCTGCGTGGAACTTCGACGCCGAGATCACGCCGGCGGGCATCAAACAGCCACGCCGAATCACCGACGTGTCGCGCCACAGCCTGCACGGAACAGCAGTCAACATGCCTACCAGGGCGGTGACCGGCTACAACTGGCAGGCGAAGGAACAGAACTTCATCCACGCGCCTTCCGAATACGGCGCTATCCACTTCCACGACGACGACCTCGCGGACGCGGAATGGGAGATCGACTTCACCCTCACCGTCCCCGAAGGTCTGCCGTCCGGTCTGTACGCCGCCCGGCTCGTCGCCGACAACGACGTGGATTACGTCCCGTTCTATGTCAAAGCCGCGGTGGGAAGCGAGAAGAAGATCTGTTTTCTGGCGCCCACGGCCAGCTACATGGCGTACGCGAACGACCACGTGAGTCTCTCGGCTCCGCTCGCACAGCTGTTCGTCGCCAGGACTCCCGTCCTCGAACAGAACAACATCGTGCTCAGCGAGCACCGCGAGTTCGGCCTGTCCACCTACGATCAGCACACCGACGGATCCGGTGTCGCGTACTCCACTCGGCAGCGACCGATTCTCAACATGCGGCCTGGCTTTCGGCACTGGCTGTCACCGTCACTGTGGCAGTTCAACGCCGACTTGCACCTGATCGACTGGCTGACCGAACTGGGTTATGAGTTCGATGTCCTCACTGACGAAGATCTCCAACTTCAGGGCGTGGACGCGATCGCCCCCTATCGCGTCGTGCTCACCGGTTCGCATCCCGAGTACTACTCGGAACAGATGCTCGATGCGATCCACGAGTACACCGCCGAGGGCGGCCGGTTGATGTATCTCGGTGCCAACGGCTTCTACTGGGTGATCAACTTCGATCCCGAGGATCCGAGCGTGATCGAGGTCCGCAAGGGCAACGGCTCGAACGCCTGGAAGTGCAAGCCGGGCGAGTACCACCTGTCCTTCACCGGCGAGTACGGCACCCTCTGGCGGCATCGCGGCCGGGCACCGCAGCGTCTGGTCGGGGTCGGCTTCGGTTCGGAAGGATTCGATGTCTCCTCGTACTTCCGCCGCGTCGCCGACGGACTCGGCGGCGCTGCGGACTGGATGTTCGACGGAATCGGCCGCCACGAACGCATCGGCGACTTCGGACTGGTGGGCGACGGCGCCGCCGGACTGGAACTAGACATCTACGACGCCTCGCTGGGAACACCGCCCGAAACGGTCATCGGCGCGACGTCGGAGGGACACACCGACGTCTACCTCGAAGTCGCCGAGGAACTGTACTTCAACGTTCCCGGTACCGGCGGGACGCAAAACGGTCGGGTCCGTGGTGACATTACGTATTTCCCGACCCAGGGCGGCGGAGGTGTCTGGTCCTGCAGC
This sequence comes from Nocardia asiatica NBRC 100129, assembly GCF_000308415.1. Classification (GTDB taxonomy): domain Bacteria; phylum Actinomycetota; class Actinomycetes; order Mycobacteriales; family Mycobacteriaceae; genus Nocardia; species Nocardia asiatica. The sequence continues at coordinate 313 of NZ_BAFS01000375.1, read as the reverse complement.
TCGATCGCGTACTGCGGTTCGTTGTCGCACAACAATTACGACAACAATGTCTCCCGGCTGACGCGCAATGTTCTCGACCGGTTCCTGGAGGACGGCCCCGCACCAGCGGGCGCGTCCGAAGCCCAAGACCCGACGACCAACTCCGCCTCCTAGCGGACCGCCAATCGGTTGTGGCGCCGGCAACGCGGCGCCACAACCATTTCACGAAAGCGTTCCCGAAAATGCTCCCCGTTTTTCTCCTGTTCGTCGGCGCGAGCCTGTTCGTCAACGGAATCTGGATGTGGCGTTCCACCGCATCCGGCTCCTCGATTCA
>NZ_BAFS01000376.1 GCF_000308415.1 Nocardia asiatica NBRC 100129 | reverse complement strand
CTGGCGGAGTTCTCGATCAGCGCCGCGGTCGTCGCGGTGGAGGGCAACACGATCAGCATCACCGGAGCCCTGGGCGGCGGAATGAGCCTGGAAGCCACCGTGGCGCTGCCGGTGACGCCGCCACCGTGGCGACCCGAACGGCGCATCGTGCACGAGACCGGGCGCGGATACTTCCACAGCGGGGTCTACACCCGCGGCCAGTATCTGGGCAATGTCGTCGTCTCCGACGGCCACCGCCGCGCCCGCGCCGATTTCACGCTCGCGCAACCGGATTCGGCGGGGCCGTGGCACGGAGTCGCCGACGCCTACCAACCCTCCGTCACGCTGGTCGACGCGACGGTGATCCTGGCGCAGCTGTCCCAGGTCGTGCTCTACGAGCTGGACAACATCGCGCGCAAGGACAGCGAGACGCTGTGGATGCGCCGGATGACCGCCCGCGCGTCCGCTCCCCCGGCGCCGTGCACCGCGGGCAGCGCCACCACGCACATGGTGCGCTCGATGGTCCTCGCCTTCGGCGGCGGCGACTGGCGCATCTCCAGCTGGGCATCGGATTTCGCCGGATGCGAGATCCGGTACGACCTCGCGCATCGACTGCCCGCCTAGCCCCGCGCCCACCCGAACGCTCAGAAAGGCACTCCCATGTCGGCAACCAACTATCGACGCATCGTCGTCTCCGGCACCTACTCGACCGGGAAGACCACGACTTCCACCGCGCTGTCCCTGCTGACCGGCATCCCCCGGGTGGACGCCTCGTCCGCTCGCGAGGTGGTCACCGAGCTCTACCCGGGCATGCGGTTCCAGGATCTGAGCACCACCGAGCTGATGGCGCTCGGCTTCCGCCGACTGGAGCTGCGCATCCAGGCCGAGGCGATCCTCGACGCCCAAGGCGGATTCATCGCCGACGGCTCGGTGCTCAACGAGTGGATCTACGGCACCACGCGCCTGATCACCGGCCCCAACCCCGGATCGAGCCGATGGCACAAAGCCGTCAAGAACACCCTGACGCTGCCCGGCCGTCCGTTCTACCGCCGCTACCTCAACGCCTACGGCGACATGGCCCGGCAACGGGCCCGGCAGAACTACGACATCTTCTTCCACCTCCCGGTGGAGGTGCCGATGGACCCCGACGGGCACCGGCCGGTCGACGAGCGTTACCGCGCGATCTCCGATCGCCAACTGCTGCACGCGATCAGCGAGCTCGGGCAGCCGGTGGTGACGGTACGGGGCACTCCGGAACAGCGCCTGGAATCCATCGTCTCGATGCTCGACGTACCCACCGTGATGGACATCGACGTCGCGGTGAAGGAGGCGATGGAGATCGTGCGCTCCAGCCGGGAGCGCGTCCAGGAAACGATCGTCGCCCAGCAACAGCCGCACACCCTCGGCCGCAAGATCAAATTCGCAACCCGCGTTTAGGAGCACGTCATGACCGTTCTGCTGGACAAGACCAAGCGCTACAACCCGATCGACTCGTGGTTCTACGACAACTTCATCTCCGACGCCGTGCGGGACATGACCCCGACGCTGTTCGACGACATCGTCGCCCAGCTCGACGACCGCGCGCAGGTGCTCGACGTGGGTTGCGGCGGAGGACAGCTCGCGGTCGGGCTGGCCACCGCGGGCACGACGCTGCGGCTGACCGGGATCGACCTCTCGCCGCAACAGGTGCGCCGGGCTCGCAAGCGCGGTGCGGCGCTGGGCAGCCGCATCCAGTTCCGGGAGGGATCGGCGATGGAGCTGCCGTTCCCGGACGCCGCCTACGACGCGGTGATCAGCTCCGGTTCGATCAAGCACTGGCCGGATCAGCGCAAAGGGCTCGCGGAGATGATCCGGGTGCTGCGGCCCGGCGGCCTGCTGCTGGTGATCGAGGCCGACCGCGGCTGCACCTTCGAGGACGCCCGATCCTTCGTCGACCGCTGGAAGCTGCCGCAGGCGATGGCGCGGGCCTGCCTGCCGTTCTTCCGCACCTACATCGCCGGCTACGGCATCGACTTGGAGGACGGCCGCGAACTGGTCGCCGGTCTCCCGGTCACCGACGCCACGGTGCGCCGCATCGAGGGCGAGCCGGGCATCCAGATCACCGCGCGCAAACGGGCCGAGTGACCACGCTCGCCCTCACGGACGCCGCGCGCGCTGCGGTTTGCGCGCGGCCTCCGCGGTCACCTGGTCCTGCCGCTCGGCGGGTACGAGGGGGCGGATGTCCTCGCGCGAGCCGATCATCAGTTTCTGCAGAATGGCCGCCACCTGGGCGTCCACGGTCTTGAACGAGCTGCCGCGCCGGGCGGCGATGGCGGTGTTGGTCCAGCCCGCGGCCGCGAGCACGGCCACGTCCTGTTCGGCCGCGGACAGATCCGGCCAGCGGGAGGGGCGGCTGCGCCGGACCGGGTGCGCGAGGGGTAGCCGGTCCAGTGACAGCTTTCCCAGTGCCAGCTGCGCCACCTCGCCGAGTTCCGCGCGCAGCAGCGCGCCCTCTCGCTGCGCCTCCGCGAAGGCATCACCGCCCAGCACCGTTCGGGCGGCCGCGGCGGCGATGTCGGTCTCGGTGGCGAACGGGCCGAGGTTGGCGATGTCCACGCCGAGTCGTTCCCGCAGCGTTGCCCCGCCGCCGAGCAGCCGCGCGATCTCGCGCGCCCAACCCGTCACGGCATCGGAGCGCTCGTCGTCCGCGTCGCGGATCATCCGCGCCAGCGTCCAGGCGCGGATGTGGATCGCCCATACGACGCCCCACTGATCGCGCATCGCGAGCTGCGTCGTCAACGACGTCCGCGCCACGGCCGACGCCGCACCCGGATCACCGTGTTTGGTCAGCGCGATCGCCCACACCAGTTCCGCCCACGACGCCGCCCACCGCGCCCCGGAGCGCTCCGCGTGGTCCAGGTGCCGCCGTGCGCTCTCCAGCGCCTGCGCGGGCGTGCCGAGGAAAGCGGCGGCCAGGGCCTCGAACAGCTCGGCCATAGCGGCGGGCCCGGGTTGTCCGTCGTCGGCGAATCTGGCCCGCGCGCGGGCCAGGATGTCGATAGCGCGCACGTCGCGGTGCACCAGCATCAATTCGGTGCCCCAGGCGAATTCGACCGGAGCGGGCAGATCGATCGCACGGCCGGACTGCTCGCGCCACCCCGAGCGGACCGTGGCGTCCGGCACGCACAGGGCGACACACTCGTCGAGCATCCGCTCCGCGTCGTGGTGCACACCCTGGCACAGGCTGATCCAGGCGATCAGCGACATCGCCGTGACCTTCAGCGGCACCGGCTGCGGATCGAGGTCCTGGCCCGCGGCCAGCGTGCGCTCGGCCCACCGGCGCGGTTCGCGCAGCGAGCCGGTGAAGAACGGGCTGCGCAGCGCGATCAGCCCGACGGCGATCTCCAACCCGACCACGGCCTCTTCGGGCGTGGCGAGGCTGCCCGCCATGGCACACAGCAGATTGTCCCAGGCGGCGCGCGCCCAATCGAGCAACTCTTGCTCGGCGGGGCCGAACCATTCGGCACCGGCCGCGACGACCTTGTCGCGGTAATAGCGGCGGTGTCTGCGCTCCAGCCGGGCGCGTTCGCCGTCGTGTTCGCCCAAGCGCTGCTGGGCGAACACG
>NZ_BAFS01000377.1 GCF_000308415.1 Nocardia asiatica NBRC 100129 | reverse complement strand
GCCCGCTCACGTGCCCAGCACCAGGCATCAGGTGTGCGGGTCATCGGGGAGGTCGATGGCCGCCCACGCCTGTTGCCAGGTGGCGGTGAAGCTGGTGCCGTTCTCGGCGGCGCTGATGCCCTCGTCGTGGGACTGTGTCGCGTCGTAGATGACGACGGTCCAGCTGTCGATGTCGCTGCGCCGGGCAGCGAGTCCGGCGTCGATGCTGGTGATCAGGACGTAGAGGGTGCCGCTCGGGTCGATGATCGGCCCGGCGTCGGCTTCGATGGCCACGAACGCGAAGGCGGGCATTCCGCCGGTGTCGACGACGCGGGGATTGCCGCCGATCCCGGTCAGGAACTCGACTTCGGGACCGTGGGCGGCGAGCAGCGGTGCCGCGATGTGTTCGGGCGCGGGAAAATTGGGTGAGTCGATGGACATTGCGCCTCCTGTCTGTCGCCGGGCCGGTGCACCCACCCCGCGAAGGCCCGGCGACAGTGCGCGTGAGTTCGAGCCGGACTGGCTCGCGCATCTGGGTATCTCCTGGTCCGGGTGAGACAGCGGTGGATCCACACCACTCGCGTGGATCTACCGCTGTCGAGAGGGTGGGTTCGATTCAGGGCTGTTCTTCGCGCATCTGCGACTCGCGGCAGATCCGCTGCCAGGTGCGCACGAGTCGATCACCGGGCCGCAGGGGCCGCGACGGCCTCTGCGCGGTCGCTGGACTCGCACCACAGCTGCCCGTCGGGGCCGAGCACGCTGTACCAGCGGGTCGGCTCCCAGTCACCGTGGTCGCGGGTGTCGGTCGAGTTCTCGGGATTGTGCACGCGGTGGTCGACCTTTCGACAGTGGATCGGCGCGCGCGGGATGCGAGAAGGGCGCGCGATCGCTTCCGCGAGCGCCGCTGACGCCGGGCGCGCGGAGGTCGGAGTCGCGCGGGACGGGTTTCTAGAACGAGGGCTCCTCGCCTCCGCCGAATCCGCCGCCGAACCCTCCGCCGAATCCGCTACCGGTGGTGGCCCAGGGATCGTCGTCGCCGCTGCGGTTGCCGGTTGCCGCGCCGACGAGCTCGCGGGAGCGATCGCTGCTATCGTTCGTGTTGGTGTGGTTGGGCTTTCGTTTGGTGACCTTGGCGGTGGCGTAGCGCAGCGAGGGACCGACCTCGTCGACCTCGAGCTCGACGACGGTGCGTTTCTCGCCTTCGCCGGTCTGGTAGCTGCGCTGCTTGAGACGGCCGCTGACCAGAACACGCGCTCCGCGGGTCAGCGACTCCGCGGCGTTCTCGGCGGCCTCTCGCCAGAGGCTGCACCGCAGGAACAGCGCTTCGCTGTCCTTCCACTGGTTGGTGTTGCGGTCGAAATATCGCGGGGTGGACGCGACGGTGAAATTCGCGACCGCGGTACCAGCCGGCGTGAATTTCAGCTCTACGTCCGCCGTGAGATTCCCTATCACGGTGATGACGGTGTCTCCGGCCATAGCAGTTCTCCTCGAAGTTCGATGATCAACAGGGACAGATGAATTCGCGCGGGATCAGCGCACGGGTGCGGCCCCGCGCCGGTCGTGTTCGGTGTCGGTACGCGGCTGGTCGCCGCGCTGGTGGCGGGGTTCGGGGTCGGCGGTTTCGTTGAGCGCGGTGAGCACGTCGGTGACCGAGTGCGCGGGGCGGGCGTGACCGTCGCCGATGAGCTGGTGACAGCCAAGCGACGTCGAGAGGCGGCCGGGCACAGCCAGCACCGGGCGGTGCAGCCGCCGCGCCCACCGCGCGGTGGACAGGGTGCCCGAGCGCAGCCCGGCCTCGGGGATCACCAGCTGCCGCGACATCGCCGCGACCAGTCGATTGCGCGCCAGCAACCGCGCACGGTCGACACCCTCACGCGGCGGGTATTCCGACACGATCGCGCCGGTCTCGGCGACGGCGTCGAACACCTCGGCGTGCGCGGTGGGATAGACGCGGTCGATCCCGGCCGCGGACACGAGCGTGGTCGGCGCGCCGTGGTCGAGGGCGGCCTGGTGGACGAGCACGTCCACGCCGAACGCCCCACCGCTGACCATGTGCACACCCCGCACGGCCAACGCCGTCGCGATCTCGCCGGTGATGCGGGCACCGCGCGGGGAGACCGCCCGGGTACCGATGACACCGACGCGGGTCAGCACCGAGACCGGGTCGATGGTGCCGCGTACCCAGACCGCCACCGGCGCGTCCAGATACCGGTCGTCGGGGGAGTCGAGGTCGTCGAATCCCAGTCCGGTCCAAGCGGGATCGTGGGGGGTGAGCAACCACGCCCCGATGTCGGTGGCGCGGTCGAGATCGCGGGCGGCCAGCTCGGCCACCGACAACCTCGAACCGGGTCCGGCCGGGAGCGCGCCGATCCGGTCGGCGGCCTCCTCGATGTCGGTGGCGGCCGAGCGAGTGGCCGCGAGCGCGCGGGCAGTGGTGGCCGGGGTGAGCGCGGCGCGGGCCAGGATCGCCCACGCCCGCAGCCGTGTATCGGAGACCGTGGCGATCGTGTGCATGGCAATGCTCCTCGAAAGTGGTGGTGCCGGGCCGGTTGCCGGGGCGGGAGAATCGCGGCCTGCCTGGGCACCGGAGTCGGGTGTCGCAGGGTTGGTCAGCCGGGTGCGATGGTGATGCCGGTGAGGTGTGCAGGGCGTGGCGCCAGTCGGCGAAGCGGGTGTTTAGGTGCTCGTCGGGGATCCGGTGTCTGCAGTCACCTCCGGCGTAACCCCCCACCCGCCGCAATCGTGGGTGACCGCAGCCAGACACAGCTCGCCGTCCCAGACCCGGACTTCGCTCGCGTCCGTCTCGCCGGCCGGGTCCGCGGTGAGATCGTCATCGCCGCGACAGAACTGGAGACGCAGGCCCGCACCGGCCGTCGCGACGGTGGGTACCGGCGATCGCGAGACCGGTTCGGCGGTCGAGGGGTTCGGGGTGGGATCGAGCATGCGGGTACCCCAGACTCCGGTGGTCGAGGGCAGCGGTGGACGAACGAACCGACACTGGCGGGCGGCACCTGGCCGGACTCGCCCGCCCGTGTCGTATTCCGTGGTGCCGGATCTCAGGAGGGGCCGGTGTCGGAGAGTTCGACGGAGAAGGTGTTCGGGTAGACGGTGATGACGAGCCAGGCCGCAGTGTCGGGTCCACGCAGCGTGTCGATGAACGCGGCCCCGTCCTCGCCGAAAGACTCCGTCAGCGGCAGGTATTCGACGAAGTCGTCACCCAGCGGCGGGCCGTGATTCCAGTGGGTGCCGTATCCGTGGCCGTGGGCGTAGACGACATGCATCTTGCTGTCCGGGGGATCGGCCTCGGTGCGGGCTTGGCGGGGCAGACCAACCGGTGGACGGCGATATTCGAAGGTTGCGGTATTCCTGCTGTGAGGCGGGGTTTCAGGGTGCGTGGAAGAGGTAGTCGGCCCAGCTTGATTTGGCGAATCGAGCCCATCGGTGCGCGGTCGCGGGGTGGATTCCGAACAGGTCGCTGACCACGACGGCGTCGAGATCGGTGATGTTGGCCATCATGGCTGTGTTCCGTGCGGCGATGCTGGGAAGTCCGTGTTCTCTCAGCAAGAGGGCAAGTCCCGCACTGACTCGTGGACGGCCGCCGCGCTGTCCGCGGAACAGGTAGGTGGGTTGGTCTCGGGTGATGTGCCGGACCATGGATCTCGATCCGCCTTGGGTGATCAGCTGATCAAGCAGTCGAGACAGCGTGGGCGGCAGGATAACTGGGTGTTTGTCGATGTCGAGGTAGCTGTGCGTGTCGTCGCGGTGGAGTTGATCGGTGGTGATTTCGACGATGCGGGTCAGAGGAAGCGCATAGA
>NZ_BAFS01000378.1 GCF_000308415.1 Nocardia asiatica NBRC 100129 | reverse complement strand
TCACTGCGGAGCCCGTCGTTGAACGACTGCGGCGTATTTGGCCCAGGAGGCTCCCGAACGATCGACCCAGCGGTCGGCTGCGGACGGGCTGACGCCGAGGAGGTCGGCGAAGACTGCGGCGGGCATCTGGGTGGCGAAGTCGAGAAGGGCGGCGTGTCGGCCTGGTCGCGAGAAGATTCCGATCTTCTTGAGGCGGTGGCCGAGGTGGTTCGGGCTCAGGTGTCGGGCTGGGTCGACACCGGGGAAGAGCCAGGGCGATTCTCCGGCTCGGTTGACGACTGATCGGGCGCTGCGGGTCTTGATGTGTTCGTGGAGGAGCTGAGCCAGCTCTGGGGGCAGGTTCAGCGGCTTGGGGCCGAAGTTGATGTGGGTCTCGGTGGTCGTGACGGTGACGTCGGTCATGGTGAGGCGGACGATGTTGGTGACGGATTGGGCGTAGAGCAGTGTGAACAGGCCAGCGACGCGGTCCCCGATATGGATGGTTCGGTTGTTGAGGAGTTGGCGGGCCAGGGCCCATCGGCGTTCGGCATCCAGCGGAACCGTTTGCTTGGTCTTCCGGTATTCGGGGATCTCGATTTGGTGGGCGTGGTGTTTCTGAACTGACCATTGGACGAATCCGCGGGCCTGGTAGCGGGTGCTCGAGCCCTCGGTGATCCAGCGGTCGATGTCGGCCTGCTGACAGCTGGCCAAGGTCAAGTCCTGCTCGTCGAGCCAGCGAAGCAGGGCGATTGCAGCTCGGAGGCTGACGCGGATCGCATCGACTTGTGCTCGTTGAGCGAATTTGTCGTCGCCGAGCAGTCGACGCAGTCGGCTGAGATGGTGCCAGGTGACGAAGCGGCGCAGTAATTTCCGTTGTTCGGGGTTGTCGACGGTGGTCAACGCCTTGTCGATCCATGCTTGGAGGTCGGCGAGGTATTCGTCGCGGGGTTTGAGAATGCCTGCGGTGGCCAGGATCCCGCGGAGGTGTCGGCTGGCATTCCGGGAGAGCCGCCGGTCGAATTCCTCATGGGTGAGTGGGCAGGTTCCAGCGGCGATGTCGCTCAGTAGCTGGGCGGAGGCGGACCTGCTGAGCCATTGGAGGATCTGGTTGGGAGAGGTGGCGTTGAGCAGAACTTGGTGCAGGGCATCGAGCTCTGGGCGGTCGACGGCGTCGGGACCGCGGAAGAGTTGATCGAGTTGGCGGGCGAGAGCGCAGCGTGGGCAGAGCCCGTAGTGGTAGAGCCGATCGACGGTTCCGCATTCGGTGCAGGTGCGGAACGAGATGGGGTCCTTCTCGTAGCAGGTGTGGCAGAGACGGCCGTCTGGGCCCCGGGCGGCGATCTGGAGAGTCTTGCCGCATCGAACGCAGGGCCATTTCTTGTGTGAGCATGACTCGCAAACGGGATGTCCGGCAGCGACTCCCAAACAGTTGCGGTAGTGGCCGCAGCGGCCGCAGAGGGCCAGCGGGAGTCGGTAGCAGATGTTGCAGAGCTGCTCGGTGCCGTGGCGCTGGACGATGAACCGGTGTCTGTGGCAGGTGGTGCATTCCTCGTGGAGAAGCCCGACGTTCCGATGGCAGTACTGACACAACGGCTTTCCCTCGGAGGTGCGGCCGACCACGAGCCGCTCACGGCCGCAGCGGGTGCAGGTCTTCTTCGGCTCAGCCTTCTTGTAGCAGGGGTTGCAGACGCGCTGGCCGTCGAGGCGATTGGTGAGCGCGAGGTCTTGGTTGCAGACCGGACAGGGCGGCAGCACCACGTGACGTGCACCGGCTCGGCGCAATTCGGTGATCAGGCGGATGAGGAATGGCGAACCGGATGCCGCCTCGCCGGTCAGCAGACCGGGGCGGTCTTCGATCTCCCAGGAGAGCTTGAGCAGATGGTTGGGCAGCTTGGAGACCTTGGTGATCGCCGCGTTCATGATGTCGCGGTCCATTTCCGGCTCCAGCTCCCGCAACTGTGCGGCGAGCAGAGCGACGGCGTCGACGTCGCGGCCGGGTCGGCAATCTCGGCAGACCCTCCGGCCTTGCCGGTCATGGTATTGGAGCCAGCGGAAGGCTTTGCAGTTCGCGCATTCGGCCTTCGGTCGCTTTCTCTTCTGCTTGCAGGGCAAACAGATTCGCGTGTTGTCCGCGCGCTCGGAGAGCTTGTTGGGTTTCTCGCAGTCCGGGCAGCGCGGTGCGACCACGTGTGCGGCGCCGGCGGCGATGAGGGCGTGGATGAAGTGGTCGACCGCGACAGGGCCGTCCGGTCTGCCGCAGGTCAGCAGGTCCGGGCGTTCGGTGAGTGCTTGGACGATGCGCAGCTGTTTGGCCCTGATCGACGCGGCCGTGCGTGCCGCGGCGAGCACGGTCTCGGCCGCCATGGCCGGTTCGACGTCAGCGACCAGCTGGAGCAGTTGGGTGTCCAAGGGTGATCGGTGCTCCATCTGACCCGTCCTCGTCCGGATTCAGCGGGTGATCCGGGCCGGCTTCGGGCGGAACGAGCCCACGCCGGTCTCGGTGCCGCTGCCGGATGCTGCTTTGCGGGGCCGGGCAGCTATGCCGACCGCGATCGGTTCGATCAGGTCTTCCATCGAACAGTCCAGGATGTCCATCAAGGCGACGAGCACTTTCAGGCTCAGACGCTCCGGTCGCTCGGCGACCAGGCGATAGACCTGGCTCGGTGACAGACTGATCCCTCGCTCGGCGAGCATCGGCCGCAGCGCCGTAGTCGAAAACATCTCTCGGGTCGCCATCACCTGCCGGAGGTTCCAGCGGTAGTCCAACTTGGCGGTCATGACAACTCCTTCTCGAAGGCCCGGTCCAGGGCCTGACGCATCATTGAATTCATGAAGTCACCGCTGACCGCTGTGTAAATCGCTGTGGTGGACTGGAATTCGTGTCCCGCTGCGGCCTGGATGAGTTTCGGGTCGGCGCCGTCCTCGATCAAATGGGTGACCCAGGAGTGTCGGAGGCAATGTGGGGTCAGCTCTGCTGGCAATCCGAGCGCGTCCCGATACTGGGCGAAGCGGTCGTTGATGTCGGCCGGCCGTACTCGCCCGCCCCGCTCGGTCAACCAGATCGCAGGGTGTTCCGGGATTCCGAATCTCGGCCGGATGTTGACCAGGTAGTCGTCGATGACCGGAACGATCCACGGCATCAGCGTTGGGACCTCGCGGCGCTTCGGTGGTGATCCGCGGGTGCGTTTTCCGTGCCTGACTTGCAGCATCCCGTATTTTCCCAGTTCGCGGGCGTTGGCGTTGCGGTAGAAGTCGACGGTGTCCATGCGGGACGCCTCAGTTCGGCGAAGGCCCCACGCGTAGATCGTCTTGAACAAGGTTGCATCGCGGTAGGCGGCCAGGGCGCCCTTCCTGCCCGACTTCGCGGCGCGATCGACCTGCTCGTCCGCGTAGTCGAAGAACCGTTGCAGCTCATCACGGGTGAACGGTCGCCGGTCCGGCGAGCCCTCGTAATCCAGGAGGTGAGCGACGCTGTTCCACTCGTGGACGATTTGGATCAGGTGAGTCTCGAATCGCTTCTGGCACTCGTATTCCCAGCCGTATGCGGGGTTGGTGAGGTATTCGGTGAAGCCCCGGACCGCGCCCTGATAGTTGCGGATGGTCGATTCCGCGCGGCCGAGTTCGCTGACCAGGTAGGCCATCCACTCGTCGAAGTGCGCCGCGGTCCAGTTCCATGGGTACTCGTTGGTGTAGGTGTGGAACCGCCGCACGACCTGTGCTCGTGAGTGAATTGTCTTGGGTTGCAAGCGACGTCCGCCTCGCTGCTGGCGTTCCCACCCGCGAATCATCGCTTCGAAGACGGTCTCTTCGGGATGCAGAAAGGCAACGCCGTCGACCAACTCGAGGCCCGCAGCACCGGGGCCAAGCACGCCCTTCTGCACCCAGCCTCCCGGTCCCTTTAATGCGTAGATCTTGCATCAGATGCGAATAGC
>NZ_BAFS01000379.1 GCF_000308415.1 Nocardia asiatica NBRC 100129 | reverse complement strand
GTGCGGTGTGTCGTCGACGTACATCAAGCGTCGGGATGCCACGCCAGACCCGGTTGCGTTCGTTGTTGCCACCGGCGTTGCCCGCGCCGGGCGCCATCGGCATGTACGGCATCATCGGCGCACCGGNGCCGCGCGCGGCGGCGGCGTTGGCCGCCGAGGACGCGCCAGGGGGTCGATCACCGACGTGCGGGGCATGCCGGAACCCAGGGTGGCCGCCGCTGCCACCGGCAAGGCGCTCGCCTGGACGGTCGCGGCGTCGACGTCCGGGATGCCGAGGCCGGGGCTGCCGGAGGGCATCCCGCTCGGGCTGCCGGTGCCGAGGCTGCTCGGAATGCCGAGATCGTCGTAACCGTATTCGTCGAGGCCGTAGTCGTCGTACGCCTCGGCCGCGTCCGACTGCGCGAGCTGGCTCAGCGGCATTCCAGCCGAGGCCATCGCACTCATCAGGGCGGGCAGCATCTGGCTCAGCGCGCTGCTGTCGCCGCTGCCCTTGCCGTCGTTGGTGCCCTGCGCCCCGGCCTCGCTCGCGCCGACCTTCGAACCCACCTCGGTGGAGTAGCCGGTGATCGTCTCGGCCGAACGAGCGTTCTGTTCGTTGAATTTCGCCAGGGCGGCCTGGATGCCGAGTTCGTTCTTGGAGCGCATCGCCGCGATCAGCTCCTTGCGCGCGGCGATGATCTCCTCCGGCGTCGGATGTTTCGCCTTCGCCGTCCGGAACGCGTCACTGTAGCTGTCGATTCCGTCGGCCAGCAGGCCCAGACCGGCGCCCAGCTGGTCGAGCCACCCCCGGCGCTGGCCGAGCTCCGCAGACGCCGCGGCGCCGACCGGCTCCCAGTGCTGCATCGTCTTCGCCGCGGCGTCCACGCCCTCGACGGCCGCCAGATGCGGGCCACCGGCGAACTTGCGCAGCGCGTCCGCGAAGCCCTTCGCCGCGCCCGGGCCGGGACCGGCGTGCAACTGCTTGGCGAAGGTCAACGGATCGACGGCGCCGCCCGCGACCGGGAACCGGAGCCCGGGCGGGCGTCGCTGTCCGATCTCCTGGACATCGCCGACCGGATTGCCGAGAATTTCGCCGCCGCTGCCGTTGATGGTGCGGGCGCCGCGGTCGTCGGCGGCGGTGTAATCCACGGCGGCAGCGCCGATGTTGTGGGCGGTGCGCTGGATATCGGTGAGCACACCGGCCATTCCGTTGAACAACGACGCCGCCTGCGCGTTGAGCTGGGGCACCGCGGCGGCCGAGATCGGGTCAGCCCCCGCGGGCACGACCCATCCGCCCGGCAGCGCCGCCCCGGTATCGCGCGCCGTCGCGGCGAGCTTCGACGCCGCAGCGACGAGTTCCTGCGGATCCACATTCAGCGCCATCGCGACCTCCTCTCCTCATCTGCCGCTACCGCACATGCTCGCGCGATCAGCCCGCGGGTGCCGCGACAACCGGCATTGCCGCGGTCGCGGACTGATCGGCCGAGCCCGGCGTCGCCGGGGGCGCGCCCCCGTCCACCGGCGCGGTCAACTCGATGCCCTTCGGGTGGACGAATCCGGAGAACTGACCGAATTCACCCGCGCTGTCGGACATCTCCGGCGTGAACGGTTTCAATTCGCCGTTGACGACGGCCTCCAGCGTGCCACCCTCCTCGGAGCCGAACACCACCAGGATCGCGGTGCGCTTGTCCCACGTGGCGACGTCTCCGGTCATCAGCTGGTAGGGATCGACGCGGTCGCCGATCTGCTTCTTGTCCGACCACTTCGCCGGCGTCTTCTCATACGCCTTCTGCGCGTCGGTACCGCTGGCGTTGCCGAACGCCCCGTCGAGCGCTTGGGCGACCATCGCGGACACCTTCTGCGTGCGACCGTCGGGGAACGTGTAGATCACGCTGCCGTCCGCCCCCGGCGTACGGCCGGGCGCCCCCGCGGGCTGTGTGGAAGGCGCTGTGCCGGTGGGCGCTCCGGCGTGCTGCGTCGCCGGAGCCGTCGTCGACGGTTGCACCGTGGCGGGCTGCGCCGTGACCGGCGGGGCGACCGGCGGCGGGGACACCGGATCCATCTCGTCCTCGAAGCGGCGCGGATCCAATTCCTCCCGGCGGCTGTTCAGATCCCGGTCGGCCATGTTCCGCATCATCGCCTGCTGCATCATCATCGGCAGCATGGAACTCATCAGATCCATGCCGGAGCCCATCGGTGACGAGACGGGCGTCGTCGGTACGGAAGGCGTACTCGGCGTCGTCGTACCCGGGGTGGACCCGATGCCGTCGAGACCGCCGGGCGTCTGGCCGTTCAGACCCGGGGTGTCGGTACTCGGGAGGTCGTTCAGACCGGGCGGTGTCAGATCGGAGTTGTTCGGATCGTCCAGACCATCCAGACCGTCCAGGCCGGGTGGGAAGGTGCTGTCCACGCTCGGGGGAGTCGTCGTGCTGTCCGGCGGGTAGTTCGTGGTGCCGACCGGCGGCGGATACGACGCCGGATTCTTCGACGCCGCCTCCAGCTTCTTTATGGTCGCTTCCAGCTCTTTGATCCGCGCGGTCTGATCGTCGATGTTCTTCGCGACGCCGCCCTGCTCCTTGGAGATGTTCTCCAGTTCCGTGCTCGCGGTGTTGCACGCGGCAATGATCCACATCCAGTGATGGTCATCGATCTTGATTCCGTCGGTCGGAGCTGTGGCCGCCATCGCGACGACTTTCTCGTCGATGACCAGATTGATTTTCCGCTGCCCCGCATCGGACCACTTCGCGGAATCCTTCACCGCCTCTTTCACGATTGCGTCGACCGTGTCGTGAACATTCCGGTACGCCTGCTGCAGCTGCACGGCCACAGTCGCGTAGTCCCGGAAACTCCCGAGCGCGTTCGACGGTGCGACCTGCGAGACCTCCGGCGCACTCGGCACGCTGTCCGCCGTGGCATCCTTGCCCAGACTGGCGTAACCGTCTTTGAAGAAGAGGTAGAACTCTTTGAAACGACTTTCGGTGAACGGCGAATGGACCCATCCTGGAGGGTAATTACCCGCCCTTATCGCTGTCCGATCGGGCATCAGCATCAGGTGCATTTCCACAGAACTGCTCCTCAGGCGCTGAGGTCGAATGTCGTCGAATCATTGAGGATTTTGGTCGGAAGCGTTTTCTCGTACACCTTCGCGGGCTCGCCCGGTTTGGGATGGATGACGTCGTATCCTCTACTGGCCAAGGCGTTGCCGAGGCCCGCGGCCAGTGAACCAGCGCCCAATCTGGGCATCCCGGCTCGCGCGAACGCCAGTCGATCCGCGAAACCGCCGAAACCTCGCTGCGTCATGAGCTGCCCGGCGTCTCGGAAACTCTGCCCCAACGCCCTGAGCCCGCCGCCGGCGATGCCTCGAGTCGCGCCGCCGACCACACCACCGGGTATCGCGCTGAAGGCGGCGCCGACCAGTCCGGCCTGCAAACCCTCCTCGAACGAGCCTCTCTCGATGCCGGTCCAAATGCCACTGACCGCACCGCCGAGAATCGCGGAACCGACCGGACCACCGAACGCGAACCC
Source organism: Nocardia asiatica NBRC 100129 (assembly GCF_000308415.1). Lineage (GTDB taxonomy): Bacteria > Actinomycetota > Actinomycetes > Mycobacteriales > Mycobacteriaceae > Nocardia > Nocardia asiatica. The sequence goes on along the minus strand of NZ_BAFS01000379.1, from coordinate 734 downwards.
CACGCCGCTGGCTACGCCGGAGACGACGTCTTTCCATTCGAGACCGAACAAGCCCATGCGATTTCACCTATTCGACGCGCAGCGAGTTTCTATCGAGCCCAGCCGGACACTGTCGCCGCCGCAGGTTGACGCGATGGGGCGACCGTGGTCTGCGGCTGCACATCGACCATGCTCGGGGTTCCTCTCGACATCACCATTGTCGAGGATTCCCAATGGCGGGAAGCGCGGTCCTGGTCGTACCGGTCAGGATGATCCTCGAAGACATACACCGACGTGCGCGAATTGCCCGGGCCGCCAGCTATTTTCCAGCCGACGGCGAGCGAGCGGAAGGGAGCAGCGGATGGATCTCCGTCGCCTGCCGCTCGAACGTATCGCTCCGGTGGCAACCGCACGGCTATTGCGCCGACCGCTGAGGATGGGTCATGACCAGCGCTGAAATCTGGCCCCCGGATGTCGAAGTAGAAGCGGGAGAGCCGGGCTCGGCAGAACAACAGCAGCAGCAAGGGCCGGTGACTCCGTGGTCGAGCCGTCCCGAACAGCGACGGCCGGGCATGCCCGCGCCGGGCCAACCAGCGGCTCCGTCGACACCAGGCCAAACAGGCACCGCTGCCCCTGCTCAGCCGAGCAGCGCTGGACCTCCCGCTGTTTCCGCACCGTCGGGTCAATCCGGACCGCCGGGTGTTCCGGGTCAGCCTGCACCGGGCCCGGCTGTTGCTCCGGCGCCCGGTGTTCCC
>NZ_BAFS01000380.1 GCF_000308415.1 Nocardia asiatica NBRC 100129 | reverse complement strand
CATCGCAGGCGGGCGTGGTCGCGTGATCGGGAACCGGTCACAGGGACCGGTCACCCGGCCCCAACCGGCCGGGGAATCGCCATCGGGGCCGGGTACCGATGGCGCCATCGAAGTCGCCGGACCAGCGGTTCACGCGCCCCGGTTGCGTCGCCGCCGAGATGCTCGCCAGATGGTGTCGGTGCTGTGGCCGGTGCGGTCTTCGGGGCGCCGATCCTGCGATGCCGCAGGCGTTAGTGTCGGAGCGGGTTTTCTTGGTCGGAGCGGGCGGCGGGCTCGGCACTGCCGGTCTGAGCTGATGTCGTCATATCGTGTGACCGGGGCCGATTTGGATGATTATTGAGAAAAGGTTGATCGTTGGATTGAATGTCGGACCGAAATGGAACAAGTACTCCAGCACTTGCATTGTTCACTCCTTTGCTCGGTGAATCGCCGGGTTCATGAGCGTGCAGGTTGTGTCCTGAGTATGACTCCAATATGCCCAGTGCACCCAGGTGCACGACAGTCAACATGATGCGTCGCGACCGGCGGCATCCGCGCACCTGACTCATACCATCGGCGTGTCACCCCGGCTTCGGCCCGTTCCGGGATACCCACTGGGGGTAGAGACCTTCGGAGGCGCCGTAAGGGCACCTAGCCCCTATCGGCCGCGCGCAGCGATGCGGATCGTAGGGGTACGGATGCTCGCCACGGCCGACACGACTGCGAAATCGCCGAGTCGAGACGACCGTGGTGAGTTCGCATCGATCGAGGAGTGCACGATGATGTTCTGGTATGGCGACGACGGGATGAGCGGGTGGGGTTACGGGCTCATGACGGTCGGGATGGTGTTGTTCTGGGCGCTGGTGATCGCCGGGGTGATACTCACCGTCCGGTATCTGGCCCAGCCGTCCGCGCCGGCCGGCGGCGCGCCGATCGTGCGCCCCAGCGCCGAGCAGGTGCTGGCCGAACGATTCGCCCGCGGCGAGATCGATGCGGACGAATACCACCGGCGACTGGCTACCTTGCGCGGCGACATCGGCTCTGACCCAGGTGAGCATAGCGGCGGCAATGGGTGACGCCACCGTGGGCTTGCCGATCTCGGCCGGTCGCCCCGGGGCGCGACCGTCGCGGATGCTTGTCGTGGTGGTGGCGTGGGGCTCGTGTTTCGTGTTGATCGTGTGGGGCATCCGCGATGCGCCGGTGCTGTGGTTCGCGGCGCTACGGGCTCTGGTGGCGGGGGTGGCCCTACTCGTCGCCGCGGTGGTGGCCGGCCGGGTGGCGCTGCTGGTTCCGCGTGGGCTTACCGCGTGGTCGCTGATCGGGGTGCTGGCGTTGCTGAATGTGACGGTGGCGTTCGGTGCGATGTTCGCCAGCATTACCGGCGTCACGACGGGGGTGGCGGCGGTGCTGAGCAACTCGACACCACTACTGGTGGTGCTGCCCGCATGGTGGCTGTTCGATGATCGGCCCCGTCTCATCGAAATTGCCGGTGTCGCAGTCGGTTTCGGTGGATTGCTGATCGTGGCGGCGCCGTCCGGCGCTGGTCGTGGCGGGGGTCTGGCGCTGTTGGCGGCGGCCGGGATCGCGGCGGGTGCCCTGCTGGCGCGCCGGTTGTCCGGCATCGATCTGCTGGTGTTGGGCGCTTGGCAGTTCCTGCTCGGCGGCGCCGCGCTCGCTGGTCTCGCCGCAGTAGTCGAGGGCCCGCCCACCACGATCGTGTGGAGCAGCCGCTTCGCGCTTGCCCTGGTGGTGCTCGCGTTGGCGGCAACCGCCCTGCCGTATCTGCTGTGGTTCGGTGAGCTGCGCCGGGCCTCGCTCACCTCGGTCACAGCGTGGACGCTGCTGGTGCCCGTCGTCGGTGTGGCCCTCGGGGTGGTAGCGCTCGACGAGCCCCTCACCCTCGCCGGGATGATCGGCGACGCCATCGTGGTGGCCGGTCTGGCGGTCGTAGCCGCGCCACCCGCGCATCCCGCACCGGCACACCGTCCGCGAGTCCTACAGTCGATCATCGGCCCCTGGCGGAATGATCCCAAGAGGAATGATCCCATGACCAGTCATAGTGATACCCACCAACACCCGCCGAAGGAGAGCGCCACCGCGGTGCTCGATGTGCGTGGCATGCTGTTCGCCTCGCAGCAGAACGTTGTCGCCGCCCGGCTCGCCCGCCGCCCCGGCGTGCATCGAGTCGAGGTCAACCCGGTGGCGCAGACCGCCACCGTGGTCTACGACCAGACACAGACCACGATTGCCGCGCTGCGGGACTGGGTGATCGAATGCGGCTACCACTGCGCCGGACGCTCGATGCCCGCCCACCTCTGCGACCCCCTGAGCGAACCGGACCCACCCGTGGGCCCCGGGCACCACGATGACGCCGGACAGGCTGGTCAGCTGGGGACTGCGGAGCCCATCGACGATGTCGCCCACACCATGGCGGCCCCTGCTCACACCGAACACCCGGCAGGCGCCGGCGACCTGCGTTCACCACACGAGGCGATGGGTCACGGCGGGCATGCCGGGATGTCGATGGCAGCTATGGTTGCCGACATGCGCAACCGGTTCCTGGTCGCGCTGGTGTTCTCGATCCCGATCGTGATCTGGTCACCCATCGGCAGGGACGTACTCGGGCTGGATGTGCCGGTCCCGTTCGGGCTGCGCGAAGACCTCTGGGCGTTGTTGCTGAGCCTGCCGGTCATCTTCTACTCGTCGTGGATCTTCTTCGACGGCGCCGCCCGCGCCCTGCGAGCCCGCACGCTGGACATGATGGTGCTGGTCGCGGTCGCGATCGGCTCGGGCTGGCTGTACTCGCTGGTGATCACGCTCACCGGCGGCGGCGAAGTGTTCTACGAGGCCGCCACCGTGCTGGCCGCGTTCGTACTGCTCGGGCACTGGTTCGAGATGCGCGCCCGCGGCGGCGCCAACGACGCAATCCGCACCCTCCTCGACCTCGCGCCGCCGAAAGCGCTGGTGTTGCGCGACGGCGAACCTGTCGAGATCCCCACGGCCGACGTGGCGGTCGGTGATCTGCTGCTGGTGCGCCCAGGGGCGAAGATCGCCGTCGACGGGGTGGTGGAGGACGGTGAGAGCGAGGTCGACGAATCGATGGTCACCGGCGAAAGCCTGCCGGTGCACAAAGCTCCCGGCTCGGTGGTCATCGGCGCCGCCATCAACACCAACGGCACCCTGCGCGTGCGCGCGACCAAGGTCGGCGCGGACACCGCGCTGGCGCAGATCGTGCAACTCGTGCAGGAAGCCCAGAATTCGAAGGCTCCCGGCCAGCGTCTGGCCGACCAGGCGGCGTTCTGGCTGGTGTTCGTCGCGCTGATCGGTGGTGCGGGCACGCTGGCGGCCTGGCTCCTGCTCTCCGATCGCCCCTTCTCGGCGGCGATCCTGTTCGCGATCACCGTTGTGGTCATCACCTGTCCGGACGCCCTCGGGCTGGCCACACCCACCGCGATCATGGTCGGCACCGGGCTCGGCGCCGAACGCGGTGTGCTGTTCAAAAACGCGATGGCGCTGGAGACTTCGGCCCGCATCCAGACGGTGGTGATGGACAAGACCGGAACGCTCACCAAGGGCGAACCCGAGGTCACCGACGTCATCACCGACGGCATCGGTGAAGCCGAAGTGCTGCGCCTGGTCGCAGCGGTGGAACGCGAATCCGAACACCCCCTCGCCCAGGCTGTCGTCCGCTACGCGGACAAAGCAGGGGTCGGCCAGGTTCGGGCCGAAGCGTTCGAGAACGTCCCCGGCCACGGTGCGATCGCCGAGGTCGAGGGCCGCCGTGTCGTCGTCGGTAACCGGCGGCTGGCCGAACGAGAAGGCATCGACCTCGGCGCGCTGGCCGCCCGCCGCGACGAACTGGCCGCCACCGGACGCACCGCGGTGATCGCCACGGTGGACGGCAAACCGGCGGCGGTCATCGGCATCGCCGACGCGCCCCGCGAAACCTCACCAGCGGCCGTCGCCGCGCTGCACGATCTCGGGATCGAGGTGGTCATGCTGACCGGTGACAACGAAGCCACGGCGAAGCGCATCGCCGAGCGGCTCGGCATCGATACCGTCATCGCCGAAGTACTGCCGGGCGACAAAGCCGCCAAGATCGCCGAATTACAACGCAGCGGCCGCCAGGTCGCCATGGTCGGCGACGGCGTCAACGACGCTCCCGCCCTCGCCCAAGCCGACCTGGGCATCGCCATCGGCGCAGGTACCGACGTGGCCATCGAAACCGCCGATGTCGTGCTGATGCGCTCCGACCCGCTGGACGTACCGACCGCCCTGCGCATCGGCCGCGGCACCCTGCGCAAGAT
>NZ_BAFS01000381.1 GCF_000308415.1 Nocardia asiatica NBRC 100129 | reverse complement strand
GACAGCAGGGGCAGTGGATCAACGAGGCGCTGCAAGTATTGCGGCAGCACGGCTACGACACGCGCCAGATCGATCCGGCCGACATCGCGGCGATCATCCAGCACGAGTCCGGTGGCAACCCGAACGCGATCAACCTCTGGGACAGCAACGCCGCGGCCGGAATTCCGTCCAAGGGCCTGATGCAGACCATCGATCCCACGTTCAACGCGTATTCCGTTCCGGGACACCGTGATATCTGGAATCCGGTGGACAACATCGTCGCCGGCGTGCGATATGCCATCGAGCGTTACGGGTCGGTGAGCAATGTGCCGGGCATCGTGCAGATGCGCGGCGGCGGGTCGTACGTGGGGTATTGACGCCACACGCTCGCGAGCCCCAGTGGTGCAGGCGCATGGGGAGCGAACCGCTTTCGAGTTCCGAAGCGAGAGCACCGCATCGGTCATTTGTTCAATTCCGTTGCACCGGAGTGAAACTCGGCTGCTGAAGTTCTTTTCTGCCTACACCCGGTGAATACCGGAAGATGTCCGGAAGGTGAACACATGGTTGCGCTAAAGGGTTGCTGTGCAACAAGAGTTGCGCCATGCTGGTGCGTATGGTCGCGCGTTCCTCTCCTAGCCGGTCGGCACGACCGGAACGCGAATCGGAAGACCCGGAGGGTTGCTGTCCGGGGGTCGTCGCATCCTGGGTGCGCGCCCGGCTAGGTGCTCGGTTCCGGCGGCGCAGGGTCGCTTGGTTGCTGTTGATCCTGTTCGCGCTGTTCGTCTTTCCCGGCCTGCTCGGCGCGGTCGCGGCGGCGCAGAGCCAGGCCGCCTCGGCGGGCACGTCCCAGATCGACGGCCTCAGCTGGATGAACATACGCGATTCGTCCGGGGTTTCGTTGTCCAGCTACACCTTCGCCACCGATCGGGGCGGTCCCTTGAACCCGGGCGCGACCATCCTGTGGGCGATCCTCGGGCTGGAGTTCATCGGTTACCTGGCGATCGTGACGTCGGCGATCTGGCTGATCGGCTACGCGCTGAGCTTCCGCTGGATGGATTGGTTCGCCGCGGCGCTGCGGGGCGTGGCCGACGCGCTGACCGGTCAGCTCGCGACGCCGATCATGCTGGTGACGGCGGCGACCATCGGCGCGTTCTTCGTCGGCTGGTTCATCGCGCGCGGCTACCACGCCAAAGCGGCGGTGCAGGTCGTGACGATGGTCGCGGTCGCGCTTCTCGGACCGGTGTTCCTGGCCGCGCCGCTGTCGGAGGTGTTGTCCTCACACGGCTTGCTGGCCCAGGGCCGCGATCTGGGCATCGCGGTGGCTGCGGGGTTGAACGGGAACGAGAGTCCGAATCCGTCCCAGTTGATGCCGACCATGCAGGAGACGCTCGCCGACAACTTCGCACGGCGTCCGGTGCAGGTGTGGAACTTCGGGCACGTGGTGGACGAGAGTCCCGCGTGCCGCGCCGCGTGGTCGGCGGGCATCCGGTCCGGCGACGACGATCGGGTGCGCGAGGGCCTGAGAGCCTGCGGCGACGCGGCCGCGCACGCCAAGGCCAGTGAGCCGAGCATGGGCCAGGTGGGCACCGGGCTGCTCCTGCTGCTGTGCGGCGGGGTCCTACTGGTGTTCGCGGCATATCTGAGCATCAGGGTCATGAAGGCGGCGATGGACGCGATCTACCACTGCTTCATGGCGATCTTCGGGTTCGCCGCCGGTGGCTTCGTATACGGGCCGACGCAGACGTTCCTGGTCCGCAATGTCGTCGAAGGATTCATCGCCGCGGCGCGAATGGCGGCCTACACCATTTTTCTCGGCGTCTATGTCCTGTTTCTCGGCAACCTTTTCCAGCAGGCCAGGGGCCAGGTCATGGCGGTGATCATCGTCGCGGGCGCGGTCGAGATCATCGCCATCTCCCAGTTGCGCAGGCTGAATCTGAGTCTGAGCAGTGGAAACGACTGGGTGGCCAACCGATTCGCGGCAGCCGTCCAAGGACCGCCTCGCCCTGGCGGCAGCGGGGGAGGCGCGGCACTCGGCATGGGAGCGGCGCAGGCGCGCGGCGCTCTTGGAGTCATCCCCGGGATGGCCGCGCTGAACACGATCAACATGTCGCCGGTCACCGCATGGCTCGCCGCGGCCACCCCGAATCCGTTGAGCCCGCTGTCGCGCCGGAAGAAGCGCAAGGAACTCGACAGCTTCGTCATCTCACCGATGATGCGCCAGATGCACGAGTACAACCACTCCGCCCGCGAGAACTGGCGTTTCAAAGCGGCCGGGCGACTGCGCGGAGTGGACGGCGGGATAAGGTCCGCGCTCGGTGTGGCCAATGTGCTCGACGGTCTCGGCGACAGCAAAGTGCCGGACGCCATGATCGCGCCGACTCTGCGGGCGATGCATGCCAACGATCAGCAGGTGGTCGACGCCCAACGGGCGCTGGCGGTCCAGAAAGCCAGCATGTCGCAGAATCCGTTCGGCTTCGCCCCGTTGCAGAAGGCCGTCGCCGCGGCGCGCGCGGTGGAGAGCCATGTCGGCATCGAGGCGCATCCGGCGTTCGCGGCGCAGGCCGTGGTCGCGGCCGACAACTTCGTGCGCCACTCCATCGCACCGATGAACCCGGTCCCCGACAACCATCCGTTCGTGCGGCGAGTGCTGGCGGCGGTGGACGACGAACAGCAACTCAGGAGGATCACCCCGGACGATTGGCGCGACGCCGGGCGAGACGTGCGCCAACATATCGGGCGGCATCTGGCCCTGGAGCACCAGGCTGCCGCGCAGAACTACTACACCGACCAGAGTGATGCCAACCGGCGGCTGCTGATGCGGTCGACCAGAAGGATTTCCAATCTGGACAGTTTCGACCCGGACGCGGGACCCGACCCGTGGGATCCCTAGGCGCGGGTGTGGGCAGACTGACAATATTCGCCGATCAGTGGTGTGAGGGAAGCCCTCGCGGGCAATATCGAACGAATGGATCGGCAGTCGGCCTACACGGCCATCCGGTAGGGCGCGCGTGGCCAGCGAGGCACCCAGCACGTTCCGGGAATTGCGTGTGCTGTTGCAGCGGCGATTCCCCGAACTCGCCGACGGACAGCAGCGGATCGCCAGGCTGGTACTCGACGACCCGGAAGGGACAGCGTTTCGCAGCATCGGCGAAAGCGCGGAGCTGGCGCGGGTGCATCGATCGTCGCTGGTGCGGTTCGCCACCATGCTCGGTCTGTCCGGCTACCCGGACCTGGTCCGGCTCTGCCGTCAGCAGCTCGCCGCGGAAGCGCACCTGGTGCGCGAGCGTGCCGCCGAACCGACCTCACGCGAACAGTTCCTCACCGCCGTGTTAGAGCACGACACGGCCAACGTGGCACGCGCGTTCGACCGGATCGATCGTGACGACTGGGACCGGGCGGTGCAAGCGGTGGCCTCGGCCGAGACGGTGCACGTGGTGGGCTTGCGGGTATCGCTGTCGGTGGCCTACCAGGTGGCCTATCTGTTGCGGGCGATCCGGCCCGGGGTCCGGCAGATCAAGGCCGCCGCCGGCCTGCTCGTCGACGAGCTGGGCGCCATCGGCGAGGGTGATGCCCTGGTGGCGGTATCCATTCACCGATACGCGCGGGAGACGGTGCAGGCGGTGGAGTGGGCGCGCCGACGTGGGGCCACGACCATCGCGTTCACCGACGGGCCGTCCTCTCCGCTGGCCCGGATCGCCGATCTGACGTTCTACGCCGAGACGGGCGGGCTGACGGATCTACCGTCCCTGACCGCGCTCACCTCGGTGGCGCAGGCGCTGGCTTTCGCCGTCGAGCAGCGGCTGGGCTCCGACCGCCGCTCGAAGCGCACTCCGGACGAGCGATTATTGGAGGAGTTCGCCGTGTACGAGGATCATCGCGCGCGAGGCGTGTGATCGTCGTCACGCAGGCGATCGGACGATCATGATGCCCAGCGTGCCGCGGCGTAACTGTCGGGCAGCTTGCGGTATTGGACGTGGCCGCCGGTGCGCGGAGCTTCGACGCACATGCCGTTGCCGATGTACATGATGACGTGACCGGGGTTGTTCGCCCCCTTGAACGAACTCGACGGGAAAATGAGATCGCCGGGCTTGATGTCCCTGGGATTCACTTTCGGCAGTTGCCGGTACTGATCCGCCGCCACCCGGGGGATCCGTACACCCGCGGCGGCCGCCGCGTACTGCATCAGGCCGGAGCAGTCGAAAGCGTTCGGTCCTTCCGCGCCCCAGACGTAGGGGTCTCCGAGTTGCGCGAGCGCCACCTCGATCGCCTTCGCGGCGGCCCCGGTCGCGCCGGTACCCGCGCTGCTTTT
>NZ_BAFS01000382.1 GCF_000308415.1 Nocardia asiatica NBRC 100129 | reverse complement strand
TGTCGTGATCGCCTGGGACGGGGTGGCGCGAGCGGTGCTGGTGGTCGCCGACACCGTGAAACCCACCTCGGCGCAAGCGATCCGGCGCCTGCGGGAACTCGGCCTGCGGCCGGTGCTGCTGACCGGGGACAACGACACCGCCGCCCATGCCATCGCTGCGGAGGTCGGCATCGACGAGGTCATCGCCGAGGTGCTACCGAAGGACAAGGTCGAGGTCATCACCCGGTTGCAGGGCGATGGCCAGGTGGTGGCGATGGTCGGCGACGGCGTCAACGACGCCGCCGCACTAGCCCAGGCCGACCTCGGATTGGCGATGGGCACCGGCACCGACGTCGCTATCGAAGCCTCCGACCTGACCCTGGTCCGCGGGGACCTGATGGCCGCGGTCGACGCGATCCGATTGGCACGCCAGACATTGCGCACGATCAAGGGCAACCTGTTCTGGGCATTCGCCTACAACATCGCCGCCCTGCCCCTGGCCGCACTCGGGCTGCTGAACCCGCTCATCGCGGGAACCGCGATGGCATTCTCCAGTGTGTTCGTCGTCTCCAACAGTCTCCGGCTACGCGGATTCTCCTCGACGCCCGTCGAGGAACCGGCTACCGAGCCCGCCACGGTTGCAGCCGGCGCACGGTTGTCGGGCGTACCCGGCGGGAGTGGACTCGATGATGCCGAACGCGCCGAACTCGAACGCCTGCGGGTGGAGAACGCGGCGCTGGTAGAGGAACGCGACGTGCTCGAACGCAGCGTCGCGCACTGGGTACGCAAGGCCCAACGCCAATGAACCACACCGGTTTCTGGCACACCGAAAGCCTCGCCTCGCTGACATTGACCGCGGTGGCGCTGCTGGGGGCCGCGCTGCTCACCGTGCGGGCCGTGGCCGGACGGCCCACCGGCCGCTGGGTCACCTTCGCGGTGCCGCGCCGTGTCGCGGTGCCAGCCGCGGCGATCGGGTTGCTGGTGTTGGAGATCAACCAGCAGGCGCACGCCGAATTGCTCACCACCCCGTGGACCGGATGATGTGACCATGCGCGAAGGAGGCGGACGGTCATGAGCGAAGTGTCGGTGATGCTGCCCGCATACCTGGCCACCGGATTCCGGCACCGCGGCGGGGTCGTGCCGGCGACGCTGGTGTTCGGCGCCGGTGTCGCGACGCTGATCCTGCCCAATCGGCCGTCAGCAGCACTCCTCGGTCGCGGCGGCCGGGCAGCAGGTACTGGCTTTGTTGCTGTCCGGAGGACCACGGGGTGAAATTGGAGATCCTCGAGGTCCCCGCCTGCCCCGGCGCGGCGGTACTCGAACAGCGCCTTCGGCAGGTGGCCGCGGATGTGCCCATGGCACTGGAGATCGTCCATCGGATGATCGGCGACGCCGACGAAGCTGCTGCGGCCGGGATGAGCGGATCACCCACCCTGCTCATCGATGGCCGCGACCTGTTCGCGACCCCGGGACAGACCCCGAGCCTGTCGTGCCGCTTGTACCCGACCGGTACCGGGAGACTCGACGGCGTGCACTCGGCCGCGGCGCTGCGCGCCGTGCTGCGGGTCACCCCCGGACCGTCACACACCTGACCAATCCCGGCACCGCAAGGCCGATAACCTGCGTCGTTTCAAACCCTCACCCTCACCGGCGGGCCCCCGCGAGGCGTCGCCGATACGGACACGCCCACACCCGCACGGTCCATGATGTGACTAGTAGGATCGCGGTCGTGACCAGACCTACGCCCGCAGTGCGGCGAGCCGGAATTCTCCGGCTCGTCGTCGTGCTGGCGGCGCTGGTCGGGATCGCACTGATCCAGAGCGGGCACTGCCAGGCCAGTGCGCCGATGGACATGTCCATGACGGCCGCTGCCGCGGCGGCCGGTCACTGCGGTCCGGCACAAGCCGGCGCCGACCAGGGCATGAACCACGCCGATCACGATCACGGTGCGGTGATGTTCCAGACCGATGCCGCACCGGTGACGACCGGATCGGACCAATCACCGCCGGCAGTCCCGGCCGGGATTGTGATGGCCTGTCTGGCGGTGTTCCTGGCGTTGCTGGCCGGTGTGGCGTTACTGCGCTCCCATTGGCGCGCCTGCGCGATTCGTCTTCCCCTTCCGCTGGCGGGGCCGGAGCCACGCGCGGTGCTGCCGCGCCCGCCCAGCCTCGCTGAACTCTGCGTGCTGCGGACATAAACCGCAGATGCCGCGGGTCCGTCGCTCTGCGACCGACCCATTCCCGTCGTGCGTTCGATCAACGCCGCGGGAGCGTCTGTGTCTGTTCGTACCTACCCTCACGCAGGAGTTCGTTTCGTGAATCTCGTCCCCGTCCTCGCCACCGGTCTGTTTGCCGGCGGCATCTCGTGTGCCGCCGTCCAGGGTGGTCTGTTGACCGGTGTCATCACCCGTCAACGCGCCACCTCCGCAGCGGCCACAGCCGAGAAGCCGGTCGCTGTCGAATCCCCACCGCGGATCTGGACCCGCCTTGGTGACGACCTGGCACCGGTCGGTGGTTTCCTCGCCGGAAAGCTGCTCTCCCACACCCTGCTCGGTGCCGCGCTCGGCGCCCTCGGCGGTGCCGTGCAGCTGTCGATCGGTACACGGACCTGGTTGCAGATCGGTGCCGGGCTGCTGATCATCGTGTTCGGCCTCGCGCAGCTCGGTGTGCCCGGCTTCCGCGGCATCGTCGTGGAACCACCCGCCTCCTGGATGCGGGTTGTGCGCAGCGGAGCTCGCCTGCATACCGCGTTCGCGCCCGCGGTGCTCGGTGTGCTGACGATCCTGCTCCCGTGCGGGATCACCCTGTCGGTGGAAGCCCTCGCCCTCGCGTCCGGGTCACCGCTGTGGGGTGCGGCGGCCATGGCGGTATTCGTGCTCGGCACCGGACCGTTGTTCGCCGTGCTGGGGTACGCGGCCCGGGTCGCGGCCACCGTGTGGCGTGGTCGGCTGGCGGTGGCGACCGGGCTGGTGGTGCTCGGGATGGGCTTCTACACCCTCAACGGCGGACTCGAACTCGCCGGCTCCCCGCTGGCCGCCGGACGCATCGCCGAGGCATTCGGCGCCAGCCAACCCACGGCTGACGCCTCCGCCGCGACCGTCACCGACGGCGCACAGATCGTGACGATCACCGCCCGCACCGGCGCCTACACCCCCGGCAATGTCGAAGCGAAGTCCGGTGTCCCGACCACCCTGGTGGTCAAGACCAACGGCACCCAGGGCTGCATCCGGTCGCTGGTCATCCCCAGCCTCGGCATCCAGAAGGTCCTGCCCAGCACCGGTGAGACCCGCATCGACCTCGGGATCCTGCAACCCGGCCGCCTGGACTACACCTGCGGCATGGGCATGTACTCCGGCCTGCTCACCATCGCCTGACAAAGGAGCTGAACCTATGGCCACACATGTTTTCCGGGTCGAGGGCATGCACTGCGGCAGCTGCGCGCTGCTCATCGACGACACCCTGCAAGACCTCCCCGGCGTGCGCAGCACGCAAACCTCCCGCAAGAACAACCGCACCACCGTCGACCTCGACACCGCCACCACCCCCGGCGATGTCATCGCGGCCATCGCCGAACTCGGCTACACCGCCACGGTCGACTCCTGACGACCGCCCAGCCCCCTGGGGTCGGCCGCCGCAGGCGCAGCCCAGCAACTGCTGCCGTGCACGGCCGACCCACCGGGGCGACCCCACCACGTTCGCTGAACCCGGACATCCGGGTTCACCTCGAGTCGGAAACGGAACGACAAATGGACTCCGTACTGCTCACCCTCGCCGTCCTCGCCTGCCCCATAGGCATGGGCGCGATGATGTTCATGATGATGCGCGGAAACCGCCACGACAGCGGCGACGACACCCGACAGATCGAACTCGACACGCTGCGCGCCGAAATCGAACACCTGAAAGCCGATCGGCAAGCCGAACACCGGCCTGGGAATTCCTCGTGACACCCACCTGGTATGCCGCGATCCTGGCCGCCGCGGCGGCGACGACCACCTACTTCACCTGTGTCCGGCCGATGCGCCACCGGCAGCGCGCCGCGACCGGCGTCGAGGAACAGATCACGGAACTGACCCGCGAACTGAACGCCCTCCGAGCAGGCGATGACAACGACAAACCCGCCGCCAGGGAAAACCACAGCCCGGGTCCGAGCCGGCGCAACACCGATGCAGACCCAGACAATCGTTGACTCCTCGGCATCCCCTCGCCCCGATCCAGCGATCGCTGGCAGTCGACGCGGTTTGACCTTCCATCCGAATGGAAGGTCTAGCATCACTGCGGTTCACCGGTCAGCCGAGGTTGCCTCGGCAGCTCCGGGGAACCAAGACCACGGCGTCGATATCACGCCGCCGAAGAGTCCGAACACTCG
>NZ_BAFS01000383.1 GCF_000308415.1 Nocardia asiatica NBRC 100129 | reverse complement strand
GCCGGCTGTCGGCGCTGCGCGGTGCTGCTGGTCGGCTCGGATCGCACGGGCGAGTTCGCCGAGCCTCTCGGAGTCCCGGTGCTCGGCAGGCTTCCACTCGACCGCCTCGGTGCCGAAGCGCTGCTGACCGGCGCCCGATACTCCCGCCGAGGACGCAACGGGCTCGCAGCGGCTGCCCGCGTCGTTGCCGCCGCACTGCACACACAACTGACCCCAGCACACTCGAATCCGCTTCTAGGCCGGCAACCGTCACCGTGGCCCCGGTTACCGGGCCGGTGGCGTCACGGTCTCGGGGTCTGCATCCGGGCGGATTCGCCCCGGGTGTATCGAGCCCGCCAGCCAGTTCCCGATCGAATCCCGGGCCAGGACGCCGCCCCGGCCGTATCCCCAGTAGACGACCTCGGTCTCGAGGTCACCGAGACCGGCCAGCCCCCTACGGAGACAGTGCCCGTTGCGCGTGATGCTACCCCCGTCGCCACCACGGCAAACGAATCGGCACCGGGTGGGCCGACCCTGGCAGTCGAGGTGTTCGGGCCGCTACGTGTCTGCTGGCACCGCGACGACGGCGTTGTCGACATCACCACCCACTTGCAGCCCCGGAGCCGCGAACTGCTGGCCCTGCTGACCCTGCACCCAGAAGGGATTTCCCGCGAGGCCCTGATCGCCGATCTGTGGGGGGAACGATGCCCCCGCCGACCGGTCAACGCACTCAACACCGCGATCAGCCGACTCACCGCCTCCATCAGAGACGCGACCGACGGCACGGTGCCCCGGATTCTGGCCGGCGACCACATCCGCTATCAGCTCGACCACACCATCATCGCCACCGACTACCAGCAGTTCGCTCGCGCGGTACGTCAACGCCGCCACGCGGGCAACGGCACGGAGCGCGGTGAAGCGTGCCGCCACATCATCGACACCTCCTGCCGAGGGATCCTGGCCGCAGATCTCACAGCGGACTGGGTAGCACCGATCCGGGAATCCGCCCGCCGCGACACCATCACCGCGGTCGGCGCCCTGGCCGCCACCGTGGTCGAGCAGGACCCACGCCGCGCCCTGGACCTCCTCGAAACCGCCCTCGACCACGACCCGCTCAACGAACTCCTGTGGCGCGACATCCTTCGCCTGCACGCCCGCCTCGGCGAACACACAGCCATCGAACGCACACTCGGCCTCCTGGCACACAAACTCTCCAAAATAGGAGAAGAACCCACCGCAGAAACACGAGACCTTGCAGAAAGGCTCCAAAAACAAGCCCGGCACTGAAACCGGAGTCTTCTATCCGAGATGCGTAATGGCCGAGAAAACGCCTCGGCGAACACTCGAGATGAGATAGGCGGAAACGCTGGGTCTAAGGTAAAAGCTCGTCTGATGAGGCGGAGGCGAGGATGGGGAAGTCTCTCGCCTGACTCGAGTGCGGAATCCGCGCGGGACAAAGGCTAACATCCGCCTCGGGAATTCGAGGCGACACCCGCCGCCAAGTATTGACGGTACGCAATAATAGCCAGAAGGTGTGCGTGCTTCTCGGCGTTCGTCGGGTAAGGTATTAGCCCAGTAGGGTTTGCGGATATCTGATCGCTATTTGTGGAATTCAATTGAGAATGGGATTCCGTACGGCAATTTCACGGCACAACGGGTGGATGTTCGCAATTTCTTCGGGTTGTCGGAGATCGCCGCCACGGGGGGTGCAGCTCGCGTTATCGCGGCCTGGCTGATCGTGGAGATCGTTAGGTGGGTCGTTAGGTGGGTCCATTGGCGGGTCGCTAGGTGGGTCAGTCAAATCAACCCACCCCGATGCCGCAAACTACCAGCTAGAAGCCACTATCCGACCCAACTGGCTCCCCAGGATTACCCGCAGGGAACAGAAAGAACACGTTGGGGCGGGCGTGGCCCGCTGGCGTCGCTGCCATCGTTCGGCTGGCCCTGCTGATATGACTCCGCTATTCAACTATCGATATCCGTCCTCATTCGATGCATTCCAATCGGTTTCAAATCAATAGTTTCCTCATGTACGGTCTGCTGCCGGCCTGGCCGCGTTAACGCATTCCATTCTGTGCTTGCCATGCAATTGTTGCCCTGATCTGCGGAAATTGGTTGAGAAAAGGTTGAAAACGGGGTTGAATTCCCGGGATGAGTCGAGATAGCGTCGACCCACACCCCGGGGAAACGAATTGTCAACCAATCCGAAATGACCACCGCGCCACCGCTGTGCCAGGATCCGCCGTGAGCGGCGCAACAAAATTCGTGCAGTGCGAAGGAGAAACGAGATGACTTCCCCCACCGGCCCGGCCCCCGCACCGGCCAACCGCCTCGGCAATGGCGAACTGCGCCGCATGGTCGCCAAAATCCTCACCGACAACCCCGGCACCGAATACACACCCCGCGAAGTCGCGAAACTCACCGGCCGTTCATCCGGTGCGATCGGAAACGCGATGAAAACCCTCACCGCCGCCGGACACGCCGACCAGACCAGCGCCAAACCGCTGCGCTACCGCGCCAACACGAACACCAGCAGCGCCGCGACCGGAGCCCCCACCCCGGCACCCGCCACCGGCACGCCCGCCGCAACCCCGGCCAAGCGGCCCGCCGCCCGTCGGGCGCGTAAGGCCCCCGCCGCGCCATCGGGCACCCCGAGCCCGGCCCGCACCGGTTCGGCCGTGACACGGCCGAACGGGCAGCAATACCACCTGCGGACCCTGGCGGGCCGCGCCGATGTGGACGTGCTGCGCACCATGCGCGACCACGAGGTCCCGGTCCTGCTGTACGGCCCGCCCGGCACCGGCAAAACCTCGCTGATCGAGGCCGCCTACGGCGACCTTCTGACGGTCCAGGGCGACTGCGACACCACCGTCGCCGATTTTGTCGGGGAATACACGCAAAACCCCGACGGGACCTTCGCGTTCGTGCACGGGCCGCTGGTCCGCGCCATGCGCGAGGGCCGGGTGCTGTTCATCGATGACGCCACCCTCATCCCGCCGACCGTGCTGTCATGCGTGTACCCGGCCATGGACGGCCGCCGCGAGATCGTGATCAAAGCCAACAGCGGCGAAATCGTGACCGTCGCGCCGGGGTTCTTCGTGGTGGCCGGGCACAACCCCGGCGTTCACGGCGCGATCCTGTCCGACGCCCTCGCCAGCCGGTTCGCGTTCCAGGTACAGGTCGGCTCCGACTACGACCTCGCCAAACAGCTCGGGGTGGACCCGAAAGCAGTCCGCGCCGCGCGGAACCTGGCCACCCGACAGGACAAAGGCGAGATCGGGTGGGCACCCCAGCTGCGCGAACTGCTGGCGTTCCAGAAAATCGCCACCGCCACCGACACGAACACCGCCGCCGCGAACCTGATCGGGGCCGCACCCGAAGACGACCGCGCCATCGTCGCCGACGTGGTGCGCACCGTGTTCGGCACCCGGCTGGAACCCCTGGCCCTCGGCCCCCGCATCTAACCCACCCCGGCCCGCCCGAACACGCCCGGAAGGAACCCCCGCGATGACCGGCCACCTGATCGCCGACCCCACCACCACACCCACACCACCGCCCGCCACCGCCGGATGGGATGCCCTGTCTGCCGCCCTAACCGATGAAGCCCCACCGATCGCAGACCGCGACGACCTGGTCGTCACCATTGCCCCCGGCGCGGCGCACGGGCACCCGGCGGTGTTCATGCCCCACAGCGCCGCCATCGAAATCGACGGCACCCGCCTCGGCATCGACCCGGCCACCGCGCGGCCGGACCGCAACAGCGACCGCGCCCGCTACGCCGCCGTGTGGGGCGCGTTCGTCCACGAATGCGCCCACGCCCAACATTCGGTGTGGGAAGCGCCGCCGGTGGCGAATCCGGCCGTGGTCGAGGCCGCCCTGCTGTTGGAGGAATCCCGCATCGAGGCCGCCCAGATCCGTCGCCGCCCCGATGACCGGCACTGGCTGCGCGCCAGCGCGACCGAGATCGTGATCGGCGACAACGGCGGCACCGATGCCGCCGCCCAGATCCCGCCCACCGATTATGCCGCCGCCCACAACGCCGCCCTCCTGCTGGGGCGCGTGGATGGCGGCATCCTCACCGCGTCGGAATGCGCGCCCGCCGCCGGGGTCATCGAGTCCATCCTCGGCAGCGACAAGCTCGAGAAGTTGCGCGCGATCTGGCAGCAGGCCCACACCGTGGCCGACGACGACACCAACACCATGCTCGAACTCGGGCAACGGTGGCTCGATATCGTCGGCCCCGACCCGCACGCCGACCCGGATCCGAACTCGGTCCTGTCCGCCGCGATCGGTGACACCGTCACCAACATCAGCAACGCCGTTGCCGCGCAACCGGTCCCGGTCGACCCTGCCGAAGCGGCGGCCACCGCGCAACGAGAGGCCCAGCGTGCCGCACGGCGCGCGGCGGCGCGGGCGCAGAAGGTGTTCGGC
>NZ_BAFS01000384.1 GCF_000308415.1 Nocardia asiatica NBRC 100129 | reverse complement strand
AACTCCTGGTAGACGCCCCGATCGACGTCGGCCAGGTGAACGGCGAAGTTGTGCAGTGTCGCGCTGAGTGCCATAGGTGCAGGAGCTTAACGGCGGTCCTGGCCCGGAGCGGAAGGGCCGTGCAAAGCGGCGGCGATGATCGCCGACGCGTCGGCGTGCAGAGCCTGTGCGGCGGTCTGCCCCGTCGCCGCCAGATAGGCGTCGACCAGTCTGTTGCCGACGGCATATCCGGCGCCGGTGGGCAACCCAACGGGGGTGGCGCCGAACCGCTCCGCGATCGCGTCGCCGTGCACCCACGCCGTGAAGTTCTGCATGCCGGTGACGCCGAGCCCGGACACGACCTTGGCGAACACCGCGTCGTCGCGCAGATGGGGCACGCCGATGCGGGCGTAGCCGAGTTCGTCGCCGTAGAGCTGCCGGGCGAACGCGTCGGCCAGCCCTTCGGAGACCACGTGCTCGCCGACCGTGACGGTGTCCGGGTCCCAGACGACCCCGCCCGGGCTGTAGCGCAGGTTGTGGTTGAGTTCGTGCACGACGGTCGCCTCCAGCCGCCGCACGTTCTCGGGGAAAGGCCACAGTGTGACCGCGATGTAGCCGGAGATCCCGCCGTTTCCGGTCACGCCGAGGCTGGGACCCGTGAAGTGGGCGTCGCCCGGATCGCCGAGCACGAGAAGCACGGTGATGTCGGGGACCTCCAGCTCCGGCAGCGCCGCCAGCTGCACCGCGACGGCAGCGTCCAGAGCGCGGCGAACCCGCTCCCATGCCCCGGCCGCCGCCAGCGTCTCGAGTGCGTCGAGGCAACGCCGCGCGTCACGGTCCAGGGGAAACCCGGACGAAAGGTGATGCATGGCCACCAAATCCACGTCGCCGGGGAAGTGCCGGTACATGCCCCTCATGGGTTCGAGCATCGTTTGCAGCAGGGCGACGCGATCCGCGGCTGGAGCCCGCAGGATCTCGCGCGTCGCCGAGTAGGTGTCGAGAACAGTGATCGTCATGTCCGGAGACACTGAACATCGTCGCACGGTCGGGGTCAACTCGATTATTCGTGCCTCTCCGAATGTCGTTGCCCCGGCTAGGATTCGGCGATGACACTTACTCGTGGCGACCTGGTGGGTTACGTCGAACGCGGCTTGGACGCCGATCTCGCGCGATGGTTTCCCGATCGGCCTCCGGTCGCCGTGCCGGAGCGGACCCGTCCCGTGGCGCCCTTCCTGGAACGGCTGGCCCCTGCCGACGCGGCGGCACTGGCGGCCTTCGATCGCCGGGTGCGCTCGGGACGGATGCCGCAATTCCTGGACATCTACTCGTGGTCATACGGATTCGACTTCGCGGCCAACAGCTGTGGGATCCTGGACTGCGACTACGAGACCGAACTCACCGACGACGACGTGTACTCCATCGGCGCCGACGGCGGTGGCAACCTGTACGTGGTGCTCACCACCGGGCAGATCGGAATCTGGTTCCACGAGGAGGAAGTCGTCGAGGACGGCACACGCTTCGACGGCCTCGATGTCTTCGTGTGGTCGGTCGTGCGGTACCACGCGGTGCGGGCCGGTGTTCTGGAGCGGGCCGCGGTCGAGGCGGACTTCCTGTCCCTCGGCCAGGACGGCGCGCTGGAGCCCGAACTCGGGTTGCTGCGCTCGATGGCATGAGCGCGCCCGCCGGGCGCGCTCAGTCCTCGCCTGCTCGCCGCTGGAACGGAAGGCGGGCGCGGAACGCGTCGCGCAGCCAGGGCGCACGGCGGTGGTGGGGGCGGCTGCGGTCGGCCCAGAGTGGATTGGACTCGTCGCGGCGGTAGACCGCGAGCTGGCCTGCGATGCGAAAGTGCAGTCGGTTGGCTCTGCCCACCACCTCGCCATCGGTGGCCAGCGCCTCCGGTGTGGGGAGTTGCACGAACAGTTCGGGTAACTGGCGCTCGCCGTAGACCTTGCTGTGGCCGATCGCCGCCAGCAGCAGCGCCAGCACCGCGCGGGTGCGCGACCAGCGCAGATCCGCGCGCAGCCAGCGGATGTCGAGCAGTCCGGCGTCGAGCCGGTCGCGGAAGGCGGGCACCGCGCCGTGCGGATGGTAAGGGCCGTTGCCGACGAACAGGAACCACACCCGCTGCCAGCGCCCGTCCAGGCAGATCTCGATCGGTTCGGCCCGGCGCAGGGTGACCACGAGGGCGGCGGCGAAGGCGGGCCATTTGCCCCATCGGGCCTGCCACTTCTCGCGCAGTTGCACCAGATCCGGATACGTGCCGAGACTGGCGGTGTTGATCAGGTGCCGGGTGCGTGAACCGGTCTCGTCCTCCATTTCGACGCCGGCGATGTCGACCGCGACCGCCTCGCCGACACCGGTGGCGTCGATCACCTCGCGCAGATCGTAGACGCCGAGGTCGCGGGCGAAATGGTTGAGCGTGCCGGTGGGAATGACGACCAGCGGCAGTTCGTGGTGCAGCGCGACCGCGGCCACGGCGGCCACCGTGCCGTCGCCGCCGGCGACGCCGACCGCCAGAACCGGTTCGCCGTGGTCGGCGATGGCCTGCTCCAGTTGTTCGGCACAGTCCAGATCGACCCGGGTGCGCAGGACGGTGGCGGCGGGCAGCGCCGCGACGACGTCGTCGGTGGGATCGTAGTTCGGATCGCCGGAGGCCGGATTCACCATGACCAGCAGTCCTTTGCCCTCCACCAGCGCGGGGACCTCGCGGACGGGGCGGGCTTGCGCCTCATCCGATTCGCGCACCGGCCACCAGCGCCGGGTTGCGAGTGCGACACCGGAACCCACGGCCGCTCCGACGAGCACATCGGAGCTCCAGTGCACGCCGGTGTGCACCCGCGAATAGGCGACGGTGGCTGCCAGCGGCGCGACAACCAATGCGGTACGGGGACTTTCCAGAGCCACCGCTGTGGCGAATGCCGCGGCGGTGGCACTGTGCCCGGAGGGGAAGGAAGAAGACTTCGGGGTAGGGGAGAGCCGCCGGTGCGCGGGTAGGAGTTCCGCTGCGGGGCGGCGCCGGGCGACGAGCGACTTGAGACCGACGTTGACGAGGAAACTGGCGCCCGCGACGGAGACCACGCCGCGCATCGCGGCGCGGCGCGGCGCGCCCTGCCTGGTGGCGAGCAGTGCGGCGAGAACCAGCCACAGCCTGCTGAAATCGGCGCTGCCGGTGATCCGTAACAGGCTGTGGTCGACCGCCGAGGCAGGCAGCTCGGCGACCGCGCCGCCGATCGCTCGATCGATCCGTCCGATGCCGTGGAACTTCCGGCGCACCCAACTGCTCACCCGCCCGAGACTACCGATCAGGGTGCCGCCGTCGCGAAGCGTGACGACGCACGACATTTCGCCGCCGAACCGGCCGGGCCTTCGCCACCGGACCGGGTGGGAAATCGTCGGACCGGGTAGTTGTCATGACGCCAGCCCCGAAAACCGGGCTTTTGCCAACAGCTCAGCGGTTGCCCGGTCAAAAGCGCGCTGCTGCAGGCGGTGCAGCGCAGCGAGTACGAAGTACATCTCGCCCATCCCATCGAATCGGAGGACGAGATCGGCTGCGTGAACGGATGGGCTCTGGCGCGCAACGGAACTCACGGTGACACTCGCGGACGTACCCAGATTCTGTTCAGCGCATCGATCCCGCGTGGCAGGTGGTCGACATCGGCAGTGTGATCAGATTCACGGAGGAAGCGTGCCCGCAGACGTCGCCGCACGAATCTGTCACTGAGCGAGAGCGGTGGTCGCGGTCCGGACGATTCCGTCCGGCCACCGCGGCACAGGCCGACCTGTGTCGCGGCGATCGGAGGGCCTTTATTCGCCCGTATCGGCTGGTCGGCGCTACCGAATGGCGGCGGGGATGAGGTGCCTGCGGGCGAACCGGCGGGCGTCTTCGTCGGTCTCCAGGGCGAAGTAGCTGTCCGGGATGAGCAGCAGGGTGAGGGAGAGGCGGGCGGCGATCTCGGCGGACGCGTCGGGATCGATGTCGCCCAGATCGTCGGCCCGGCGCAGCTGTTCGGCGAAGAACGCCCGCGCGGCGGTGAGAAGGGTCGCGCCGTAGGTGATGACGAAGGGCTGGCCGCCTTCGTCGGCGAGCAGGATGCGGTTGGTGAGCGGGTCGTCGCGCAGGGTGCGCAAGGCGATGGCGAAGCCTTCGGCGGCGCGGTCGCGGACGTCGGTGCAATCGGCGACGGCGGTGGTGATGCCGGACAGGACACGCTGCAACCATCTGGTCAGCGCGGTGGTGACCAGCAGGTCTTTGCTGGGAAAGGCCCGGTAGACGGTAGCGCGGTGCAGGCCGGCGCGGCGGGCGATGTGCTCCATCCGGACCCGATCGATGCCGTGGTCGCGAAACTCCGACAGGGCGGCGTCGAGGATCCGGGTGGCCTGCGAGTCGCCTTCGACGCCTGCGGTGAGTTGCTCGACGTCGAAGGCGGCGGTCGTCTGCCGGGCACTACGCATGAAGCTGATTCTGCCCGAGTG
>NZ_BAFS01000385.1 GCF_000308415.1 Nocardia asiatica NBRC 100129 | reverse complement strand
ATTGCAAATGCCCAGGTAGGAGGGTTGCCATAGGGGGTCGTTGCGGGTTAGGGTTACGCCGATTGACCTGCAAAGTCGGGAATCGTGATTGCATCAGATGCAATTCCGGATGGACGCGCCCACACCGTCTCGAGGTCCCAGCCGTGGATCGGCAGCCAGGTGTCGACGATCCGCCGCGAGTTCGACACGCTGCCGGTGGGCGGATTCCCGGCGTCGCGGGCGGTACTGCAGCGGGGGCACATACACGTCCTGGCGGGCTCGTGGACGAACGCCGGCCGGTTCGCCCTTTCAACGGATTCTTGACTGCGGTGGCCCATGATGTTCAACACCCTCACCGGGCGATCCACGATACCGGCGGCGCGAGACTCCGCGACCAGCGTCGTGATCACCCGCCGCGCCGGGCCTCTTTTGAAATCACTTGTGCACCAACGAATCCGGTGTGAAGGCCATTTTCCGCGTTCGGCGACCCGGTCGAGAAGGTCCCCGCCGGTACGGGCCACGACCTCGTGGCGCAGCCCGTAGTGCTCGGCGTGCTCTCGGGCGAGGGCGGCGGTGTGGGGCCAGTCGGCTCGGCCCATGTCGGCATGGACGGTGGTGACCCGGTTCAGCACGTCGAGGTGGTGGAAGACCTCGACCAGAACATCGACCATTGCCTGGCTGTCTTTGCCGCCGCTGATCGAGATGAGGTACTGGTCGTAGCTGAGCAAATCCGGGCCGGGCGCCAACGCGAAATCGAGCTTGCCGCGCGGGCGTGGCAGTTGCTGAGCACGGGAGGGGCGTTCGCGTCGGCGGCGCAGAAGGTCGGGGGTGGTCACGGGACCGGCTCGTCACGGCGGTGGTGGCGGTGGCGGGTGCGTGGGTAGCCGGGAGTCTGCGGGCTGATGCGTTGGAGCCAGAATTTCGGAGGGTGCTGGTCGCGGTGGGTGCCGTCGGCCATGCAGGCGGGCGAGGTGACTCGGTCAGCGTCGGTGTGCGTGATCGGTACCGGTGTGGTGAGGACCGGGCAGGTACGGCAGTCAGGGCGTGGCTGCCCGAGCTGGGGATGTCGTAAACACAGGTCGTAGGGACCCCACCGGATCAGGCGGGTATCACGCATGACGTCGTACAGGGCCAGGTATCGGCGAGGGCGCAGCGCGCACTGCGGCCCCGGGATGCCGTGGTGCGCGGCGAGCGAGGTCCGGTTCCAGCCTCGGCCGTCGGGACCGCGCGGGCCGGAGCTTGGGGGGGTGGGTAGGTAGATGGGCACGTGCTGACCTCTCTGAATGAGGGAACTCCCGCAGCAGCAGCGCGGGGTGGCGGTGCGTGTGGCGCGCGAGCAACCCGCTCACATGCAGTGCCGGGCTTAGGATGTCGGCTCACTGATGCCTATGCCGAGTTTCGCGGCGGCGGACGCGCCGTGTCCGGCTAGGCGCCGAAGCTTTTCCGGTGCCACCCCGGCGTTCAGGGCTGCCCGCAGCGCCATAGCGGTAGCGTGTCGGGGGCTCGAGGCCAGCGCCGTTTCCAAAGCGACGGCGGCTAGGGTGCCCTCGCCGCGCAGGTAGGCGCTGTAGGCCAGCAACGTCGCGGCTTCGGTTCGCGCCGCGCCGGGTAGGCAGCGTACGAGCAGTGTCCACAGCTGTTCGGCGGCCACCGCGTCCTTGCTGACGGCGGTGGCGGGCAGGCAGTCGAGGACGGCTCGTTCACTCAGCGCCACCGCCAGCGCCGCCAATTGCGTAGGCGCTGGGATGTCTCCTCCGGCGATATCGGCGATCCGCCACAACACCGCCTGCAGACAACGCCGGTGATAGCCGGTCAGATCATGGTGCAGCACGGCGAGGCGGCGCTGCTGCCGGGCGCGTGCACTGGCTGCGGGCAGCAGCATCTCGATCTGCTCGGTGAGCGTCGGATCCGGGGCGAGGGTGTCGCGCAGTGCCTGGCGCGAGGGGTGCACCGGTTGACCGGTGATCAGCCGGTCGAGCGCGATCGGCGACCGCGCCGGATCGGTGAGGACACCGCGATCGGTCGAACCGATCAGCGTCCACCACGGTGATCCCGCGGTGATCTCTCGGCTCACCCACCCGCCGATCAGGGGTGCGGAACTGTCGGCGAGGCGGTGAGCGAGCCCGTCGACCAGACGACGCCCGGCCGCGGGCAGGGTCGGTCCGAAGTCGGGGTCGCTGAGCCGGTCATCGACGATCACGGCCAAGGTCGCGGATGCGTCGATGCTTGCCGCAGTGCTGCGCGCTCGAGCCGCCACCTCGCCGACCGGCATCGTGAGGTCGCACGCCGCCACGACCGAGCGCACCACGAGGCGGGCGGGCTCGGTGTCGCGGTCAGTGGTGACCTTGAGCATGGTCAGCACCAGTTGTCGGTGCGGGATGTAGCCGAGCCAGGCGGGTATGGAGGTGATCACCTGGGTCGGGTCGCGGACGAGGTCGGTGAGCGAGTGCACGTGAATGTCCCTTTCTGATCAGCGGATTGACGACCGAGTTGGCGGGACACGGTGCGAGACGCACCGCAAGCCACCGTCCGGGCGAGTACGATCGCGTACGGGAGAATCGGCAGGCGGGCCCAGAATTCAGGAGGCCGGCCATGTCGTCGCGTCGCCCACCGCGCTCCCCGCGCGCGGCTCGATCCCCCGAAGTCGTTGGACGACTGGAACGCTCACGCGCCCGCAGCAAACAACGTCGTGAACTGGCACGCCAGCGGGAGCGTGCTATCCATGAGGCGGTGAAGCGGTACCTCACCGACTGGGCGGCGATCACCGCGTGCGAAACCACGCGCGATGAACACATCGCGGCGCTACACAAGCAGATCAGCGACGTCGAGGCAGCCGCCGCGCAGGAGATCGCCCGCCACCGCGCCGACCAAGCCGAGGCCGCCGCCGTGATACGTGACCACGGTGCCTCCGACGACGAGCTCGCGGACCTGCTTGAGATCAGCACCAAGCAAGCCCGGCAACTGATCACCACCGCCCGCGCCCACCGCGACACCACCTCACCGGAGGAAGCACCAGCGCCGACGGTGGCACCAACCGGGCGGCTCGAGCGTGCTCGCCACGGCATCGCGGATTCCGGTCACTCGACAGAGCAGATCACCGAGGCAGTCGACACCGTCGAGTCTCCCGCGCCAGATGACTCGACAAAGAACGGTGAGCACGCGAGGTGATCTGGCGGTGTGTCCGGGCTGGGAAGGTGAGCGTGCGCTGCTACGGATGTTCGGCGGGCACGGCGTAGGTGAGATCGGTCAGGAATGGATAGGTCTCGGCAGTGTTGGCGACCGCTTGCACGATCCGAGTTGGGTGTCAGCTAACCCGCGGTGGCCGACAGCCGCAGTGGGTTGGCGTGGCCGCAGCGTCGAGGGGTGTAGCCACACGGAAAGACACGTGTGATGTGAGGTTTCATGCACGACGGTGGGACGTCGATCTAGCATTTCCGCCGTCGCGGGCGGGTGCATCCTTGCCCGCGACCCGCATGAGGCCGGAACTGTTCGGCAGCGATGCGTAGTAAGCGAAGCCGCCGGGCGTGACCGACCAGCGCACCCGTGATCCACATATCTCCACGGTGTTGGCAGACCCGCCTATCCACAGCGAACCCTTCCGGGGCGGGTCTTCACACCTTTTCCGCGCCTACGCTGCCAGGTCGTCCCAGCTCAGCACTCGCCCGAGCATCCCCCCGATGAACCTCTACTCGCACATTCGCAGCAAGCGGAGAGGTGTTACTGGCTGGTAGGGCTGGGTAAGGCCGACAGTGGTGCACCTTTGCGCCGACCCGATGCTGTCGAACACCGGAGGGACGAGATCCGCAATGAGCACACCCGACACCACAACCTTTGCTCGCGCAGCTCCGCGCTGCGCTGTCGCTGACCAACACCGAGATCCAGGTCGCCGAGACCCGCATCGCTCAGGCCCGCACCGAAGCGGTGCGCCGCGAGCTGTCGGAGAACGCCGACAACGCCCGCGCCCGCGCCGAAGCCATCGAGGCCACCATCCGCGAGCTGGGTGGTGTGCCGGAGCTGGTTGGTCCGTTCCTTGGCCAGGCTGCCGCGGCGGTCAAGGCGATGGTCGAGCAGGCTCTGCCGTTCGAC
The DNA here is from genome assembly GCF_000308415.1 of Nocardia asiatica NBRC 100129. Taxonomy (GTDB): domain Bacteria; phylum Actinomycetota; class Actinomycetes; order Mycobacteriales; family Mycobacteriaceae; genus Nocardia; species Nocardia asiatica. The sequence goes on along the minus strand of NZ_BAFS01000385.1, from coordinate 637 downwards.
GAGGCCCTGCTCGGTGACCTGGCTCTCGAACACCAGCTGGTCGATCGCGCCCGCTACATCAAGGCTCTGGCCACCTCCGCCGGACTGCGTGAGGTGGTGGCGTTGGCGGATCGGTTGATCACCGCGCATTCGGCCACGGTGGACTGGCTGACCACCGTCCTGGCCGAGGACGCTCTTGGTGGGCCGGCCGCGCTGCGCCGCACCCCCTTGCAGGCCGCTGCCGGGACGGCGGTGAAGCTGTTCAATCTCCCGGTCAGCTGGTCGACCCGCGGGCTGGATCGGGCGTTGGACACCGTGCGTGCCAGCACACCCGCACTCGGTGAACTGCTGGCCCAAGGCGCACGCGCCGGGGATGTCGCTGTCAAGACGCTGTCTGCTTCCCGCGATGCGGCGTTGGAGACCGCTGAGCAGGTCACCCGCCGCGAAGGCGCCGACACCGCCGCTGATGCGCTGCGGTCGATCCGCACCAGCACCGGCGTCCTCGAGCCCGGCGAGCTGCCCATCGCCGACTATGACGAGCTGAACGTCTCCCAAGCCGTCGCCGAGGTCAAAGAACTCACCGACCCCGCCGGCATCCGCGCGATCGCCGCCTACGAGGAAGCCCACAAAAACCGGCACGGCGTCGTGTCCGCCGCCC
>NZ_BAFS01000386.1 GCF_000308415.1 Nocardia asiatica NBRC 100129 | reverse complement strand
ATCGGATAGGGTGCTCACCCCACCCGCCGGCCAGTGCTTTCGCGGAGCGCTTTTCAGGTGTCGGCGATAGTGGCCCATCGGCGCGTGAGTCGGCGGCATGCGTGGACGAGTTGGGGTGGGTGCAGGTTGGTGAGTTCGGTGTCGAAGGTGGCGAGGATGCCGGCGACGCCGGCCCAGGACCAGGCGCCGAGAGTGAGCCGGCAGTGTTCGGTGTCGAGGTGTTCCACGACGGAGCCGCCTGGCGCCCAGCGGGCCACGATGTGAGCGGGCAGGTTGAGCCGTGCGGTGCCGGTGCATTGCCAGTCAGCCGGGGTGTCGCCGCGGTCGTGGGTGCCCATCACGAAATGGGCGAGGTCTTCGCCGGGAAGCGCGCGGGCGGAGAAGTGCTGCGTAGTGGGGCGGGAGTGCAGTCGATCGACGCGGTGCACTCGCCATTCGTGGTCGGTGAGGTCGTAGGCGACCAGGTACCACCGGGCGGCCCAGACGACCAGGTGGTGCGGCTCGATGCGGTGTGCGGGCAGGAAATCGGGATCCCCGGGTTCGGAGCGTGTCCCGTCGGGACGCAGTATCTCGGTGACGAGTAGGTAGCGGTGGCGTACCGCGGTTCCCACGGCGGTCAGAGCGGACGGGGCGATGGGAGGTGCGGGGAACTCCCAGTAGTTCTGCAGCCGGGTCAGGCGCAGGGACTCCATGGATGCCCGCAGTGCAGGGGGCATGACCTGTTGCAGCGTGGCCAGCGCCCGCGCCGCGTCGTCCCCGAGGCCGAACATCGTGCTGGGCGCGGTCTGCAGGGCCACCGCGACCGCTAGGGCCTGGTCGTGGTCGAACAGCAGCGGCGGCAGGGTGTGCCTGGCACCGAGCCGATAGCCGCCCTCGGGGCCGTGGATGGTGGTGATCGGGTAGTCGAGCCGGCGCAGCGTTTCTATGTCGCGGCGGACGGTGCGTTCGCTGACTCCGAGCCGGGTGGCCAGCTCACGCAGCGGCCACTGCCGTCCTGAGCCGAGCAGAGACAGCAGTCGCAATGCCCGGTGTGAGGTGTTCGCCATCGTGCCATCTGACCGGTGGTGGCCACTCGGTGTCCACTACCGATGTCAGGGTGGGCTCTGTTCAGCGAGCAGTGGCAGAGAGGACGGTCGGGTATGCGGGTGGTTGTGGTCGGCGGCGGTATCGGCGGGCTCGCCCTCGGGGCAGGGCTGCGTCGCCGGGGATTCGAGGTGGCGGTATTCGACCGCGACACCGACGTGGCGGCGACCGGCGGCTACCACATCACCCTGGACGAGCGGGCGCAGTCGGCGCTGAAAGATCTCGTGGAACCGCAGATCATGCAGCGGTTGCTGGCATCGGGTTCGGCGCTGCGGCTACGCGAGCGTGACGCGTTCTGGGACCGCCGCGGCCGGCTGCTCGGCCACGGGCCAGACCTCAGCGGCAGCGGCAGTGTCGACGTGGATCGGATCACCCTGCGGATGTTGTTGGCCGAAGCGGTGGGTGATGCCCTGCACCTGGGATGCAGCGCGTCCGGCGTTGGCCATGATGACCACGGCGCGCCCCAGGTGCTGTTCACCGATCGGGCGCCGGTCTCGGCGGATCTGGTGGTGGGCGCGGACGGCACCCACTCGGTGGTAGCCCGCCACTTGGCGGGAGGCCCGACCAACAGGCCGGCGGGCATCATCGGGTTCTCCGGCCGCACCCTCGTGCGAGACCTCAGCGCCAGCGAGCAGCAGCGACTGAGGCCACGATCGGGGCTGGCGATCGGCCCGCACGGTGCAGCGCTCTATATCGGGTTCCTCGACCCGGTCGGCAACGCCGCGCTCGACGCTCCCGAGCTGCGGATGTCGGTCACCACTGGACCCACCTATATCTGGGGCGCCATGTTCCCCGAATCCGCCGGCACCGACTCCCTGCGAGACCTGCGTGGCGGCCCGCTGCAGGCCGCGCTGCTGGACCGGTTTCGCAAGCGGGGCTGGGCCGAGCACACGCTCGAGGTCATTGCCCAAGCCGACCCGCACAGCGTGGCCGGGTTCCGCTTCAACGCCGCCTCCACTCGTGCGGACGATCTCGCGCCCTGGCCCGCGGGTCGAATCACCGCGCTCGGCGACGCTGTCCACGCCACACCACCCACCGCCGGAATGGGAGCGGGCGCGGCCATCCGCGACGCTGCCAGCCTGCTCGAGCACGTGAGCGCCGCCGCCGCTGGCACCGCAACCGTCACCTGCGCCGTGGAACGTTTCGAGGCGGACATGCGTCAGCGCGGCGGAGAAGTCCTGACCCTGGCGATGAAGACCGTCCGGTGGATCCTGGCCACCGACACCACACTCGGAGCCGCAGCCACCGCCGTGAGCACCCCGCTTCTGGCCGCAGCTGCCCGGCTACGCCACTGACGAGCCGCGCGACGTCCGTGCCCTGTACTCAGAACAGGGTGTCGCGCACGGGCCGGTAGCCAGCGGTCCCGAGTTGTCGGGCGAGTGCGTCGGCCTCGGTTCAGTCGATGAAGCTGATCGCTAGGTCTGCAAGCAACCGGCAGGTTCGTCGTGGCCGTGGGTCGGTGAAGACTCGGAGCGGCTTTGCCGAGGCGAATGATTGAAACGGCGAGGTGGAGTGAGGCTTCTGCCCTACAGGGCGCAGAAGGACCGGGTCTGACCTGTGGTTTTCGCTATGGCTGTTCGGAATGACGAGGAATGCGGGTTGCGCTGGGAAACGCTGTCGCAGGTTTGTGCCCTCGGCAGGACACGCAAAACATGGGCAACTGGGAAACGCCTGGTCATAGTGGGTGCGTATCCGCTCTGACGATTTGCGGTGGGTCCGCACTGATCGGTTCACCGTTCCCATGTTCGTCGGCCCGGGGCGGGGCACATCGAACATGGGAACGGGGACGACCTACGGGTTTCGGGTGGTCGGCTGGTGATCGAAGTCGACTAACAACCTGCAGGCCGGATGCAACTACCCGAACCGATATACACCACTCACTGGACAGTCCCCGCTGTTTCAGCAAACGGTTGGCGGGTGCTGAGGTGGTGCGTGCGGGGTGCGTTTTTCGGTTGTTTATGGGCCGCTGTGGATGAGCCCCGCCCACAGATCGGGGCGCGTTGGGTGTTGGGCGCGTAGGTCGCGGGTGGTGTGGTGCAGGACAGTGGCGGCATCGTCGGCGGTCGGTGATGGGGGGAGATGCTGGTAGAAGGCGGTCGCTGCTGCTGCGGCGGTGTCGTCGGCAAGGGGCCAGAGGCTGGCGATGACGTGGCGGAATCCGGCTAGTTGAAACGCGGACGCGGGGTGCAGCGATTCGTCGGCGTGCCGAATTCCGCGGTGGGCGGTGGAGCAGGCCGACAGGTAGGCCAACTCGGCGTGGGTGAGCCGGAGCCGGCTGATCTGCGGCAGCGACAGCGTCGCGTCATGCAGCAGCAGCCCGCTGCGGGACGGGGCGGTGAAATCGATTCCTGCGTGGCAGGCGAAGTGTGCCCATGTGGCGTCGGGGAGGGCGGCCAGGACGCGGTCAGTGGTGGCGTTGGTGTCGAGGAGCAGCGGGGTGTCGGGGTGGCGGGCGTGTAGGGTGGTCGCTTCGGCGACGGTGCCGGGCAGGTCCGGCAGGCCGGGGGTGTGGTGCAGGGCCACGGTCAGCTGGCGGCGGGTCGTCGCTGGTGGCCGGGTTCGAGCGTGGGCGAGTGCGCGCAGGGTGGGGGTGTAGGAGGATATGACGGTGTCGAGGGCGCCGGGCTGTCTGTGGTGACCGGCAGCGTGGAGGGGGAACAGGCCGAGCAGGCCGGTAGGCAGCCACCACACCCGTGGCAGTGAGTTCGCGGTCGCCGTGAGGGGGGCGGCGGCGTGCAAAATCGGGTGCACGATCGTGTCCCACAGCCAGGCGAGGATCTCGGGGAGAACCCGCTGCTTTCGCAGGGCTCCTACCGGGCCGGGGGTGTAGCTGGCATCCAGCAGTGCGTCGGCGTGGAAGGTGACATCAGCGCGCCTCAGGTCCGATAACGGGACGAGTTCTGGTTTGGTGTCCTGGGTAAGGATGATGGCGTCACTGCGTTGGTGTCCGCTGTTGACGACGATGACCGTGCTGTCGGTCAGTGCTTGTTGGAGGTCGATCAGGCGGGGTGGCCTGAGGAATCGGTCGAAGCCGGGGCGGCGGCGGATTTGGGTGATTAGCTCGTCGTGCTCTGCCCACCACCGCTTGCGGTCCTCGATCCGTTCGTGTACCTCCATGGGGGTCTCACCGGGGGTGGTGTTATCGGCGTGTGGGTTGTTGAGCAGCTTGCGCACGCGTCGTAATCGCGCAGCCAGGTCAGGGTGGGCATGGCCGAGATCGGTGAGGTCAGTGCGTGAGTCCAGCTGCGCGGCCAGCAGGACACCGCGGCCCAACTCGGCGAGCTCCACGGCCCCGGCAGGGTCGTCGATCGCGCAGTGCGCGGCGATGGCCTCTCCGACCAGACCATAGTTTTCGCCAATGCGTTGTTCCTGATCTTCCCATCCCGATTCTCGCGGTGCCACCGACGGCATCAGCGCCACTGCTGCGTCCAGCAACTCCACCGCGAGCGAGTGCTCGTTCATCGCATGCGCCAGCGCCCCGGCGGCCCACCCTGCCCGAATCCGGAGAACCGGCGGCGCGGTGACTGCCGCAGTGACCCGTCCGGCATAGGTGGACAGGGTCTCCCGGTCTACGCCCAACCCACCCGCATCCAACCGCGCCTGGTACGCGATACCGAGGTTGGACAGGAACATCGCCTGGTCGGGGTGGTCGTCCGATGTAGCGGCCACCGCCTGTTCCAGCAGGTCGATCGCACGGT